>CAKOOV010000006.1 GCA_934098435.1 uncultured Bacilli bacterium
ATTATATCAAATAATTAATTATATCAAACAAAAAGTGGAACATCTTTTTTTATGTCCACTTTTATATTACAACTTCAAACTTAATAGTTCTCTTTTTTAATTTCAAAATAACTTTGTGGATGAGCACATACAGGACAAACCTTTGGAGCTTCTTTACCAATAACGATATGTCCACAATTTCTACATTGCCATATCTTATCACCATCTCTAGAAAATACCAAACCATCTTTTACATTAGCAAGTAATTTTCTATATCTTTCCTCATGTTCCTTTTCTATTTTAGCTACTTCTTCAAATAAAAACGCAATTCTAGTAAATCCTTCACTTCTAGCAGTTTCAGCAAATCCCTTATACATATCTGTCCATTCATAGTTTTCACCTTCAGCAGCAGCTAATAAATTATCTATAGTACCAGGAATTTCACCATTATTTAATTCTTTAAACCACATTTTAGCGTGTTCTTTTTCATTATTAGCAGTCTCTTCAAATATAGCAGCTATTTGTTCATAACCATCCTTCTTAGCTTTCGAAGCAAAATAAGTATATTTATTTCTAGCTTGTGATTCGCCTGCAAAAGCAGTCATTAAATTTTGTTCTGTCTTACTTCCTTTTAATTCCATATTCATACCACCTTTCATTATACATAATGTACAATATAAGTATAACCTAAATAAATACAAGTGTCAATTAATCTCAAACACATTTACATTATCTAACATATAATAAAATGGTGATAATATGTTTACATTAAAAGATGCTCTTTCAGCAGCAAATAAACTAAATATAAAATTTGATAAATTTACTCCAACTGACTTACTAACAGGAATAAATATAGAACTAGAACATGGTAAAACAAATGAAAAAACAAATGTAACAAATGATGACTTAATAATAACAGCAAAAATAGCATTAGCTCATTTAAATGAATTTCCAAATTACTATAATCAAATCTATGGATTACCAATGCTTGAAAAATACTTACAATCAAAAAAATAAAATTTAATATAAAAGATTGACAACTAAAATAATATAAGTATAATACTTACTAGAGGTGTACAAATGACAAATTTTATAATAGCACAAATATTATCAGTAATAAATGGAATATTTTTAATTACCAGTATAAGATCAAAAGAAAAGAAAAAATTCTTAGTACAAAATTCAATATCAAATTTAGCAGGATTCCTATCAATGATAGTTCTAGGAGCATATTCAGCATCAATAGGACCAGTAATACTAACAATACAAGGTATAATAACATATATATATGAAGAAAAGAAAAAGAAAAAACAACCAAAATGGTTATTAATAATGTATCCGCTATTAAGTTTACTAGCAGGATCACTAACAATAACATCAATATTAAGCATATTGCCAATAATATCAAGTACTTTAGCTAGCACTATGCTAATGACTAAAAATATGAAAACATCAAGAAAAATAAACTTAGTATCATCAGTATTAGCTCTCCCATATCTAATAACAAATAAAGCCTATGTAGCAGCAATAATCTTTTCAGCATCATTTATTAATACTCTACAAGCAATATATAAAATAGACTATAAAAAAGCAAATAATAATACTACTAGAGCTATCAATACAAATAATAAAGAAAAAGAAATAGAAGCCAACAAAACTATAGTACCATCACAGAATATAACACATAATAACAATATATCTAAACCAAAAACAAAAAAACTAATCTTAAAGAAAAAAGAATGATCAAAGTCATTCTTTTATTCTGTCAACATACTAGCAAGTTTAGTAACATTACCAGCGCCTAAAGTAAGAATCAAATCATCCTTATTAACATATTCACTTAAATATAGCTTAATATCATCGTAGCTACTTATATGAAAAGCTTCCTTACCATATTTCTTAATTTCCTTAATAATATCTTCCTCTTTAATACCAAAAATATTTTCTTCTCTAGCAGCATAAATATCAGTTATAATTATATGATCAAAATCTTTAAGAACTTTAGCAAAATCTTCTTTATGCTTATATGCTCTCGCATAAGTATGTGGTTCAAATATAACCCAAGATTCATTAAACTTCATATTCTTAATAGATTCTACTACAGCCTTAATTTCAGTAGGATGATGTCCATAATCATCATATACACTAGCGCCTTTAAATTTACCTTTATATTCTAATCTTCTAGCAGCCCCCTCATATTTCTTAAGTCCCTTTTTAATATCATCAAATGAAATACCATAACTACATGCTAGTGCAATAGCACTAAGTGCATTAGAAACATTATGAACTCCTGGTACAGATAAATTAACATTACCTATCTTTTTACCATTATAAACAACATCAAAGCTAGCATAACCATTCTTATCAAACACAATGTCACTTGCCATATACATAGCATCATTATCTATACCATACGTAACAACTTTAGCCTTAGTATGACTAGCTAAATCAACACTATTCTTATCATCATTATTAACAATCAAATAACCATCACTAGGCAAATGACTAACATATTTATTAAATGACTTTTTAATATTATCCAAATTCTTAAAATAATCCAAATGATCATTATCAATATTTAATACAATAGCAGATTTCTGTTTAAAATTAAGAAAGCTATCACAATATTCACAAGCCTCAATTATAAGAGTATCACTATTTCCTACTCTATAATTACCTCCAATATTTTTAAGAATACTACCAACCTGTATAGTCGGATCAACTCCTGCTTCTAAAAATATACAAGATACCATAGAAGTAGTACTAGTTTTACCATGAGTACCAGCTATACCAATAGTATTAGCATATAATTTAGTAATTTCTCCCAAGAATTCTCCTCTTTCCATCGTAGGAATATTCATTTTTTTAGCAGCCATCATCTCAGGATTATCCTCTCTAATAGCAGCGGTATATACAACAAAATCAATATCATCAGTAATATTATCTTCTTTTTGAGGAATATATACCTTAACTCCATTTTCTATAAGTTTATCAGTAATAAGTGAACTAACCCTATCACTGCCACTTACTTTATATCCCATACTAACAAGAATATCAGCAATACCACTCATACTAATACCACCAATACCAATCATATAAATATGTTTACCTTTTTCTAAAAACAACTTAAAATCATTTTTATCTTTATATTTAACTATAGTATCCTTAAACAATCTACCCCTAGTTTCAAAATCAGGAAATTGATCCCAACTAGCACAAGCAGGGCTAAGAAGAATAACATCCCCTTCTATAGAATTATTATAAGCAATATCAGTAGCACTAACCAAATCATCACATATCTCACAAGGAATATCAATACTATGACAAAATTCTTTAATTCTATTTTTAGTTTCACCATAAGCCACCACTAATTTAGTATGACTCATAGGTTTAGTAAGAGCATCAAAAGAATGTCCCCTATCAAGTCCTCCCATAATAAGTACAGTAGGTCTATCAAAAGAATTAAGTGCAATAACTGTAGATTCTGTATTAGTACTTTTAGAATCATTATAAACATCCCTACCATTAATATTACCAACATATTCAAGTCTATGTTCTACTCCACCAAAATTACTAACAACATCTTGAATAATCTTATCACTAACGCCATATTTTTTAGTGGCCAAAATAGCACACATAATATTCTCATAATTATGTTTACCCTTTAATATAATTCTATTAGTATTAATAATTTTTTTATTATTATAATAAATATATCCATCTTTAAAATAAGCATCTTTTCCATTAAAATAATAATTAACACCACTAATATCACGAGTAATTGACATTTCTTCTTTATTGTCCTTATTAATAATATTAACATCATCTTTACCATGATTCATAAATATCTTCTTCTTAGTTTGAACATACTTATCATGACCATCATGAAAATCAGCATGACAATCATAAATATTAGTCATAACAGATACATTAGTTTTAAATTCATACATATCACAAAGTTGATGATCACTTATTTCCATAACCAAATAGTCACCACTCTTAATATCACTTACAAAATGACATAAAGGAGTACCAATATTACCAGCCAAGAAAACCTTATCCACAAAAGCCTTCTTCATAATCTCATATATAATACTAACAGTAGTAGTCTTACCATTAGAACCAGTAACACCAATAATATTCACATTAGAATCTAAATAATGATAAGCAACTTCAACCTCATTAATAACAGGAATACCCATTTCTTTAGCTTTTACAACAGTAGGATGATCATATTTAATACCAGGATTTTTTACCATAATATCATAAGAGTCATCAAGTAAATCAGTAGGATTATCACTTAAAATAAAAGTAACACCTAAAGATTCAAGTTCTTTAACCTTATCCCCATCTTGCTCTTTCATATCAGTAATAAATACAGTGTTATCTTTAACTAATAACTTAGCAACTTCATAACCACTTCTAGCCATTCCTAATATGAAAAACTTTTTATTTTTATACATAAACATCACTCCATAATAATTATATCACGTCTAAAACAATAATTCTATAATATTATATTAAAAATAAGAGAAACATCTTCCCTTATTCATAATTAATAACATATCTCTTACTATCACACTTATATCCTAAAGATTCAAGATAAGATAAACTATCAGGTAAAATAGTAAAATTAATAGAGCCAACATCAAGAACAGTAAAATACTCATCTAATTTCCTAATAACCTCTTCATCTTGAATATTCTGACTATATAAATTACAAAAGACATCATTTTTCGAAGCAAAATACTTAATACTTCTCATATCAATATCTGCATATTTCTCCCTCATTTGAGAATTAAGAGAAATATCCTTAATCCTCTTACTAACAGAAACATCCTTAATTCTATATAAACTATCCATTATATCCATAACCTTAGTCTGAACTATCTGAACAAGTAAATGACCATCAAAAGACAAATTATTATTTAAAAAAGTAAATATCTCTTTAACTAAATTATCATCAACCTTATTACTACCAAAACTAGCACAGATACAATTATCCGAAAGAAAAAAACTAAATATAAACTTATCATCTTTCTTAATACCAAACTCATTAAGTTTACCCACATTCTCTTCCATATTAGAAGTATCAGTAATCTTCATATCCCTTATATATTCCTTAATATTATCTTTATCTAATTTTTCAATCTTCATAAAATCTCCTCGATATATATTATACAACATTTTATAGTTATTTTAAATACTTATCTATAATTTTAAACAAATCATCCTTCTTAATAGGCTTAAGTAAATAATCTTTAAATCCATAATCCAAATAACTATCATTATATTCATAATCATTATTTCTAGTTAAAAGAATAACCCCAGTATCAAAATTTTTAATATTATTAAGTTTTTTCATAGTTTCAAAACCATCTAAAGGTTCCATCTTCTCCTCTAATAATATCAAATCATATTTAATATTATTCCTAATTCTATCCAAAGCTTCTTTACCATAGCTTACATAATCAACTAAAATATTAGTATCTTTAAGCATCTTAGTAATTATTTTTAAACAATTATCGCTATCATCCACTAATAATATCTTCTTCTTATCATAAACTTTTTCATAATCACTTATTTTAGAATCATCTTCGTCTGCTATTTTTTGATCAAGAACAACTCTCATCGTCGTTCCTTCTCCATAATTACTATTAGGAATTATAACACCGCCCATCAAAGTAATTAATTTTCTAGCTGTATATAAATTACTCTTAATATTATCTCCATCTATTTCTTCCTTATTTTTATAAAATATCTTATCTAATTCTTCAGGTAAAATACCACATCCAGAATCAGAAATAGTTATAATAACTCTAGCAATACCATTTTTAATAATAACATCAGTACTAAATTCTATATAACCATTAGTAGTATATTTAACGCTATTATCTAATATACTAACCAAAACATTCATAAGCCCAACACTATCACCATACAAATAAGTAGGAATATCACTAGCAACATCACTTCTAAATTCAATTCCTTTATCTTTACATTTACTACTATACAAAGTAATAATCTTTTTCAAAAGAAGTTTAATATTATATTTATCATTATATATTTTAATATTAGCACTATCAAGAGAAGATACATCAAATACCTCATTAGTCATAGTGGTAAATTTAGCAGTATCAACAAGAATATTTCTAAGATACTCATTCAAATAATCCTTATCTATTTTTTTAGCACTAAGAAGAGACATAATATTATTAACATTATTATTAATATCTTTATTAATAAGTTTAATATCATTAGTCATATTATATAAAAACATAGTTTTATCCTTATTAGCATTATCCATAATTTCCTTAGTCTTATGATATTGTTCTATCATTTTAACATCAGGATTTTCAATCGTAAAATACATAATAAAAGTAATAAAAGCATGTATAGGAGTAGCCAGCAACAACCCAGGATTAACATACTGAATATAAGAAGCAATACCCCCTAATATTAAGAATAATAATATTGGAAAAAATCTTCTATCTCTAATATTTTTAATATTTATTATTAAAGTAACAATACCAATAAATGAATATAAAAATGCTGAAATATATATAATATTAACACTAGGTCCATAAGTATAAGCAATATAACCATCATACATAAAATTAAGAGGAAGGACAAAATTTAAAGTAGCAAACATAATCATAAGTACAGCAGCAATATTTTTTACAAGTGGAATATATTTTTCCTTTTTAGTCATATTTAAACAAACAAATATAACATAACAAAGTAAAATAGTTATCCAAAGTTCAACTACCAAAGAATACATTCTGGCAATAAAATAACTTACTTTAGGTATTTCTAAATACATAGGACCAACAAAATCCAAAACAAATTCAAGTAAAAGTTCGAAAAAAGAAATAACTACAAGCACAGAGTAAACTCTATTTTCCTTGCTATTAAAAACCTTTTTTCTAAAGTAAATAATCATAAGTAATATAGAATAAAATATAGCTTCAATCAAAAAATATATACCAGTATACATACTATTCAACTCCTATCATCTATAATAAGTATATCTTAAAAGTATATATTTTTCAATAATTATTAAATTTTTCTTTTTGAACACTCTCTAATAGTTTAGTTTCAACAGCAAAAAAAAACAAATCTGCATACTATTAAAATTAGTAGTTAATTCAATATATCTATCCATTTTTTCTGTTTGAAATAAATCAGAATTATCAGCCAATTCTTCTTCAGTATAAGGAGAAAAATCAACAAACTCTTCATAGCTTTTAAATTTTGTGTATCGCCTTAAGAATTCGGTATTTAAATAGTCACCCATTCTAACATCAATAATAATATCTTCACGTCCCTTTAGTAATGCTTTCATCTCATCTGAAATCCTAACCTTTATAGCCATATCTTCTAATCTCCTTCTATTGTTTTAATTATATCATTCCTAACAATCTTGTCAATACTAGTAAATACAGAAAAAAAGAAAAAACTACTTAAGTTCTTTCTTTTTAATTTTAACCTCATTCTTAGCCATATTTTTCAAAAAAGTATAATCAACCTTATCAGCCTTAGTTCTTGGAAGCACATCTAAAAAAGTTATAGATTCAGGAACTTCAAAAGGTTTAAGTTGAACCATTTCACCAGTAACACTATTATATAAAGGTTTGTAACACATATTCATTATATAGTCACTTACTTCAAGAGAAGGTAAAACACCATCTTTTAATACTACATATGCTTTATTAGTAAATAAAAGGTCATTATCAGGTTTAGGTACAACACAACATGAATCAACAACATCAATTAAAGATATAACATTTTGTATATGTTCAAGATAAACTTTATTTAAATCCGACCTAATATAATATCTACTACTTCTACCAGTTAAAGTAAAGTAACCATCAGTATCTAAAATACCCATATTACCAGTTTTATAATATTCTATTCCTTTATATACAAACTTAGTCTCACGACTCATATTCTCATTGTTATAATATTCCTTAAATACATGCTTACCAGAAATACAAAGCATACCCTCTTCACCATATTTAACTTCTTCTAAAGTATCAGGATTAACAACAATAGCTTTAGTGCCAACAAGTACTCTACCAACCGTTTCAGGCTTATTAATTGAACCAACAGCCATCGTATTAGTACCGACAGTCTCCGCATTCCCAGATCCATTACATATTATAGTTTCAGCACCATGCTTTTTAAAGAATTCTACTCCAGCTTTATTCTGATTAACAGTAAGAAAATCCCCACCAGAAACGAAAGTATGAATACTAGATAAATCATCACTATCTTTTACATTTCTTTTAATAAGCTCAAGAAGAGCAGGACTACCAAATACATAATTAGGATTTTTACTCAAATAATATCTAATATTATCTTTACTCAAAGTAGGAGCAAGCACCGCTACTCTACCACATATTAAACTCATAATAGTAGAAGTAGCAAAACCATAAGGATAAGAAAATGGAACACATACCAAACATCTTTCGCCTACTTTAGCTTTAATCCTACCAGTATTCTTCATATAAATTCCAGAAGCTAATATATTTTGATTAGTAAGAACTACACTCTTAGGATTACCAGTAGAACCACTAGTAAAAAGTATAAGTGAATCTTCCTTACCACCATATAAAGTATATATCGGTCTCTTATAATATTTAGCTATACTACCAATATCACTAAAAGATAAATCATCCCTATATCCATTAGCACTACTAATTATATTACCATAATTCTTAGTATTAATTTCATCTTTATTTAAAGTAATAATATTTTTAACCTTACTATTATCTTTAATCTTCTTATTATACTCACTATCTTTATCAAAATTAATAAACAAACTAGACTCAAACTCATTAAGATAACAAAGAACCTCCTCTATAGAAGACATAGAATTAATAAAAGTAGTAACCGCCCCTATTCTATTAGCGGCCAAATAAATAATTACCCCTTGATAAAAATTAGGCATAGCAACAGATATAATATCACCTTTCTTAATACCAAGTTCTTTAAAAGTTTTAGATAATAAAACAGTATCATTAATCATCTCATCATAATTAACATTCAAATCCAAGCAATCAATAGCTTCTTCTTTTCTATAAAAAGTACTAAGCATATTAATAGTATTATAAATACTCATATCAGGTATTATAGGATTTCTATCAAAAAAACTATAATCTTTATTATGAATATTATCTATAGATGGATAACCAGTAAAATTCATATAACCATCTCCCAACATGCAAGTATTATATATCAAAACACCCAAAATGTAAACATATAATTAAAATTTCATTAATAAAACACTATTTTATATTTAAAGTATTAAAATATTTATTCTTATAATATTTCATAGCACCCTCTAATATATTATTACCAATATTTTTAATTAAATCTTTATCCTTCATAATAAAGTAGAAATCTCTTTGACTATTAGTCTCCATTAAATACCTAACTGCTAAATATGATAAATCATATCCATTATAATTATCATTAACAAAACTACTACCATGATTTAAATCATTAATACAAGGAATATTCTTAATAGAAAATATTTTATCATCTAAAAATCCTTTAAAATTATTACCATCATTATACTTATCATTTTGTAAAGAAAAATTAATAGCAAGTCCTTCATCAAACCAAATAATTCTATTAGAAGTATCACTTTCAATATAAAACCTATAAATATGATGTACAATTTCATGCATAATAGCTTTAATAATATCATCTTCACTCTTCTTACCATTAATATTAATATAACAATTAACACCATTATTATTAAAGAAACCAGCAAAATCTCCTAGCTTATAAGGTATATCACTAAGTAAATCCTTATCAGAAAATAACCTAATTTCCATTTTATTAATACTTTCTAAATAAAACTTCTTAAATAATTCATTAATATTATTCTTATAATAACAAACAAAATTAGTAACTAACTTTTCCAAATTATCTTGATAATTAATAACAAAATTACTATCATCATATACCTTAAACATAAATATCACCACAAAAAGTATAACACAGCCCAAGAAAAATAGCAAAACTTTAGAGACTATTTCATATAGACTCTAAAGTTCTTTTTGAAGACAAAAGGCTTCAAAAACAAAAAGTCATAACCAAAGTTATGACTTTTAAATTAATCCATAAATTCTTCTTCTAATACTTCTGAAGCATCATCATCAAGAAATTCATGTTCTAAAGAATAACCAACATCCATATATTCTTTAGCTCCAGTACCAGCAGGAATTAACTTACCAATAATAACATTTTCTTTCAATCCCTGAAGTTTATCAACTTTACCCTTAACAGAAGCTTCAGTTAAGATTCTAGTAGTCTCTTGGAATGAAGCAGCAGATAAGAACGAATCAGTCTCAAGAGCAGCTTTAGTAATACCAAGAAGTATAGGTTGTCCAATAGCAGGTTTCTTACCTTGAATAATAACATCTCTATTACCCTTAGTAAATTCTTGTAAAGATACAGTAGTACTAGGTACAAATAAAGTATCACCAGCATCCATAATTCTAACTTTAGAAATCATTCTTCTAGCAATAATCTCAACATGCTTATCACTAATATCAACACCCTGTGATCTATATACCTTTTGTACTTCTTTAAGAATATATTGTTGTACAGTATTAGGATCAGTTACTGCAAGTAACTCCTTAGGAGATACAGAGCCTTCAGTAAGTCTATCTCCAGCTTCAATCTTATCTCCTTTTTCTACTCTAAGCTTAGCACCATATAAAGTAACATGTTCACGAGTTTCAGTATCATTCTTAACATATACCTTAAATTTACCGCCAGCTTCTTCAATCTTAGATACAGTACCACTAATCTCACTAATAGTAGCCTTACCTTTAGGCATTCTAGCCTCAAATAACTCTTCAACTCTCGGAAGACCTTGAGTAATATCCGCACCGGCTACACCACCAGTATGGAATGTTCTCATGGTAAGCTGAGTACCAGGTTCACCAATAGATTGAGCCCCCATAACACCAACAGCTTCACCAATTTCAACAATATTACCAGTAGCAAGATTTCTACCATAACAATGTTGACAAACACCATGATCAGTCTTACAAGTAAGAATAGTTCTAATCTCAACTTCAGTAATACCAGCCTTAACTATCTTATTAGCAATAGCATCAGTAATATACTCATTCTTATCAATAATAACTTCCTTAGTTTCAGGATTAATAACTTTCTTATTAGTATATCTACCAACAATTCTATCATATAAAGGTTCAATAATACCATCTTTATCATCCATAAAAGCACTAACTAAAGCACCTTGAATAGTACCGCAATCTTCTTCTTTAACAATAATATCTTGTGCTACATCAACAAGTCTTCTAGTCATATAACCAGAATCCGCAGTCTTTAATGCTGTATCGGCACTACCCTTTCTAGCACTATGTGTAGATAGGAAGAATTCAGATACCGATAAGCCATCACTAAATGAAGATAAAATTGGAATCTCAATAGTTTCACCATTAGGTTTAGCCATTAATCCTCTCATACCAGCAAGCTGTACAAAGTTAGAAATAGATCCTCTAGCTTTAGAGTTCATCATTATAAATATTGGATTATCAACATAACTCTTAGCATATCCTTGCAATTCATCTTGAATTTCTTCTTTAGCTTTAGTCCAAATATCAATAACAAGTTCTAATCTTTCTCTATCAGTAATAAGTCCTCTTTGGAATTGCTTATTAACTTTCTTAATTTCTTCATTAGACTTCTCAATAATAGCATCCTTATTCTTACTAGTAACAACATCAGATACTGCTATCGTAATACCAGAGAAAGTAGAATACTTAAATCCTAAATCTTTAAGTTTATCTAGGAATATACTAGTTTCAGTAGTCTTATATCTCTTAAACATTTGAGCAATAATTTTCTCAAGTGCCCCCTTATTAAATGGAGTAGATAAAGGCATCTCACTAATTCTAGCCTTAACATCTTCACCATAATCAATAAAGTATTTACTAGGAGTAATACCTTCAATATTTTCACTAGTAGCCTCACATAAGTAAGGGAATGAATCAGGTAAAATCTCATTAAAGATAATCTTACCAGGAGTAGTAACTAAATACTTATTCTTATCTTCATCCAAGAATACCTTATGTTTAAATGAATTAACAGGAACAACAATTCTTGTTTGAAGAGTAATCTCTCTTCTTTGATAAGCCATTAAAGCTTCATTAGTATTCTTAAACGCTCTACCTTCTCCTTCTACACCAGCTTTTTCCATAGTAATATAATAGTTACCAAGAATCATATCCTGTGAAGGAGTAACAATAGGATCACCATTTTTAGGAGAAAGAATATTGTTAGAACCAAGCATAAGAATTCTAGCTTCAGTTTTAGCTTCTTCACTTAAAGGTACGTGAACAGCCATCTGGTCTCCATCAAAGTCAGCATTAAATGCTGTACAAACAAGTGGATGAAGTCTAATTGCCTTACCACTAATTAACTTAGGTTCAAATGCTTGAATACCAAGTCTATGTAAAGTAGGAGCTCTGTTAAGCATTACAGGATGTTCTTTAATAACATCTTCAACAATATCCCATACTTTAGGATCTTGATTATCAATCATCTTTTTAGCAGACTTAATATTATTAGCAAGACCTCTCTCAGTTAAACCATGAATAACATGAGGTTTAAATAACTCAAGAGCCATTTCTTTAGGAATACCACATTGATACATCTTTAAATCTGGTCCTACAACAATAACACTTCTACCAGAGTAGTCAACTCTCTTACCAAGTAAGTTTTGTCTAAATCTACCCTGTTTACTCTTAAGCATAGAACTTAAACTCTTAAGAGCTCTATTACCTGCTCCAGTAACACTTCTGCCTCTTCTACCATTATCAAATAGTGAATCAACAGCTTCTTGAAGCATTCTCTTTTCATTTTGAATAATAATTGAAGGTGCACCTAGTTCAATAAGTTTCTTTAATCTATTATTTCTATTAATAACTCTTCTATATAAATCATTTAAATCACTAGTAGCAAATCTACCACCATCAAGTTGAATCATTGGTCTAAGTTCAGGAGGAATAACAGGAAGAGCCTCAATAATCATCCATTCAGGTTTATTACCAGATTGAACAAATGAATTAATAACATCAAGTCTCTTAACAAGTCTAGTTCTCTTCTGACCAGTAGCACCATCTAATTCTTTTTGAATTTCTTCTAATTCCTTATTTACATCAACTTCAGAAAGTAACTCTTTAATAGCTTCAGCACCCATACCAACTCTAAAAGTATTACCATATTTTTCATAATATGCTCTATACTCTTTATCAGATAAAGTTTGCTTCTTAATTAAAGTAGTAGCTCCTGGATCAAGTACAACATAAGAAACGAAATATATAACTTCCTCTAAGTCTCTCGGAGACATATCAAGAGTAAGTCCAATGTATGAAGGAACACCCTTAACATACCAAATGTGACTTACTGGAGTAGCAAGTTCAATATGTCCCATTCTCTCTCTTCTAACAGAAGATTTAGTAACTTCTACTCCACATCTATCACAGACAATATTCTTATATCTAAGTCTTTTATACTTACCACAAGAACACTCATAATCCCTAGTAGGTCCAAAAATCTTTTCACAGAACAAACCATCTCTCTCAGGTTTCAAAGTTCTATAGTTAATAGTCTCAGGTTTTAAAACTTCACCATAAGACCAAGATCTAATCTTTTCAGGAGAGGCAATTCCAATCTTAAGAGCCTTAAAATCATTAGCTTCTAACATTAGAAATCACCTCCTTCCTCGAAAACATCTTCAAAATCAATATCATCATCATCTATTTCTTCTTCTAAATCTTCATCATCCAAATCTTCTTCATCTTTATCTAAAGACTTAAATGTATCATCATTACTAATCTCTTCCGCTATAGGATTTTCATCAAGATTAGCATTTCTTTCAAGTTCATCAAAACTTACAACATCATCATTATTATTAACAACAGAAATATCAAGTCCTAATGCTTGGAATTCTTTAATAAGAACCCTAAATGCTTCAGGTATTCCAGGTTTAGGAAGTGGTTGACCCTTAACTAAAGCCTCATATACCTTAACCCTACCAATAACATCATCAGATTTGTAAGTAAGGATTTCCTGAAGAACATGAGAAGCACCATAAGCCTCAAGTGCCCAAACTTCCATTTCACCAAATCTCTGTCCACCAAGTTGAGCTTTACCACCAAGTGGTTGTTGTGTAACAAGTGAATAAGGACCAGTAGCTCTAGCATGTAATTTATCATCAACCATATGATGAAGCTTAATCATATACATAACACCAACAGAAATTCTACTATCAAACTCTTCACCAGTTCTACCATCATATAGAACAGTTTTACCATCTTCATCCATGCCTGCTTCTTTCATAGCAGCTGCAATATCTTCCTTCTTAGCACCATCAAGTACAGGAGTAGCAAAATAAACACCAAGTTTTTTAGCGGCCATACCTAAATGTAATTCAAGTATCTGACCTATATTCATACGAGATGGAACACCCTGAGGATTAAGCATAATATCAACTGGAGTACCATCAGGTAAGAATGGCATATCCTCACTAGGAAGTATAAGAGAAATAACACCCTTATTTCCATGACGACCACTCATCTTATCTCCAACTTGAATCTTTCTTTTCTGAATAATATATACCCTAACAACCATACTAACGCCACTAGGTAAATCTTCATTATCTTCTTTAGTATAAACCTTAACATCGTGAACAACACCATCACCACCATGTGGCACAGTAAGAGAAGAATTTCTAACTTCCCTAGTCTTCTCACCAAAGATAGCATGAAGAAGTTTCTCTTCACTAGTTAAATCAGCCATACCCTTAGGAGTAACCTTACCAACCAAGATATCTCCTTCATGAACCTCAGTACCAATTCTAACAATACCATTTTCATCAAGATTACGTCTAGCCTCTTCACCAACATTAGGAATATCCCTAGTAATCTCTTCAGGGCCAAGTTTAGTATCACGACACTGTATTTCATAATCTTCAATATGTAAAGAAGTATAAACATCATCTTTAACTAATCTTTCATTCATAATAACAGCATCTTCATAATTATAACCATTAAATGTAGTAAACGCTACTACAACATTTTTACCAAGAGCAAGTTCACCCTTATCAGTACTAGGACCATCAGCTATAATTTGGCCCCTCTTAACTTTATCCCCGCTTCTAACAATAGGAACATGGTTAAAAGTCTCACCTTGGTTAGATCTTTCAAAAGTAGCCAAATAATAAACATCTTCACCCTTAGCATTTTTAATAACTATCTTTTTAGCATCAGCATAACTAACAACACCATCAGCTTTAGCTACAATAACAGAACCACTATCTCTAGCAGCAATATATTCCGCACCAGTACCAACAAATGGAGCTTCAGTCTTAAGAAGTGGCAACGCCTGTCTTTGCATATTAGCACCCATAAGTGCACGAGTAGCATCATCATGTTCAAGGAAAGGAATTAAACTAGTAGTTACAGAAACAACCTGTTGTGGAGAAACATCAATATAATCAACTTTATCAGGACTAACAAGAACATTCTCTCCCCTATATCTACCAGCTACTATATTATCAGTAATCATATTATCATCATCAACATTAACAGTAGCTTGTGAAATATAAAAGTCCTCTTCTTCATCAGCAGTTAAATAAACAACCTCATCAGTAAGTCTACTATTAACTACCTTCCTATATGGAGTCTGAATAAATCCATATTCATCAATTTTAGCATAACTAGCAAGAGAAGTAATAAGACCAATATTAGCTCCTTCAGGAGACTCAATAGGACAAATTCTTCCATAATGAGAAGAGTTTACATCTCTTACCTCAATACCAGCTCTATCTCTAGATAAACCACCAGGTCCTAAAGCAGATAATCTTCTCTTATGAGTAAGCTCAGCAATAGGATTAGTTTGATCCATAAATTGAGATAACTGACTACTACCAAAAAATTCTTTAATAACAGCAGTAACAGGTCTAATATTAATAAGTGTTTTAGGAGTAACAGTCTCAATATCTTGAGTAGTCATTCTCTCTCTAATAACTCTTTCCATTCTACTAAAACCAATCTTAAATTGATTTTGAAGAAGTTCTCCTACCTGTTTAACTCTTCTATTACCCAAATGATCAATTTCATCATCTTTACCAATACCATCATTTAAATTCAAATAATAACTAACAGTAGCATAAAAATCAGAAATAGTAAGATTCATAATATTAGCATTAGGATCATTACCAATAACCTTAACTACCTTCTTATCATCAGTATTAGAATATAAATGAATAACTTGTATCTTATTATGTTCATCTATACTAGAATTAATAGTTAAATCTTCATTAACCTTAGCCTCAGTAATACCATAACCATTATCCAAATAAGTACACAATTCATCATATACATCCTTATTAATAATAGTACCCTTAGGAATCTTAACTTCACCATCAATAACAATATCTTCAGCAAGTCTATTACCAAGTAATCTATCTTTAACATTTAGTTTCTTATTAAATTTATATCTACCAACTTTAGCCAAATCATAATGAAAATCATCAAAGAATCTAGTAATCAATTGGTTCTTTGAACTATCTAAAGTAGTAGGTTCACCAGGTCTTAACTTTTCATAAATTTCAATAAGAGCCTCATCAGTATTATGTGAAGAATCCTTTTCAATAGTATTCTTTAAATAAATATCATTATCAAATAAAGATAAAATATCACTATCATTAGAAAGACCAACAGCCCTAAGTAAAGTAGTCATAGGAACCTTTCTATTTCTATCAATTCTTACATAAATAATATCCTTAGCATCAGTTTCATACTCAAGCCAAGTACCTCTAGATGGAATAACCTTAGAAGCAAATACAGGTTTACCATTCTTATCAATCTCCTTAGAATAATAAACACTAGGAGATCTAACAAGTTGTGATACAACAACCCTTTCAGCACCATTAATAATAAATGTACCAGCTTCTGTCATAAGAGGCATATCTCCTAAAAATATTTCTTGCTCTTTAACTTCTCCAGTCTCATTATTAAATAGTCTTGTTTGAACCTTAAGAGGAGCAGCATATGTAATTTGTCTGTCCTTACATTCCTTAATAGAATACCTAGGAGTACCAAATTCATATTCTCCAAATTCTAAAGATAAACTACCAGAAAAACTTTCAATTGGTGAAAATGTCTCAAAAACCTCTTTTACCCCTTCTGATGCAAACCATTTATAACTTTCAGTTTGCACTTCTAGTAAATCACTAATTGCTAGTGAATTTTTAATTACAGAAAAATTTCTTCTCTTTCTATAATCACCGCTTTGTCTTAATTTATAAGCCATTAAATATTTCACCCCTATACCTAGATTTTTAAAAATCAGCCACATTTAAAGATGTGTTACCAATTTATAATTTTATCAGCATTTAAAAAATAAGTCAACACATTTAGACACATTTGTAATATTTTTTTACATTTTTAATCTATAAACAAAAAATACTTAAGAATATTCATCTTAAGTATTACTTTTTAGTACACAAAACAACATAAAAACCTTTATCTTTAGAAACAACACTAGTATTAAATTTATCATTAAGTTCACCTATCATTGACTTAACCCCATGATCTTTTCTCATAACAAAATACAAAATACCATTATCTTTTAAATAATCATAACTACCAAGTAAAAATTCTCTTACAACACTCTTCCCCGCTCTAATAGGAGGATTAGTAATAATAAAGTCATATTTATTATCAATATTAGAATAAATATCACTAACAAAAACATTAGCTTTAACATTATTAAGTACCAAATTATTCTTAGCCAAATCTATAGCTCTCTCATTAATATCAACCATATCAATATTAATATCTTTATTAAAAGTACCAAGTATAATACCCACCACTCCAAGTCCACATCCAAGGTCAAGTACATTACCAAATAATTTATCTATATCAACACTATTAAGTAAAACTCTTGTACCATAATCAAATCTATCTTTAGAAAATACTCCATTATCACTATATATAGAAAAATCTTTATTATTAAAATTAAATTTAATTAATTTTCTCTCACTTTTAATATTCTTATCATTATCAAAATATTGACTCATACTAACCACCAACAATATTATAATAAAATAATATCAAAATTACAATATCTTTTTATTCCTTCCGAGCCTGTAGTCTCGTAAGGTGAGTCTGAGCCTAAGTCTCATCCTCAAAACATAATCAAAAAAAGACTACTATTTAGCAGCCTCTAAATTACTTTTAGTAATAGTAATTACTGGTCTAATTAACGCAAGAGCAGTTCCATCATTAGGCATTGTTTCTAATTTATCACCACTAAATAGAATAACAGACTTTTCACTTACTACTGAAGTAACACTATTCTTAGCCCAAGTAGGTACATTATTACAAGTAAGTGTAGTTACATTACAACCAAATAATTCTAATTCTTCTTCATTTAATCCTCGCATGTTTTCAATTGTAACACCATATTCTTTAAATAAATCCGTTTTATCAACAATCTTATAATATTTTCCCCAAATAGCATCACTATATAAAGTAACAACATTATCTTTGTCAGATAAAACATACCATTTAGATAAATCAGTAGTACCTTCACCAACAATAAAATCTTTAACCTTAGACATTTTAGAAATAATAACCTCATCACCATAAGAGTAATTAACTGTGGTATCATTATTATCATTATTATCATAATTATTATTCTTATTATTTTCGATAACATCGCTCTTGTCATTGTTCATATCTTTACCATCAGCAAAAGTTTTATTACCTATAATATAACCACCAAGTCCTCCAACTAATAAACATAGTACAACAACCAAAACTATTAAACCCGTATTTTTCTTTTCCATTTTAATATCCTCCTAATTAAATTTTATCACAAAAATAGAAAAAAAGAAACCATCTTACGATAGTCTCTAAAACGCAACACAAATTTATATTATATTCCCATCAATTTTACTTTAATACCAATATAATTTCATACTCTTATTATAATTAATACTATTTATTATAAAGAATTAAATTTCCTTAATGTTAAAAACATTTATTAAAGTTAATATAAACAATACATATTTTCCCCACATTTATTAGATTTAAAATCATTATAGAAATCAAAATCTTTAATTGAATCTTCAACTTTATCATTTTTTTCCAAAATAATTAAATTATTTTGTTCTTTTAATTCTAAAGAGTTTAATGATTTGATTTTGATTTTTCTCACATCATTTGTTAAACTCCAACCTGTTCCACTATTAAATTTAAACCAATAATTTAAAGTAAGTATATCATTTTCTATTGTATAATTTCCAATATAACCATAAGGTGTCATACCAGCATATCTAATTTTAAACATACCATTTGCCAACAAATAAAGGCCATATGAAGATTCCCCATTTGCATCATTTTCTTGTTTAAAATAATAACCCTCCATTATACTAAAATTGTACGTATGAGAATCACTATTTTTAATATTTTCAACATTTCCATTATCACTAACACTCTTATTCAATATTTTATCATATACAATATATCCACCAAGTCCTACAACCAATAAACATAGTACAACAACCAAAACTATTAAACCCATATTTTTCTTTTCCATTTTAATATCCTCCTAATTAAATTTTATCACAAAAATAGAAAAAAAGAAACCATCTTACGATAGTCTCTAAAACTATTTTTTCAAATCCTTAACAGTACTTCTAGAATCAACAAATTTAATATCACTAAAATTATTATTACCCAAATATGAAAATTCAAAAATACCACTTACAATGTCACTATCAGTAATATTATTATCATCCACTAACAAGTTAATAACCTTGTCATCATCAGTTAAATAAGTCCCCGCGGCACCTTGTAAATGCTTAGTACCAACAAAAGAAATTTTACCTTCAGAAGAAACATCAAAAACGTTATCATCAGAATATCTTAAATAAGTATAAAATAGTCTATTCTCATCATCTTTAAATTTTTCAATTTTCTTTACAACATTACCATTATAATCATAAATAACAAAAGAACCACTTGTACCAACACTCTGATAAGTAATAATAACATCATCATAAAAACTAACTTGATATAAATAATTAATATCATTCAATTTACAAAATACTTTATTATCAATCTTTAAAGTTCTTTCATCAACATAAACATTATGATTATTTATATCTTTATTATAAGTTTCATCATTATTAATATCAACAACTATTGTTTCATTTATTTTAGCAGCCTCATTTTTATCGTTTTTATCATTTTTATCAATAATATTATCATTTTTATCTTTATTATCAGAATCATTAATATTTTTATCTAGCACTTTATCATATACAATATATCCACCAAGTCCTACAACCAATAAACTAAGTATAACAACCAAAACTATTAAACCCGTATTTTTCTTTTCCATTTTAATATCCTCCTAACCAAATTTTATCACAAAAATAGAAAAAAAGAAACCACTATTTAGAAGTCCCTAAAATATAATATGAATAAAATTTATTTTTTAAATCAACTAATTTCTCTTCATTAATAATTGTATCATCATAAGTTATGAAAATATTTACATTGCACTTATTTACATAATCAAAATCAGTATACGCACTTTCTATACCATCAATTACTAGTAATTCTTTAATCATATCTTTTAAACAATATTCACAGCATATATCTTTAATAACAATTATATCCTTACGTATATGACTATTACTAACACACTTATCAAATGCTATAACAGAAGGAATTTTATCCAAGCCCAAATATATTAATATTTCTTTCATTAATAGTTCTAAAGACATCATAGAAGAATCATATTCAAGTATAATCTCATCAGTCTTCTTATCTACATTAGCAGAAATAATACCATATGATTTTGATAAATAAATTAAAAATTCTTCTTCAAAGTCATAATGTGAAACATAATCAAACTTTATTCTTATTTTTTTCATATATACATCACAACAAAAGTATAACATAAACAAAAAGAAAAAGAAACCTAATCAAATAGATTTCTTCATACTTTCAAATGTCTACAAATTAATTATTTTAATTCAACAGTAGCTCCAGCTTCTTCAAATTGAGCTTTAATCTTTTCAGCTTCTTCTTTGTCGATGCCTTCTTTAACATTTCCACCATTATCAGCAATATCTTTAGCTTCTTTTAATCCTAAACCAGTTAAATCTCTAACTAATTTAATAACAGCAATTTTGTTAGCACCAGCAGCAGTTAATACAACATTAACTTTGCTTGGTCCTTCTTCAACTGCAGCAGCAGCAGGTCCAGCAACAGCAACTGCTGATGGATCAACGCCAAATTCCTCCTTCATTGCTTCAACTATCTCATTTAATTCAAGAATAGTCATTTCTTTAAAACTACTGATAATTTCATCTTTTGTTAATTTTGCCATTATATTTTCCTTCCTTTCTTATAATTATATTATTTATTTATTTTTCTTCTTTTTGTTTAGCATATAAATCCAAACAAATTGCTACATCTCTTAAAGGACTCATTAGTCCAGCAGCTATCATTGTAAGTAATCCTTCTCTTGATGGAATAGCAGCATACTTAGCAAGTTCAGTTGCAGCAACAACTTTTCCTTCAACAACACCAGCTTTAAGCTCAAGTGCACTATGATTCTTAGCAAATTCACTTATAACCTTAACAGGTGCAAGTTCATCGCTAGAGAAACTAATAGCAGAAGGTCCTTCAAGATAATCACCTAATCCAATATTTAAACTATCAACCGCTCTTTTAGTCAATGTATTCTTATATACTTTATAATCAGAGTTAGAATCTCTAAGAGCTCTTCTAAGTTCAGTAACTTCTGAAACTTTAAGACCCCTAGGATCAAATACAACTACTGATTTAGCATTTTCGAACTTATTTTTAATTTCATCAACTACTAAAGACTTTTGTTCAATAATCTTTGCATTTGCCATAGTATCAATCCTTTCCTATGCCATAATAAAATCCCTCTATTCGAGGGATAAAAAGACTAATATTTTTTATTCCTCGGTAAGATTTTCAAGCATTAATTGCCCTTACTGTCTTTGGCATAATATTTCTTTCAAACAAACTTATTATATATCAAATAAAATTATTTGTCAAATGAATTTAAATCAATTTTAACACCAGGTCCCATTGTTGAAGAAATACTAATATTCTTAACATAAGCACCCTTTACTGTTGAAGGCTTAACTTTCATTATAGCTTCAACAAAAGCCTTAAGATTTTCTACTAATTTATCATCATCGAAACTAACTTTACCAATAATTCCATGAACATTTCCTAAACTATCAGTTCTGTAATTAACTTTACCTTTTTTAGTTTCTTCAATAGCCTTAGCAGTATCAACAGTTACAGTACCAGTCTTAGGGTTTGGCATCAAACCTTTAGGTCCAAGTAACTTACCAATTTTACCAAGAAGTGGCATCATTTCTGGAGTAGCAATGATAACATCATAATCAAACCAAGATTCTTTCTCGATTTTTTGAATCATATCAACATCTCCAACAAAGTCAGCGCCAGCCTCTTTAGCAGCCTTAGCTTGATCTCCTTTAGCAAGAACTAATATTCTCTTAGTTTTACCAGTACCATTAGGTAAAACAACTGCTCCTCTTAATTGTTGATCATTCTTTTTAGTATCTAAGTTTAAATTCATGGCAACTTCAACAGTACCATCAAACTTAGTATTAGAAGTCTCTTTAACTAATTTAACAGCTTCATCTGCAGAATATATCTTATTCTTTTCGATTTTTTCTAAATTAGAAACATATCTTTTACTTCTTTTCATTCGTCTTCCCTCCTTATGTGGTAATTGCGGACTATTCTATCCTTCCACATAGGTATAAAAACCTATATGACATATTATAATTAATCTTCTATTTTAATTCCCATATTACGGGCAGTACCTTCAACTATTTTCATAGCTTCTTCTACTGTATAAGCATTCAAATCAGGTAACTTAGTTTCAGCAATCTCTCTAAGTTTATCCTTTGATAAAGTTGCAACAACTTCACCTTTACTAGATCCAGATTTAATAC
Organism: uncultured Bacilli bacterium; assembly: GCA_934098435.1. GTDB lineage: Bacteria > Bacillota_I > Bacilli_A > RF39 > UBA660 > CAG-302. Next base: position 23,075 of record CAKOOV010000006.1, read on the forward strand.
CAGCAGCTTTCTTAAGTAAGAATGCAGCAGGTGGAGTTTTAAGTACAAGGTCAAAACTTCTATCTTCATAAATAGTAATCTCAACTGGAAGTACATCTCCCATTTTATCTCTAGATGCATCATTAAATTTAGTACAAAATTCTTGCAAATTAATTCCTGCTGGTCCAAGTACAGTTCCTACTGGAGGAGCTGGTGTTGCTTTTCCTGCTGGAATTTGTAATTTAATTATTTTAGTAACTTCTTTCTTAGCCACGAAAAACACCTCCTATAATAATTTCTTTTTCGCGTGTGGTCCTATCAGCCGTCCGCCTTCCACTTACTAACATAATAATATGTCTCGCACCGATAATGATAACACACTTTTTTCTAAAATACAACTATTTTTTTTATTTTTATTAAAGTTTTAATAATATAACCATTTTTATTAAAAAATTATCCTAAAGTTTCAACTTCTTGCATATCAACTTCAACAGAAGTCTCTTGACCAAACAAATCCACCAATACAGTAAGTTTTTGTTCCTTTAAATCAACAGAATCAATCTTAGCTATCATATCTTTAAATGGACCAGAAATAATCTTAACTTTACTACCTTCTTTAAGATCTTTACTAACATCTACTCTACTCATACCCATACTATTAAGAATACGATCAACTTCCTGTGGAAGTAAAGGAATAGGTTTAGCACCTTTACCAGAAGAACCAATAAATCCAGTTACACCTTGTGTATTTCTAACAATATACCAAGCCTCATCACTCATAACCATTTCTACAAGTACATAACCAGGAAACATCTTCTTAATTTTCTCTTTCTTTACACCATTTTTATATTCAATCTCTTTTTGTTCAGGGACAATAACTCTAAATATATTATCTTGCAAATCTCTAGAATTAATCTTCATTTCAAGTTTTTCTTTTACTTTGTATTCATGTCCACTAACAGTATTTACAACGTACCATTCCTTCTTCATTATAATCTACTCCTTAATAATGCTACAAGCATATCAATCAAATAAAAGAAAACACCAAAAAATAACATAAAAGTAATAGTAGATATAGAATATTTTAATAAATCCTTTTTACTAGTCCATTTAATTCTAGCAGCTTCCTTTTTTACGCCTCTAAAATAATCAACAACTTTACTCATAAATCCTCCCAATTAAATAAAATAAAAACACCTATCGGCTGACATAAATATACCATATATAGTACATGTTTGTCAACAATAAAATGACATTTTTACAACAAAAAAACTCCCACACGAGAGTTTAATAATCTATATGGCGGCCAATGTAGGGCTCGAACCTACGACCTATCGGTTAACAGCCGAGTGCTCTACCAACTGAGCTAATTGGCCAATACATCCACAAGACTTCTTAATTATATAATACTTTTTTTAAATAATCAAGTACTTTTTTCAACTTTTTTAATATTTTATGCAAAATATATAAAAAGATACCAGTTTTATACCAGTATCTTTAAATAATTATTGCAAATTATTAATATCAAAATTATCTTCAGGAATATCAATAGGTTCAACATTAGTACGTTTTGCCTTTTTATCTTTATTTTTCTTTATAAAAAACACAATTCCAATTCCAATAAGAAGAGCCAATATAATTCCTCCAATTATATAAGGAATAATACTCTTTTTCTTTTCTCTAATAATATTAATCTTATATTCCCCAGCAGTTCCATCTTCAGCGGTGACTTTAATTTTAAAACTATTATTTCCAACATTTAATTTCTTAGTATCTATATCATCTATTTTACAATTAGCACCATTACATTTTGCATCAAACTCTACAAACAAAATATCATTACTAACATTAACATCATAACTACGTTTATCACTCTTAAAACCAAAAGCAACATTATTATCATCAGAATCTTTAATTTTTAAAGAAGACAAAGTAGTATCAGAAGAAGCTTCTTTTCTATTAATAAATATATTATATTTCTTTCTACTACCATCCTCAGCAGTAACAACTATTTCAAACCTATTTTCACCGACTTGTAAATTTTTTTCACCATCATTAGACACATTACAATTATCACCATCACAAGTAGCACTAATAACAACTTTCTCTTTATCATAATCAACCTCTGCTTCATAACTAGTTATATTAGGAGAAAATTTAGGCTCAATTTCCACACCTTCAATATTTAATTCCTTTAAATTATTATTATCATTAGCTTTAAAAACATCAATATCAATAGAAGTGCTTCTTACTCCATCCTGTAAAACCCAAATTGTAGTCTTTTGATTAGCAACATCTTTAACTTTAAGCTCATACCCAGATATCAAATTAATATAAGTATCATCTTTACAATCACTAGAAGCATTATCAGAATTAATATAATTCTTAACAGAATCAGCCTTAAGACTAATCGCAAAGCTTCCATTTTTATCATCTAAATTATCCTTAACATTTTTCCAACCACCAAAATATTTAACATTTTTAGTCTCTGTAACAGAAAAAACATTTGCATCATATTCAAAACCAGTATCGATTTTACTAATATTAGTCCCCTTAGCTACGCATAATACAGATAAATCAATTATAACAGTATCCCCTGGTTCAACCTTGGTTTTATTACCATTAATTCCCATTGCCACCGTTTTAGCTTCAACATAATTATTTCCAAGCAAACAAACAATACCAATAATAAAAACAAAGAAAACTCTAACACATTTATTTTTCATAACTAACTCCTCACTCATATTCTAATAATATTCTATCATAAAACAAATAAAAAAGAAATACCAAGAAAAAAAGAACTATAATTTTTTTAGTTCTTCATTAAGTACCATATTAGTAACACCAGGATTAACTTTACCAGAAGTTTTTTTCATAATAAGCCCCATAATAAAACCATTAATATTCTTTCCAGCCTTATAATCATTAATAACTTTAGGATTATCATTGAATACTTCATTAATAATTTTTCTTATTTCTTCCTTATCACTAATCTGTGTACCAATAGATTTAGCCACATCCAAAATATTCTTATTTTCATCCAAAGCTTTGGTAAAAATATCCTTAACCTGCTTATTAGATATCTTACCATCACTCATCATCTTAATAATATCACTAAAATCTTTGCTATCGATATCTACATCACTAATAGTCATAAAATTCTTATTCAAATACCCAAGTAAAAATCCAACCATAATATTAGCAGTCTCTTTAGGATTAGAACCATAACTAACAATATTATCAAAATAATCAGATAATTTCTTATCCTTAGTTAACGTACTAGCATCAACATTACCAATACCATATTCATTTATATATTTTAATTTTCTCTCATATTCAAGAACAGGCATACCATTTTTAATTTCATTAATAAATTCTTCTCTCAATCTAATTGGAGGAATATTAGGCTCAGTATAATACTTATAATCAATAGCATCACTTTTACCTCTCATAAATACTGTCGCTTTATTAACCTCATCATATCTTCTAGTTTCCTGCTCAATTACGCCCCCATTTTCAAGAATCTCCATTTGCCTTTTAATTTCAACTTCAATAGCCTCTTTAACAGTAGTAAAAGAATTAATATTCTTCATTTCTACTCTTGTACCAAGTTTATCATCATCTTCTTTTTTTAACGAAACATTAACATCAACTCTAATTTGTCCAAGATCTGCTCTAGCCTCACTAACATCCAAATATAAGAAAATATTTCTAAGAGTTTCCAAATAAGCAATAGCCTCTTTAGCAGAACCGATACAAGGATCAGTAACAGTTTCAAGTAAAGGTACACCAGCCCTATTATAATCAATCAAAGAATATGTACTCAAATGATCCATATTAGCAGTATCCTCTTCTAAATGAGTATCCTGAATAGTAATCTTTTTATCTATTCCATCAACATTAATCATAACATAACCATTAGTACCAATAGGATTACCAAATTGTGTAATCTGATATCCCTTAGGTAAATCAGGATAGTAATAATTCTTTCTATCAAATGTAAGCCTCTCAGGTATACTACAATTTAAAGCTAAAGCAACCATAATACTTTTTTTAACAGCTTCCTTATTAACAACTGGAAGAATACCAGGATAACCAATATCAACCACAGATAAATTAGTATTTACTTCACCAATTCCATTTTTAGCACTACTAAAATTTTTACTATTACTCTTAAGCTCGCAATGAACTTCAAGTCCAATAACAGGAATATACTTACTCATCACCAGTCACCATACCTTTGCAACCTAATAACTCTTCTATTTTATTAGCCATATTAAGAACTAAATAATCTTCTTTAGCCCTACCAGTAATATTAACACTAACAGGCATATCATTAACAAAGCCACTAGGAATAGATATACTAGGAAATCCTCCAAAATTACCAATAACAAGATGATTACCTAAAATCAAATACTCATCAGATAATTTATCACTAGCCTTATCAAATAAAGGAGCAATATCTCCACTAGTAGGCATAATAAGTCCATCATATTTATCAAATAACTCATTCATTCTATTTACAATAAGTCTTCTAACCCTACAAGCATTTAAAAATAACTTTTCTTGATTTTCCTTTTGAAGAACATAACTGCCAATAACAAATCTTCTCTTAATAAGTTCAGAAAAACCATTAGTTCTAGTTCTCATCATAATATCATTAACATTTTTTCCATCAACTCTATTCCCAAAAGGAATACCAGTTAAATTAGAATTATTACTAGTAGCTTCAGCACAAGAAATAACATTATAAACAGGATATATAGCTTCGAGCAAATCCTTACCAAAACTAACTTCTTCCACTATCATTCCAAGTTTTCTACATTTGTCAATAACACCATTAAAATTACTAATAATTTCTTTAAGTTCGTTATTACCATTATCTATTTCAACAGCCTCTTTAATATAAAATAATTTCTTACCACTTACATCATTATCAAGTAAAGAAACATAAGAAATATCTTCATCTGGTAAACTAGTCATATCCTTATCATCATGACCCTTAACAATATCCATAACATAACTTATATCTTTAACACTCCTAGCAAACACTCCAACATGATCCAAACTAGAAGCAAAAGAAAACAAACCATATCTAGATATTCTACCATAAGTAGGTTTATATCCAACCACTCCACCATAAGCAGCAGGTTTTCTAATAGAATCCCCAGTATCACTACCAATAGCAAATGGAACAATACCAAGAGCAACACTAGCCGCACTACCAGCAGAACTTCCCCCTATCATTCTATCTTTATTCCAAGGATTTCTAACAATACCAGTATGACCAGTAGTACCAGTACCTCCCATAGCAAGTTCGTCAAGAACAGTTTTTCCCATTAATACAGCACCAGAATCCTTTAGCTTTTTATATACAGTAGCATCATATAAAGGAATATAGTCTTTAAGAATATTAGAAGATGCCGTAGTAAGTATCCCTTTAGTAGAAATATTATCCTTAAGAGCATAAGGAATTCCATTTAATATACTATCAGAACAAGTCTCATCTTTCTTATCCATAATAGTAACAAAAGAATTATATACATCTTGATATTTATGAGCTTTATTTATAGCTTCCTCAAACAACATATCACTTGTTATCTCACCGCTATCCAAACAATTTCTAATATCATCAATAAATTTATCTGTCATTACTCCACCACCTTAGGAACCTTCACCCTATTATCTTCATATTCTTTAACATTAATTTTCATATCATCAAAACAAATTTCATTATTGTAAGAATCATCCCTTAAACAATCATCATCAAGTTCTAAATCAAAAGGAAAAGTCATCGGACTAACATCATCAATATCCTTTATTTTACCAATTAAATCCATTTGTTTCAATATAACATCAAACTCATTTTCCAAAGTCTTATACTCATCGTCATTCATCTCAAACATAAGCTTTTTAGCATAAAGTTCCAAATTATCCTTTGTAATCATAAAAGCCTCCTTCTAAATCAATAATATTATAGCAACTTTATAAAAGAAAAACAAGTAATATAATTAATTTATATTTATTAAATAATAACCAATAAAAATATCAGAAAAACATATTTTTATCTGCAAAAAAGCCAATATTAGATAATAATTAAATCAATTTTGGTAATAATACCATCATCATATTCAAATTATAAAATAATTTATTATAATAAAACTAATTGTTGGAGGTAATAATGAAGTTAGGCGAAAAAATAAAATCACTTAGAAAAAGTAAAGGTATTTCACAAGAAGAATTAGCAGCAATATTAAAAATAAACAGGAACTATCTATCTAGAGTAGAAACAGGAAAATCCGAACCAACTGCCGGAATACTTAAACAAATAGCAATAATATTTAATATTGATTTAAATTCACTACTAGATGTAAATAACAATAATCAAGATATTTCAGAAAAAGTAAAATATATTGTTAACAATTGTAAATATTTACACGAAAAAGATTTAGATTTCATAGTAAGAATAATAACCGTTATGAAAGAAGAATATGTAAAAGTTAATGCAAAAACAAAATAGAATGATATTTATCATTCTATTTTTATATAATTTAATATGAATAAGAAAAATGAAAAACTATTAAAAGAAATAAATCTTGATATTATCTTTTTCTTTCTAGTAGTCATCAAATCAGGAATATCATTTTATTTAATTAACGAAAAGAAAAAAAGTGTTTTAAACATAAAAAGTATTGATAATACTACTGCGAATAAAATATATTACTATAATAGAAGGTTAAATTTCATTATAGCCATTTACTTTTTTTTAAATGCATATTATTCCTATCAAAATGCTACCACTAAAGAAGAAAAAAAACAAGAAGGATTATTAGTATTAGCAACACTATCTATATTAATCGGAACATCACTATATCTCCCTCTAGGTAATAGTAATTTAATTATAGAAAATTAGTATAAAATAATATTTATACAAACATAATATAATAGAAAGGATTGATTATATTATGTTACCAAAATATTATTTAAATGATTATTTTACTTTAATAGACTCGCCAATATTAAAAGAAAGAGAATTTATGAAGACAGACATTCGTGAAGAAAAAAAAGAATACATAATGGAAATAGATTTACCAGGATTAACTAAAAATGAAATAACAATAAATTACGAAAACGGATATTTAACAATACGAGCTATAAAAAACATTGCCTTCAAAGCTGATAACTATATCAGAAAAGAAAGATTATATGGAGAAGTAAAAAGAAGCTTTTATATAGGAGAAAAAAAAGAAAGCGATATAAAAGCCAATTATCAAAATGGTATTCTAACAATATCATTTCCCAAAGAAGAATTCCCTCATAAAGAAAGTCAAAACATTGTCATTAAGTAATCAGTCAAAGAGGAATAGACCTCTTTTTCATTTACATCTTAATATATAAATGATATAATCTATGTGAGGTGTAAAAATGAACATAAGTAATAAATGGACAGATTACGAATGCTTAAAAACAGGTAACGGAGAAAAATTAGAACGTTGGGGAAACATAATCCTCAATAGACCAGACCCACAAATAATATGGGAGAAAAAAGATGTTTGGAATAATTATGATGGATATTATCATCGTAGTAACGAAGGTGGCGGATACTGGGAATACAAGAAAAAATTACCAGAATACTGGACAGTAAAATATAACAATCTAACATTCAAAGTATCCCCTACCAACTTCAAACATACAGGGATTTTTCCAGAACAAGCATCAAACTGGGATTATATAGAATTAAAAATAAAAGAATATTTAAAAAATCATAAAGAAATGCATATTTTAAATCTATTCGCCTACACAGGTTGCGCAACCATGGCAGCAGCAAATGCTGGAGCCACGGAAGTAGTCCATGTCGATGCATCAAAAAGTATCAACGAATGGGCAAAAGAAAATATGAAACTATGTCATTTAGAAGATAAAACAATAAGATTTATTGCCGATGATGCCATAAAATTCTTAGAAAGAGAAAAAAGAAGAGGCCATACCTACCAAGGAATAATTATGGATCCACCAAGCTATGGTAGAGGACCAAATAAAGAGGTTTGGAAATTCGAAAACGATTTTCCAAAATTATTAGATAAAGCAATAGAAGTATTAGATAAAGATTATTCATTCCTACTAATAAGTAGTTATACAACTGGAATAAGTCATATATCATTAGAAAATATATTAAAATTAAAATTCCCTAATCAAAAAATAGAAACTGGCGAAAACTGTCTACCAATAACCGAAAATAATTTAATATTACCATGTGGTATCTATGGAAAAATTACCAAAAATTAACATAATATATGAAGATAATCATCTTTTAGTAGTAGAAAAGCCAGTAAACATTCCAGTTCAAGAAGACTCAAGTAAAGATCTAGATATGATTACTATTTTAAAAAATTATCGCAAAATAAAAGAAAACAAAACAAACGAAGCATATATAGGTCTAGTACATAGATTAGACAGACCAGTAGGAGGTATAATGGTATTTGCCAAAACATCTAAGGCGGCATCTAGACTAAGTAATCAAATAAGAGAAAATACCTTTCATAAAACCTATATAGCAGTAATAACAGGAACACTTCCAAATCAAGGTAAATTAGAAAATTATTTAATAAAAAATAACAGAACAAATATAAGTAATGTAACAACCAAAGAAAAAGGCAAATACTCAGCTTTAGAATACAAAGTACTCAAAACCAAAAATAACTTATCATTAATAGAAATAAATTTAATAACAGGTCGTCCGCATCAAATAAGAGTGCAATTTTCCAGCAGAAACCATCCATTATTAGGAGATTCAAAATATGGTAATAATCCTAACAATATAAATATAGCACTATTCTCCAAAAGTATAAGTTTTATCCATCCAACTACCAAAGAAAAACTAACATTTTCTCTAGATATACCAAATAGATACCCTTTTAATATTTTCAAATAAACATATAAATTACATATTTTTACCACAATTAAATTATATAATTAAAATGCAAAGGAGAGAAAAATGGAAAATATAACATTAAATTATTTAATAATATTCATATCAATATTAATAACCACCTTATCGCAAATATTCATATCACTAGCCTACAGCAAATATAAAAAAATACTAAATAATAAAGACCTATCAGGATATGATGTAGCCAGAAAAATTCTAGATAGCAACAATTTAAATAATGTTATGGTTCTTGAAACAAAAGGAAATCTAACAGACCATTACGATCCACAAAGAAAAGTAATAAAACTATCAACAGATATATATCATGGTTCAAGTATTGCTGGTGCCGCCGTAGCAGCACATGAATGTGGTCATGCTATTCAAGATAAAACAAAATATACACCTATGCGTATAAGAAGTACCTTAGTACCTTTTGTCAATTTATGTACAAAAATAGGATATTTAGCCATCGTAATAGGAATAATATTCTCATACACTCTAATAGAAGTAGGAATCATATTACTATTAAGTATGCTAATATTTCAATTAATAACACTACCAGTAGAATTCAATGCTTCACATAGAGCAATAAAAGAATTAGAAAGACTTAATATCATAGATAAAGAAGAAAAAAGCTCTGCTAAAAATATGCTCATCGCAGCAGCCTTTACATACGTAGCCAGTGTTCTTAGCACATTACTTGAAATATTAAGATATATCATAATATTTAATGATAGAGACAATTAACCCTCTATCATTTTTTATGTTTTTATGATAAAATAACCTTAAAGGAGATATTATGCCAAATAATTCATATATTAAATTTATAAACTTTTTCAAAGAACATAAACTATATGATGAAGAAATCTTCACATACTTAAGAGAAAACTCCATAATGTTCGATTATCTAGATACAGATCAAAGACCATTAATAGGAGCCTATTATACATTTGATAAATACCAAAAACTAAATAATATAATATTATATGTTCCCTTTATTAAAGACGAAGTAACAATTGTCACAAATATTCATGAATACACTCATGGATTATTGGCCTACAATAATCTTAATAAAAAGTATATATTAAAAGACGATTGTGAAATATTACCAATGTTAATGGAGAAAGTATATTTAAAAGAAAATCCTAGTCCCATCCTAGAAAGATACATGCAATATTTAGATGCAAAAATACTTGAAAGTAAAAATAAAGAAAACTATAGATACAAAATAGCCTTAGATATACAATCTGAATTACTAGAATATTATAATGCTAATAATAACTTTGAAAAATTAAAAGCAAAAAGTAAAAAACTCTATCGTAAATATAATGTCAAATAAAATCGAATCAATAACATTTATATTTACTACTTAAATATAAATGTGTTATTATTATTTTGGAGGAGTATAATGAAAAAAAGAGAAAGAAAAAATAACAAAAAATTCAAAAATATATATTTAATAATATTTACCATAATAACATTAATATTTTTAGTATTCTTAAAACTATGTAATATATTACCAACACTATATTTTATCATATCATTAATAGTAGTTATATTACTATATATAATAAACTTAATATTAATTAAAAAAAATAAAAAGATTGGTTACATATTTTCTGCCTTGTTTATAATAATATATCTTATAATAACCTACTATTTAGGAATAACATTAAACTTCTTTAATAGTTTTTCTAAGATTCATTATAGTGAAGAAACATACTTAGTCTTAACATTAAAAGAAAACAATTATAAAGATATAAAAGATATCGAAAATACAGAATTAGGATATATAAAAAATGATTTAACAAACATAAATAAAGCAATTGAAAAATTAGATAAAAAAATAAAAACAGAAAAAAAAGAATACACAGATTATACTAAATTATTTAATGACTTAGATAAAAAAACACTATCATCCATTTTAATAGAAGAAAATTATTATAATATAAAATCAGAAGAAGAAGATGTAAGCCAATATCAAATATTATACAAAATAACAATAAGAAGTGTCATGACAGAAAAAAATAAAACTGTAGATGTAACTAAAGATCCATTTACAATCTACATAAGTGGCATTGATGTATATGGTGATATAGCCACAGTATCTAGAAGTGATGTAAATATACTAGTAACAGTAAATCCAAAAACAAAACAAATATTATTAACATCAATACCAAGAGATTATTACGTACAATTAGCAGGAACAACTGGATATAAAGATAAATTAACACATGCCGGTAATTATGGAGTAAATATGTCTATTAGCACAATTGAAGAATTACTAGATATTGATATAAACTATTATTTAAGAGTTAACTTTACAACACTAGAAAAACTAATAGACAGTATAGATGGTGTAGATGTATATTCCAAATATTCATTTACATCATATATAGATAATTACCAATTCTATAAAGGTTACAACCATATGAATGGTAAACAAGCTTTAGCTTTTTCTAGAGAAAGAAAAAGTCTTCCAGAAGGCGACAATGATCGTGGTAAAAATCAAGAAGCAGTAATTGAAGCCATTATAAGAAAAGTAACAAGTAAAGAATTAATATATAAATATTCAAAAATATTAGGAAGTGTAAAAGGTTCATTCCAAACAAGTCTATCAGAAACAGATATAACAAAACTAATTCAAAAAGAATTAGAAAACCCAGGTGGCTGGAATATAACTAGCACATCACTAACGGGAACAGGTAGTATGGATTATACATATTCATATAGCACACAAAAATTATATGTAACAATTCCAAATGAAGATAGTATAAAAGATGCAAAAAAACTAATAAACGATGTAAATAATGGTATAACATTAGAGTCGTCATATAATAACACAGTTGGAAATGTTAAATACCCAAGTCAAGTAAATCCTCAAACTACTAAAGAAGAAACAAAGAAAGATACAACAACAAATACTAAAAAAGATGATAATAAGCCAAAAGAAGACAATACAAAAACAGAGAAAGACGACACTACAAAAGTAGAAGAAAAAGATAATCAAACATCAGGAACTGATAAAAATACAACTACTTCTAAAGATAACAAAAAAGATGAAACCATAGATAAAGAAGAAAAAGATAATCAAGCATCAGAAACTGATAAAGATACAACCACTTCCAAAGATAATGAAAAAAATGAAACCGAAAAAGCAAATAATCCATAATTTGCTTTTTTTTATATACTATGGTAAAATTATCTTGGTGAGCAAAAATGAAAATAAATACTATTGAATTAATAATATCTGCAGTTCGTGAAAGCCAATATCCAACAGACAATAAAGAAGAATTCCTATTAGTAGGTAGAAGTAACGTAGGTAAAAGCAGTTTTATAAATACAATTATAAATAGAAAAAACTATGCCAGAACATCATCTACTCCTGGAAAAACCCAAACATTAAATTTCTATAAAATAAATGATTCCTTCTACTTAGTAGACGCCCCAGGTTACGGATTTGCTAAAGTAAGGAACTCATTAAAAAAGAAGTTTGGACTAATTATGGAAAGTTACTTAAAATCAAGAGGAAATCTAAAAATGGTATTTTTACTAATAGATTTCAGACATAAGCCAACAAGTGACGATATTATGATGTATGACTATTTAAAATATTACAATGTACCAGTAACAATTATTTGTACCAAAGTAGACAAAGTATCTAAAAATAATCATGCTAAAAATAAAAATATAATTCAAAAAGAATTAAACTTACCTGATGACAAAAATATAATTCTATTTTCATCAGTAACTAAAATAGGTAAAAACGAAGTATATGAAGAAATAGAAAAACATCTAAGTTAGTTACCCTATTAAACATATTATCATAAACTAAAATGGAAGTGATTTATGATAATAAACCAAATAAATAATACTAATGATTATATAATAAAAATAATTAAAAATAATATAGATATATACAATCATAATGTTTTAGAAGAAACAACAAATAAAATAATAAATAAAATAAAAAAGCAAAACAAATTAGAAAAACTAATTATTTTAGAGTTTTACCCAATAAAAAAATATGGTACTCTAATTATATTAAAAAATATAAAAAAAATATTAAAAACAGAAAACGAAACAGAAGTAAAAATAATAATTCATACAGACTATCCAATATTATATAAAATAGATTATGACATTATAAAAGAATTTAATATAGACCATAAAAATATCTACTACTACAAAAACAATTTTTATCTTCAAATAAAAAATACTATTTCAAAGAAAGATTACTTATATCTTTTAGAATTGTCAGAGCTAACATATCAAAATACATTAAACATAATAAATTATGGATTAAAAATAAAACTATAGTATTTTTTTTTATTTTCTGTTATAATACTTTACAAAGAGGTGATATTACATGAAAGTACCTACAGTAGCAATCGTTGGAAGACCAAATGTTGGTAAATCAACAATATTTAATAAATTAGTCGGTAAAAAAATAGCCATAATTGAAGATACACCTGGTGTAACAAGAGATAGAATATATGGCACAGTAAATTACAAAAATTACAAATTCCATTTAATAGATACGGGCGGAATCGATGTATCAGAAGAAGACTTCAACAATGAAATAATTATTCAAGCAAATATAGCCATTGAAGAAGCAGATATTATAGTCTTTGTAATAAATGGATTAGAAGAATTAAATCAAAACGACTTCATAATAAGAGATATATTAATGAAATCAGGAAAAAAAGTTTTAATAGCAGTAAATAAATTAGATAATCCAAAAAGAGAAGAAAATATATATAACTACTATGAACTAGGTTTTGAAGATATATTACCAATAAGTGGTGAACATTCCTTAGGATTATCAGATTTATTAGATAAAATAACAGAAAATTTTACTGAAAATAACACAGAAGAAAAAAAAGACGATCGAATAAAATTCTGTCTAATAGGAAGACCAAATGTTGGTAAAAGTAGCCTTGTAAACGCACTATTAAATGAAGAAAAAGTAATAGTATCCCCTATTGCCGGAACAACAAGAGATGCTATAGATACCGAGTTTACATATAATCAAAAAAAATATGTAGCAATAGATACAGCAGGAATCAGAAAAAGTGGCAAAATATTTGAAAGAATAGAAAAATATTCCGTATTAAGAAGTATGAAAGCCATAGAACGAAGTGATGTATGCCTACTAGTCATAAATGCCGAAGAAGGAATAATAGAACATGACAAACACATTGCTAGTTATGCTCTTGAAGAAGGAAAACCAATTATAATAGTAATAAATAAATGGGATACAGTAAATGATAAAAATGATATTAGTACATTTACAAAATTAATCCGTTCAGAATTCAAATTCTTATCATTTGCTCCAATAACATTTGTATCTGCTTTAACTAAAAAAAGAATATTTACTATTATGCCAGAAATAGATAAAGTATATATAAATTCACATAAAGAAATAAAAACTAGCACCTTAAATGATGTAATAAGAGATGCCGTATTATTAAAAGCACCACCATCATATAAAGGAAAAAGATTAAAAATATCTTTTGCACAACAAACAGGAACTACCCCACCTAAATTTACCCTATTCGTAAATAGCAACAAACTAATACACTTTTCATACGAAAGATATTTAGAAAACAAATTACGAGAAAATTTTGATTTAGAAGGAACACCAATCATATTAGAATATAAAAATAAAAATGATTAATTAACCTATTTAACCTTTTAACATATATTATGTTAGGAGGTTTTTTTAATGAATTTTTCAGATAATTTTTTTAAAAAAGTAGAAAAAAAGACTAATGTTGATAAAGAAACAATATTATCACTTGCAAATAAATTACAAGCAGGTAATATGAAAGATGAAAGTACTTTAAAAGAAGTAATAAATGACCTAGCAAAAATGACTGGAAGAGAGGTATCTAAGGAAAAAGAACAAAAAATAATTAACACCATTATGAATGATAATGTTCCAAGCGACTTAGATAAATTTATTTAATGAAAAACATAACTATTGGTATAATAGCCAGAGAAGAAAAAATAAACAATATATCTTTTGAAGCAATAACAAAAAATAATTTAAAATATATACATAATAAATGCAATTATATAGGAATATTAAATTATAACAATTCCTACCTCAACACCGAGATATTAGATTTATGTGATGGAATAATTTTTCAAGGAGGAAGTACGATATACCCATATCACTTCCAAATATTAGACTATGCCATAAAAAAACATATTCCCGTACTAGGAATATGCATGGGACATCAAATAATAGGATTATATAGTATAAATAGTACTACTGAAAAAGACTTAATAAAAATAAATAATCACTATAACATAAATAAAGAACATCTTATAAAAACAGAAAAAAACAGTATAATAAATAATTTACTAGGAGATACCCATTTAGTAAACACAAGACATTTATATGCAGTAAAGAAAGTAAATAAACCATTCAAAATAACATCTATATCAGCAGATAACATAATTGAAAGTATAGAATATATTGATAATAATAACTTCATATTAGGAGTACAATTCCATCCAGAAGATATGGATGACACCGAAAATATATATAATTATTTTATAAAAGAAATAATAAAAAGAAAAAATAAAAACTAATACAACTCATTTTAGCATATTTAAAATTACTTAACATAGTATTTAGTGATAAAAAGAAAAGAGGTATATAATGGAAAAAACAGAAGTTATAAAAAGTATAGGCAAAAGATCAGGAGGAGACATATATTTAGGAGTAGTCGGCGCCGTACGTACAGGAAAATCAACATTCATAAGAAAGTTTATGGAAAATCTAATAATACCTAATATAACTGATGAATACGAAAGAAAAAGATGTCTTGACGAATTACCACAAGCAGCAGCAGGAAAAACAATAATGACTACAGAACCAAAATTTATACCATCGACAGCCACCAAAATAGAAATAGAAGATTTTACAGCCAATATAAGAATGATAGATTGCGTTGGATATATAGTTCCTTCTGCTAAAGGATATGAAGATGAAAATGGACCCCGATTAGTAATGACACCATGGTATCAAGAACCAATTCCATTTATCGAAGCAGCAGAAATAGGAACAGAAAAAGTAATAAAAGACCACTCAACAATAGGTATTGTCGTAATAACTGATGGTTCAATAGGAGAAATACCAAGAAATGAATATCTGGATGCCGAAAAAACCGTTATTGAAGAATTAGAATCAATCGGAAAACCATACATAGTCCTATTAAATAGTACTCATCCAATGCTACCAGATACCGAACTACTAGCGGATAAATTAAAAGATGAATATAAAGTACCAGTATTACCAATAAATATAGAAACAATGCAAGAAAGAGATATGTATAATATTTTAAAAGCAGCCCTATACGAATTTCCAATAGAACAAATAAAAGTAAACATGCCAGAATGGATAGCTATTCTAAAACCAGATCATTATTTAAAAAAAGAATATATAAATAGAATAAAAGAAGAAGTAACAGAAGTAAAAAAACTAAAGGATATAGATAAAATCAATAATAACTTTACTGCATCAGATTATATAGCAAAATCCTATATATCAGAAGTAAACGCCGAAACAGGAGAAGTAACAATAAATTTAGAAGCTCCACCAGGATTGTATAGTGAAGTACTAAAAAATACAATTGGTATATCAGTAAATACCAAAGCCGACTTACTTTCACTATTTCAGGAATTAAATATTGCTAAAAAAGAATATGATCAAATAAAAACAGCTTTAAAAATGGTTAAACAAACCGGATATGGTATAGCAGCACCATCATTAGAAGATATGAAACTAGAAAAGCCAGAAATAATAAAACAAGGTTCAAGATATGGTATCAAACTTAAAGCTAAAGCAGCATCAATTCATATGATAAAAGTAGAAGTAGAAAGTACATTTGAACCAATAATAGGTAGTGAATTACAAAGTAAAGAATTAATAGAACATTTAACAAAAAATGATAACAATACTAATATATGGAAAAGTGAAATATTTGGTCGAAGTCTAGATGTAATAGTACAAGAAGGAATACAAGCCAAATTATCTATGATGCCAGATAATGTAAGATTTAAATTATGTCAAACATTAACAAAAATAATAAATAAAGGTTCATCAAATATGATAGCCATAGTATTATAAAAAGCCTAATAATAATTAGACTTTTTCTTTTACTCTATTGACAATCTTATTACTATTAATTCTATCATTAACAGCCTGTCTAAGTAATATATATAAAAGAGAACATAAAGGAGTTGCTATAAGCATACCAAGTATACCACCAACACTAGCCCCAATAGTAACAGATAAAAGTACCCAAATACCTGGAAGACCAACAGACTTACCAACAACTTTAGGATAAATCAAATTTCCTTCAATTTGTTGAAGTACCAAAATAAACACAACAAATATAATAGCTTTAATAGGGCTAATCATTAAAATAAGAAATGCCCCTAGAAAAGTACCAATAAATGCCCCAAATACAGGTATCAAAGCAGTAAATCCAAGTAACACTGCAATAGTAGGAGCATATGGAAGTCTAAGTATCAACATACCAAGAAAACATAAACTACCAAAAATTACAGCTTCAAGACATTGACCAGTAACAAAATTAGAAAAAGTAGTATTAGCCATTGAAGCATATTTATTAATTCTATTTACCGTTCTAGGTTTCAAATAAGCACTCATAAGCTTATTAAATTGTCTCTTTAATGTTTCTTTCTGTGCAATAATATAAATAGCAAAAACAATAGCAATAACAGCTTTACTAATAATAGTAATAAGTGAAGTAGCAACCTCAGTAGTAACAGTAATAACATCTTTCGAATTACCTTTAATATAATCAGTAATAATCTTACCAAAATTATCTAAATAATCAGATGCTTTCTTAACAGTATTCTCTTCCAAATTAAATTTATTCATAACATTAATAATATCTTCCTTATAAGTAGGTAAACTATCTGTAAATAAAGATACCGAATTTTTAAGTTGAGGTATCAACAAATTCATAATAAACACTATAATAAAAATAACCAAAACAACACTAATAGCAATACTAAAAGGTCTCTTAAGCTTAAGCCAAGTTTTCTTCTTTACCTTACCAAATAACTTACGTTCAATAAAATTAACTAAAACATTAAGAACAAAAGCTATTATAACACCAAAAATAAATGGCGAAAAAATATTAATAATATAACCCAATATAGATAATATCTTTTCAAAATTAACAAGTACAAAAATAATTAATGCAATATATGTAATAATTAAAATAATATTCTTTTTAATATCTCTTTTCATAAAACACCTCACAAATCACAATGTATTATAACATAAAGAATTAAAACTTACAATAATATTATTAACCTATTAAAAAAAGTTATACAAATAGTTAACTTTATAAAAATAATTTTCATATTTTCCCCAAAAGTATTGATTTTATTGAGATTATATGATATCTTTATGTAGTAAGCATAGTATATAAACATAATGCTTAATTAATAAAAAACGGAGGTAATTAAAAATGACAAAAGCTGAATTAGTAGAATTTATTGCTGAACAAGCAGATTTAACAAAAGCAGATGCTGGAAGAGCATTAGAAGCTGTAATGGAAGGAATAACTAACGGATTAAAAAAATCTGGTAAAGTAACATTAGTGGGATTTGGAACATTTGTTGCTAAAAAGAGAGATGCAAGAACTGGTAGAAATCCACAAACTGGTGAAACAGTTAAAATCGAAGCTAGAGTTGTTCCAGGATTCAAAGCTGGAAGCAAATTAAAAGACGCTTTAAACTAAAAAATAAAGACTTCAGTAACTGAAGCCTTTTTTATTTTTATCTTATATCCCTAGATATTGATATAACCTTACCAAGTATCATATTATCAGAAAAAACATTAACAACAATAGTCTGATATTTAGGATTAATAGCCTGTAAAATAATAGCTTTTCCACTCTTATATAATCTTCTAGCGGACAAAACATTTCCCTTAACAGCAATAATAATATCATCACCATTATCATAATGATCAATTTTTTTAAAGAAAAGTCTATCACCCTTCAAATATGTCGGTGCCATCGAATCATCCAATAATTTAATAGATAATTCACACCCCTTATTCATAGATTCATAAGAAGCGTTTTTATAAGCATTAATTATCTTTTCACCTCTAGAAGTAATATTCTTACTACCATTCATAGTATTAACACAATTTTTAATAAATTTCTTTTCAAACATTTCCTTTTCATTCTTAGTCATTGGAATATCATCAAAAGTACCAATATCAATATTAAAAATATTAGCAATATCAAAAAACACATCATATGGAATATTAAGCATTCCAGTCTCATACTTATGTAATGTCTGTCTGTTTTTCTTATAGTTTAAAGCCCTCGCCAAATCTTCTAAAGAATAATTAAATTTTTCCCTATATTCTTTAATAATATTACAAACAAAAGGTTTCAAATCATCACTAATAAGTTCATCTTTCCTTGTTCTCACAATTACACCTACTTCCCTCTCCTATTAACTAGTAAAAATACAATAAATAAACCAACCATTCCAATTATAACCTTAATTAAATATCTAATAATAATCATTCCAAATATAACAAGAAAATCATATTCACCAAGATAAGCAATACTTATAAATATAACACTCTCAATAAATTGAATAATTAATATAGATCCAATATTACTAAGTAATAATTTATTTTTACTTCTTCTAATATAGTAATATATTTCCCCATTAAGATATAACATAAACCCAATCGATAAAAGTCCACCAATAAAACATCTTAAATTAATTAAATTATATCCAAACAAATTATTAAAGCAATTATTAGCTATAACATTATAATCACTAGAAGTAATTAAACTACCAAGACAAATAACAATCATTGTCATTACATATGGAACCACATAATAACTAATAATTTTTTTTATCTCATCAAGTCCAAACCTCTGAATAATAATATTATTAGCGGTAAATATTCCCATAATTAATGGAAGTCCATAATTAGCAGGAAATAAAGTAAAATCATAAAGCTTGAACATAACAATACCAAGCAATGCTGCCATAAATCCAATATATAAAAATAATCCGTCTTTTTTTCCTATTTTACAAAATAATACCAATATAAAATATACAAATATTATCTCAATCAACATATATAAAAGATTCATTTTTTCACCTTCCTTATCATAAATAATTTATCTACAATAAGAAAATAACCAACAATTATTAAACATTTAAGCAAATAATTACTTATTGCAATTTTCATAGCTATATCAAATCTAATAATAATAGCATAACTAAAATAAATAAATATAAATACATCTATAAAAGTAATACCAACTAATACTAATATCATTTTAAGTAAATTTCTTTCCTTTTCATGTAACAATTCATTAAAAGCATAATTACATAAAAATAAAGTAATAGTTAATGATATTGGATAAATAATAACTATCGCCAAATTATCAAGTATTAATCCTTGATACATAGCGGACATCTTATCATATAAAGAAGGTATCATAAAAGCATTAATCATCAACATACAAGCACAAATAAGTGTACTAGCAATCATTACTACCATAACCTTTTTAGCATCATCGTTGCCATATCTATGAACAAAATAGTAAAGTATCGAAACAAGACTACTACTAAATATAATTCCCAGATTAATATCAATACCAAGTAAATGTACAATTTTAAAAGACATTACAAATGATATAATAGAATAAATAATGGCTAATAAATAAAATTCATTCTTACCAAAATATCTATGTACAAGATAAATAATACCCATACAAATAGCAATAAGTAACACAAAAACGAAAATATCCATATAACACCTTCTTATCCAAATAAATTATAACATAAATTTATTTAAGATACAATATTAAATAAATACATTGTAAACTAAAACTAAATATTAGCAGTTCACATTATCATTGTTCACTGTTAGTTAAAGCCATAAGTCTTTAACTAATTTTTTAAAGCCATATAAATAAGTCTTTAAAAAAAAGAAACTATATTTCCGTTTCTTTCTTCTGCTTAATCATATCATAAAAAGCCTCTAATCTAGTATCAATACCAACCTCATTATCTTCAGCATCAAAGCTAAAATATAGTATAGGTATCTTATATTCATTAGAAATAATTGGTAAAATATTCATAGCACTAATCTCAGGAGTACATCCAAAGCTCTTTAAATGAAGAATCCCATCAAATCCATCCTTTGCATAACAATAACTTTTAACTACGCTTCCCGAAGCATCGGCCCCCAAATGATATTTAATATATTTCTTACCTCTTTTTATCATTCTATGAAGTTTAAATCTTTTAGTAATAAGTAAATATGTAAGATCAGTATCACGATATACTTCTATTCCCATTTTAATAAGTTTTCTTTCAGTATTATAAGAAGTATTAGCATCAATAAGAGAATATAATTCACCCAAAATAGCCACTCTAAAATGATTAACATCTTTATTTATAGAAATATTTTTAAACTTTCTTTTATATTTAAAATATAAATAAACATTCTTAAAAATACCATTATTTTTAAAACTATCAAAATATTCCTTTTCAATTTTCTCAAAACTACATTTATTAATCTCAAACCCCATATTAAGTCTAATATACTTCTCTATTTTATCAATAAAAACAATCATAAGCAAAGTATTAAATAAATAATAAAAACATATAAAAGGATTAATTTTACTATTCATCTTTTTACAAAATTTATATCCATTCCTTAAAGAAATATGATTATCCTCTATCATATTATAAAATTCAAATTTATAACCTAAATCTCTTAATATTTTTTCCTCTAGTTCACCAAAGTAACCATATCTGCATCCACCTCCACCTTGAATAAGAACATTAGCACCTTTCTCAAGTGCTTCAATATAGTTACCCAAATTATATTTAAAAGGTACACATACAAAATCAGGAGAATATTTAGCGCCAAGTTCTATAGTTTTTTTAGTAGTAGAAGGAGGTACTACAACTTTACATTTTGTAGCATTAGATAAAAAATATTCAAAAGCAATATAATAATTACCAAGATGTGGAAAAGAAATTACTTTATCCATTAATTTTCCTCGCTTTCAATATATCAACAAAACTTTCCAATCTAGTATACAATCCCGATGTAGCGGTACTTTCATCCAATATAATATTAATTGAAGGAATTCCATCAAGTTTACGTATAGCAAGTTCATTTACCAATGAATCAGGGCCACAAGGAAAAGAAGATAAAAATATAACACCATCAATAGCATTTTTATAATTAAATAAACTACCAATATTTTCTTTAGAATAAATCCAATACAAAGTTTTAGAAAAATAATTAGCATAACAAATAGAATCTTTCCTATTCATTCTATCAGAATATAAAATATCTACCCCTTCATTAGTTAAATAACTAATAATATCACTACCCAAAAATGCATCATAAATAATATAAGGATGTGATACCACAAGAATTTTTAAATTATTCGATTTAAGTTTATTAATTTGTCTATTATATAAATCTTTAATATAGTTACTTTGTTTTTTCTTACCAACAAAGTAACTATAAATAACCCTAAAAATATTTTTATTAAACTTTAATCCCATTAATAAAAATTCCATAAATTCAAATCTAAATTTTAAGTAATCAATATTATAATTAATAATTTTAATAGTAGGAAAAAGATTATGTACAACATCATATATACCATTAAACCTCATACATACCCTTTTCTTTTTACCATAATTACATATTCTCGGAACCAATATATAATCACACTTATTTTCTAAATATTTAACATGTCCCAAATAAATCTTAAAAGGAAGACAGCTCTCATCAACAGCCAATTTTTTACCATCTTCAATAATACTTCTGTTACTAGGGGCACTAAGTAAAACGGTGCAACCAATCCCCTCAAAAAAGTTCTTAAATAAAATATAATCTCTATAATACAAAAAACCTCTAGGTATTCCTATTTTTATCTTCATAACTAATGGCCTCCATGTAATATTATGAAGATAAATAAAAAAAAGAACTAGTTTTCATCTCCTAGTTCATCTTCATCGACAATAGTTAAATCCGAATAATCATCATCAATAATATCAGCTTCTGAATTTTCATTATAATCATCCTCATAATTATCTTCTTCTGATAAATCACTGTCATCATTATCTTCTTCTTCAACATCAACTTCTGCATCACTATCGCCATAAATATCATCCATATCAATTTTAACAGAATGATTAGCCTTTAAATCCCAATTACCATCACCAAGTAATATAAAATCCTTAGAAGTAGTCAATGATTCAAAAAAATCAGCAATTCTCTCTTGATATTCATTATCATCAAGACCAAGCAATCTGCAAACCTCTCTAAAAAGATCTGCCGTATTCATAGTCTTTTTATTTTCTTTTAAATACATTTCTGCAATCTTAGTATAAGAAAGCAATTCAAGTTCCTCTTTCGATAATTTATTCAACATAATATATACCTCCTACATTTCTTCTCTAAGTATTAAACCCAACATATTTGCTGCATTATTTATAACTATCTTAATAGCAGCAAGTAAAGCTACTCTTTCATTAGTATAAATATCATCATCAGTAACAATCTTTTCAGCAGCATAATAACTATGAAATAAACTAGCTAACTCATATAAATAATTAGCAACTAAATGTGGATATCCATTTCTAGCAGCACTAATTATAACATCCTCAAACTCTAACAACTTATTCATGATAGTATATGCAAGTTCATTATCCATAGTACTAAACTTATCAATCTTTTCAATATTTCTATTTTTCAAAATAGAACTAATTCTAGCATTAGCATATTCAATATAATAAATAGGATTATCATTACTATTCTTAACTGCCAAATCCAAATCAAAATCCATTTGAGTATCTAAACTCTTCGATACAAAGAAATATCTAGCAGCATTAATTCCAACATCATCAATAAGTTCATTTAAAGTAATAGTTTTACCAGTTCTTTTACTAAGTTTAACCTCTTCACCATCTCTAAGTAACCTAACCATTTGAAGTATTCTAATATCAAGTTTATTAGAATTATATCCCATTATTTCCAAAGCAGATTTAAGTCTATTAATATAACCATGATGATCGCTACCAAAGACATCAATAATCTTATTAAATTTTCTTTCAAACTTATCACTATGATATGCTATATCAGGAAGAAAATAAGTATAATTACCATCACTCTTTACAAGTACCCTATCCTTCTCATCACATATATCAGTAGTTCTAAGCCATAAAGCATCTTCATTTATATAACATTTACCACTTTTTTGAAGTTTACTCAAAGTATTATCCACTAATCCCCTATCATATAAAGATTGCTCACTAGTAAAAACATCAAAATTAACCCTAAATCTATCCAAATCTTTTTTTATCCCATCAAGAAGAATATCTAATCCCTCTTTTCTAAAAAACTCCGTATCCTCATTTAATTTAGAATCACCATAAATATTATAAATATTTTCGGCAATAGTAATAATCTCATTACCATGATAACCATTTTCTGGTATCTCAAAATCAAGACCGCACTTTTCTTTATATCTTTCCTTAATAGATATACCAAGATTATTCATTTGATTACCTGCATCATTAATATAATATTCCCTTATAACATCATATCCAGCCCAAGACATAATGTTAGATAAAGAATCACCATATACAGCTCCCCTACCATGACCAATGTGTAAAGTACCAGTAGGATTAGCGGATACATATTCAATATTTATCTTTTCTCCATTACCATAATTACTCTTACCATAATCTTTACCACCATTAAGTATAGTATTAATATTACTAAGTAAATAATTCTTACTTAAATAAATATTAATAAAACCAGGATTAGCTATTTCCACTTTATCAATAATATCATCATCAATTTTATTTGCAATTTCACCAGCAATATCCATAGGTTTAGATTTAAGTTCTTTTGTAAGTAAAAAAGCAATATTACAAGAATAATCACCATTCTTTTTATCTTTAGGAATATCAATAATTATTCTAGATAAATCAACATCAATAGGCAAACTCTTTTTTATAATACACTGTAATTTATTTTTTATACTCATAATACATCACTCATTTCCAATTTATATTCATAAATACAATTAGTCTCACTTATTAAATACTTAATATAAATAATATCAGCATCAATTTTTAAATCAATAACATCAATATCAATATCAACATCACAATTATTTTCTTTAATCAAATAATTACTTATACTATTTTTTTTGTTCTTATCAAAAATAAAAGTATTAATAAAATCAGCACCATCTCTAATAAGCATAACATTATCATCATTGATTTTAATATTAAACCTAACATCATTATCAACATAAGTAACTTTATTCTTATTTTTAATACCTTTACATTCAAAATTAACAATTTCATTTTCACTAATATTCTTCAGATAACCTTTAATTAAAATTCTAATAAATATCACATCCAAACATTTCACATGAAATCATATCATATCTTTAAAAAAAATACAACATATTTTTATCATTTTTTAGCATAATAATAAATGCTATAACAAAAGATAAAAAAATGAGGGATATAAATGAAGAAAAAAACAAAGAAAATATTAAAAATAACATTATCACCATTTCTAATAATAATAATAGGAAATATTGTATTTTACATATACTGTTTTCTTACACCAAAACTAGAAATAAATAAATCTCAATCTTATTACCTATACGATAATAGTAGTAAACTAGTATTTGGCGATAATAATTGGATATCACTTGATAAAATGAACATTAACTTAATAAATGCAACAATTTCTACTGAAGATAAATATTTCTATAAACACATAGGTTTCGACTACTTAAGAATAGGAAAAGCCGCTATTACAAATATTATAAATAAAAGTAAAAGTGAAGGCGCCTCAACTATTACCCAACAATATGCAAGAAATCTATTCCTAAATTTTGATAAAACATGGAAAAGAAAAATAGACGAAGCAATACTAGCAGGAGAATTAGAAGTACATTACACGAAAAAAGAAATATTAGAAGGCTATTTAAATACCATAAATTATGGTGGTGTTTATGGCATAGAATCAGCATCAAACTATTATTTTGACAAATCAGCCAGTAATTTAACATTAGCAGAAGCAGCCTTATTAGCGGGAATACCCAAATCACCAAATAATTATTCCCCAATAAAAAACTATTCAAAATCAAAAGAAAGACAAAAAATAGTATTAAAAATGATGAAAAAAAATAAAGTAATAAGTGAAGAAGAATATCAAAAGGCAATAAATGAAAATATAACCATTGTAGGTAAAAATAAAGATTCAAACATAACCAGTATAAATTATTTTAAAGATTCAGTACTTGAAGAATTAAAATCATTAAAACAAATACCATCTAATATAATTGAAACAGGAGGATTAAAAATATATACCACCTTAGACTCCGAAGCACAAGAAGACTTGGAAAATTCAGTTCAAAAATATATAAATAATAAACAAGAACTAGAAACATCCGCTATAATGATGAATCCAGATACCGGAGGAGTTATGGCCTTAATTGGTGGCAATAATTATAACAAAAGTCAATATAACAGAGCAACAAATTCAAAAAGACAAATAGGTTCAACTATGAAACCAATATTATATTATACAGCCTTAGAAAGTGGTTTTACTTCATCATCATCATTTACTAGTGAAAAAACAACATTTACCTTCTCAGAAGGAAAAACATATAGTCCAAAAAATTATAACAACAAATATGCCGAAGGCCCCATATCTATGGCAACAGCAATATCATATTCAGACAACATATACGCTGTAAAAACTCATCTATTTTTAGGAGAAGATATGTTAATAAACACAGCAAAAAGAATTGGTATTACCAGTACATTAACTCCAATACCATCACTGGCACTAGGAACAGAAGAAATGAGTCTCATGGAAATAACAGCGGCATATTCATCTTTCGCCAATCAAGGTTACAAAATAAATCCACATTTTATAAAAAAAATAGAAGATTCAAAAGGAAATATATTATATGAAAACAAAGAAGAAAAAATAGAAGTATTAAATTCAAGCCTAACATATATATTAAATGAAATGTTAACCTATACATATAATAAAAATTTCATTGATTATAATTATCCAACACTAATATCATTATTACCAAATATAACACACAAATACGCAATAAAATCAGGTACAACAGATACAGACCTACTAATAATAGGATACAACAAAAATGCTGTATTAAGTGTATGGACAGGATATGATAATAATAATAAAATAGATTCAAGTAAATATTCTTACCATAAAGATATATGGATAGATACCATGGAAACATATTTTAAAAATCACGAAGCACAATGGTATGATATACCAGATAACGTCGTAGGTGTATTAGTTAATCCAATTACTGGTACACCTATAGATGACAACGCCGAAAAAAAAGAAATGTTTTTTTATATCAAAGGAACTGAACCAACCACCAATAATGAAACAAAAGATTTAGAAGCCGTATTTAAAGAAGAACAAAAAAATAGACAAGAAGAATAAATACTTGAAATACTAAAACTAGTATGATAAAATATCCTTATTATTAAAGACAGCTATAATTATCTAAAAGAAAATAATAAAGCCATAAAAAAAGACGATTTTGATATTAATATCTAATCGTCTTTTAGTATTAATTACAAGTATATCCTTTACTTTCAAAACTAGCTCTAGTACTATTGATATCATCTTTAGTAGCAGTAATTCCCTTACCGTTCAAATTATAAAATGTTAATTCTATTTTATTACTGCTTCTATCAACAACTGTATCCCACCCATATTTTGTCGTTGAAAGTTCAAGATGACTTTCTGTGCAAGAACCAGCATCTAAACAGTCTAGAGAATTTAAATCGTCAATAAATTCTTTATATTTTTCATCAGTAAGTGTATTTTTAAACTCTAAAATCATTTTATTATATTGCTTTAATTGATATGTATATTGAGAACTTTTATAATTAAAAATAAAATCTGAATATGTTGTGATGGTAAAATCATCACCTTTAGATACATATGAACAACTAAAGTCAACATCTGATGAATTATATTCAGAAGATCCTGTAGTATTTTTACCACTTTTACTCTTACCACCAAATATAAACAATATTATAATTACTGCGACAACACCAATAATAATTAATATTGTTTTGTTATTTTTGTTATTAGTGTTTAAATCATTGCTAGTATAATTCGTATTTGCATCGTTATTAGGTATTTGACTAGACATATTAAAATTATCTTGTTGATTATAATTTAAATCATTATTATCCATTATATCCTCCTTATATAAAACATTATACCACACAACAAAATATAATTGTACAATATTATAAAAAGTTTACAAAAAAATCACAATAATATTGTAAAATCATAATTTTTTTTGTATAATATAAATAAATAGTAAAAGTGCTATTTAATCAAAAAATTTAGGAGGTATATTTATGGACAAGTTTCAAAAATACAAAAATGACATAGTCAGTGGATTAAATGTTGCAATTATATTAGCTGCAATTAGTTTAATTGGAAATTTTTTTGTTGATGTAAAACTTTCAAATTTGAACTTAAAAACATTATTAGCATATGTTATAGTTATAAGTGTTTCTTTAGGTTTATTATTTTGGGCTAGAGAATGTGCCAAAAAAGAAAAATTACTTGGTGGAATATTAACATTAATTGTTGGTATTATTATGTTCTTTGCGGGTGGCTTAATTGATGAAATACTTGGAGCAGTATTTATTGTAATGGCGATAGCATATTTTATTGCATTTAGTAAATACAAAAAGTAAAGATACTTAAAGAAACATAAAAAATATTAAACTTTGTCAACACGCTGAAAAACAACTTCATTTGAAGTTGTTTTAATTACAATTAGTAATAAAAATAAATCTATCTTTACCACTATAATCTTTATCAACAATTATATTAACATTTTCCATATATTTATTAACAATACCAACAATACTATCAGCCTGTAAATATCCAATTTCAAAAGCAATAAAAAACTTATCATTTAAGTATTCTTTACATTCACTAAGTATTTTATCATAAAAATACAAACCATTCATATCAGCATATAAAGCCAAATGAGGTTCATTATTACAAACAATATCCATAATTTCTTCATCATGACTAATATAAGGTGGATTACTAATAATAACATCATACTTACCATTAACATTAGAAAAAACATCACTAACAATAAAATTAATATCAGTATTATTAATAGTATTATTTTCTTTAGCAACATCAAGCGCATCACTAGATATATCAACAGCAGTAACCACACTATCAACCAATTTATTAAGTATAATAGCAATACATCCACTACCAGTACCAATATCTAAAATAGATACCTTACCATCAAAAAATTTACTAATATAGTTAACAGTTTTTTCAACTAACAACTCAGTCTCAAATCTAGGAATAAGCGTGTTTCTATTAACCTTAAATTCATAACCATAAAAATTAACATTTCCGATAATATATTGAACAGCTTCACCTTTAAGTAATCTATTAGTATAATCACTTAATTTATCTAACAAGTCATTACTTTTAAGATAATCATACAAATAATCAAAAGAATTAGCATCAAGTCCACGACTTTCTAATTCTTTCTTAATTTTATCAACATTAAACACTAGCTTCTAGCTTCTTTCTTTGATCTTCATTAATTAAAGCTTCAATCAAATCTTCCATATCTCCATCCATAACTCTATCTAAGTTCATTGATGTATACCCAATTCTATGATCAGTAATTCTATTTTGTGGATAATTATAAGTTCTTATCTTCTCACTTCTATCCCCAGTACCTATCTTAACCTTCCTCTCAGCAGCCTCTTTTTCTTCTTGTTCTCTAAGTTTCATATCATAAAGCCTAGTTTTAAGTATTTTAAAGGCAAGTTCTTTATTCTTAATCTGACTTCTTTCAGTTTGTGAATAAACAATAATACCAGTAGGAATATGTGTAAGCCTAACAGCACTATCAGTAGTATTAACACCCTGTCCACCACAACCACTACTTCTTGTTATATCAATTCTAACCTCAGATTCATCAAGTTCAAAATCAAAGTCTTCAGCTTCAGGCATAACAAGTACCGTAGCAGTACTAGTATGTACCCTACCCTGACTTTCAGTAGCAGGAACCCTTTGTACCCTATGTGCTCCACTTTCATATTTAAGTTTAGAATAAACTCCATCACCCTTAATCATAAACTCAATTTGTGCAAATCCACCAGCAGTACCTTCCACCTGATTAAGAACCTCAATTTTCCATCCTTCATTAGAAGCATATCTACTATACATATCAAATAAATCACCAGCAAAAATATTAGCCTCATCTCCACCAGCAGCACCCCTAATTTCTACAATAACATTCTTATCATCATTAGGATCATGCGGTATAAGTAATACTTCTAATTCATCTTCTAACTTACTTTTCTTTTCTTCCGCACTAGATAACTCCTCTTTAGCAAACTCAGCCATATCTTTATCTTTTAAAAGATCTTTTGCCTCTTCTATATCTTCCAATACTTTTTTATATTCTTTATATACTTCAACAGTTTTTTCAAGCCCTGTTCTTTCCTTAGAAAGAAGTGTCATTTTCTTAATATCTGATATAATTTCAGGATTAGCAAGTTCTTCTCCTATTTCATTATATCTTTTTAATGTAGCCTCTAGTCTATCTATCATAGATTATCCCTCATTTCCTTAAATATTATAACATCGAACTAAAAAAAAGTAAATTAATTACTAATAATATAAACTTTTTATAACAATTTAATCAATAAATATTGACAATACTAATAAAATATACTACAATTTAGTCATATTTAATTAAACAACGACTAATACCAAGTAATTATTTTATTTCATTTATAGAGAGTTAATGGTTGGTGTAAATTAACAAAATAAAATAATGAAATTACAATATTAAGAGTTTAATCGGTAAATACCGTTATCATATTAAGGCAATAACATATTGTAAATAAAGGTGGTACCACGACAAATTCGTCCTTTTGGTATCATCTTTTTTTATATAATGAAGGAGAGGATAAAAAATGAAATTATATGAAGACCTAATGTGGAGAGGACTAATAAAAGATGTAGCAGGAGAAGATCTAAAAGAAAAATTAAATGGAGAGCCAATAACATTCTACTGGGGAACAGATCCAACAGCAGACTCATTACATATTGGTCATTATTCAGCACTATGCACAGCAAAAAGATTAGCTAATGCTGGACATCACCCAATATTATTATGTGGAGGAGCAACCGGTAGAATCGGAGACCCAAGACCAACCAGTGAAAGAGAAATAATCTCAAATGAAGCAGTAAATAAAAATATTATCTCAATAAAAAAACAAATAGATAGATTGTTTAATGGAAAAGCAGAAATAGTAGATAACTATGACTGGACAAAAGACTATACATATCTAGAATTTCTAAGAGATATAGGAAAATATATTAATGTTAACTACATGATAAATAAAGACATCATTGCCAGAAGATTAGAAAGTGGAATTACTTACGCAGAATTTTCTTATACATTATTACAAGGTTACGATTTTATGCATCTATATCAAGAAAAAAATTGCATTATGCAAGTAGAAGGATCAGATCAATGGGGAAATATAACTACTGGTATTGAACTAATAAGAAAAAAACTAGGTAAAGAAGCATATGGATTTACAATGCCATTAATATTAGATGCCAATGGAAATAAATTTGGTAAAAGCGAAGGCAATGCATTATGGCTAGATAAAGAAAAAACATCACCTTATGAAATATACCAATACCTAATAAATACTGATGATACAAAAGTATTAGAATATCTAAAAGTATTCACATTCCTAACAAAAGAAGAAATAGAAGATAT
Source organism: uncultured Bacilli bacterium (assembly GCA_934098435.1). Classification (GTDB taxonomy): domain Bacteria; phylum Bacillota_I; class Bacilli_A; order RF39; family UBA660; genus CAG-302. The sequence continues at coordinate 54,938 of CAKOOV010000006.1, forward strand.
AATAGATAAACAAAACAAAAATCCAGAAACAAGAATAGCACAAAAAACATTAGCATATGAAGTAGTAAAAGACATCCATGGTAAAGATGAAGCAGACCATGCCATAAAAATATCAGAAGTACTATTTACTGGAAATATAAAAGACTTAACAGATAAAGAAATAGAAATAGTCTTCAAAAAAATGCCTGCATTCGAATCAAACAATGATACATTAATAAATATATTAGTAAATAATAATATTGCCACATCAAGAAGAGAAGCCAGAGAGTTTCTATCAAATAACGCTATTACACTAGATGGTGATATAGTTAATGATGAATCAAAAGAAATAACTAATACACAAAAATATCATATAATAAGAAAAGGTAAGAAAAAATATTATCTAATAAAAATGAACCAAGACTAAATATAAGCCTTAGTTCTTTTTATTTTAGATAATACATTAATTTTCTTTTTTACAACCTTCTTATTAGGTTCATATATAGTAACAATTTCTCTCTCAGGAATATTAAAATAATTCCTAATATCAGCAGTAGTAAAATCATATAAATAATCATAAATTTTTATTTTATTATTATTAAAAACCAATTGAGCATTATAATCCATATTCAAAGAAATAGAATTATTATTCACAGTAACAATTGCTGCCAAATTACTAAAGTCATTCCCATAATCATTAACATCAATATTAGTTTTAACATTAAAATCATGAATACATTTTGACAAATATAGCATATTAATATTATTATTAACCAATAATGCCCCAGCCAAAAACGAAGAAAACGAAACTTCTCTATTCTCATTAAACTCCATATTCTTAATTTTTTCACCTCGCAATATACAATTATATAGTAAAAGATTATAAAAGTCAAAAGAATATTTCAAAATATCAAAATATTTGTTATAATATATGCAAAAGGAGGATATTATGAACCATGTATTAGACGACTATATTTTTAATAATTACGTCGTAATTGGCGTATCAGCAGGTCCAGATTCCATGTGTTTATTAGATTTACTACAAAAGAAAACAACAAAAATAGTAGTATGTCATATAAATCACAACGTAAGAAAAGAAAGTATAGAAGAAGAAGAATATATTACCAAATATTGTCAAGATAAAAATATTATACTAGAGAAAACCACTATAAATAACTATCAAGAAAATAATTTTGAAAACGAAGCCAGAAAAAAAAGATATATGTTCTATGAAGAAATATTAAAAAAATACAATTCTAAGACACTACTACTAGCACATCATGGAGATGATCTAATTGAAACAATACTAATGAAAATATCCAGAGGATCAAATTTAGAGGGCTACGCAGGAATAAAAGAAATATCAAACGTTAAAAATTATCAAATAATAAGACCATTACTAAAATATACTAAAGAAGATATAATAAACTATAATAAATCTAACAACATTAAATACTACAACGATAGTTCTAATCAAAGCACCAATTATACACGAAATAGATATCGTCTAAATATTTTACCACTTCTAAAAAAAGAAGATAAAAACATACACAAAAAATACCTAAAATATTCAAAAACATTAATAGAATATGATAATTACATCAAAAGAGAAGTTAAAAAAAATATAGACAATGTCTATATAAATAATATCATATATATAGACAAGTTAAATCAATTAGATACATTCTTAATAAAAAATATATTATACAATATAATGAATAATATATATCAAAATAAAAATAATATAATAACAGATAAACACATTCAAAATATTATATCATTATTAAATAATACAAAACCAAATATAAAAATAGATTTACCAAACAATAAAGAAATAGTAAAAGAATATAATAAATTAATAATCAAAGAAAAAAGAAGTAATATAAAAAGTTATAAAATAGAATTTAATGATAAAATAGAAATAGAAAAGTTTATCATTGAAAAAATAGAATCAGAAGATAACGATAGTAATAATGTATGCCGTCTAAATAGCAAAGATATAACATTACCATTATATATAAGAAACAGAGAAGATGGTGACTTCATAGTATTAAAAGGAAGTAATAATCGAAAAAAAATAAAAGAAATATTTATAGAAAAAAAAATACCTATAAGCAAAAGAAATAACTATCCACTACTAATAGATTCAAACAACAATATAATTTGGATACCAAATATCAAAAAAAGTAAATTTTGTAAGAAAAAAAACGAAAACTATGATATAATAATAAGGTGCAATGAAAGGAAGGAAGATTATGAATAAAAAAGAAATAAAGAAAAGTTTAGTACCATATGTATTTTTATTAATATTTTTTATAGGATGTATGATAACGTTCAAAATGTTCAATAATACAGTAAATGAAATAACATATGACGATTTTATAAAAGATTTAAATGGCGGTAAAGTAACAGAACTAACTATAACACCAAAAGTAAGAACAGAGACTTATAAATTAACAGGTAAATTAGATACCTATTCAAAAAACGAAAGTTTCGTTCTATACATACCAAAATCAGAAGAATTTATATCAAAAATAACTACCGCTAAAGATAATTCTAATGATTTCAAATTAACAATACTAAATGATCCAGAAGCATCATCTTGGTTATCCGTAGCTATTGAAGTTATTCCAATACTAATTTTAGCCGGAGTAACCATTTGGGTATTTACAAGACAAATTGGTGGTGGCAGTAAATCTATGGATTTTGGCAAATCAAGAGCAAAACTAGTTGAAGAAAGCCGTGCCACATTCAAAGATGTTGCAGGATTAACAGAAGAAAAAGAAGAAGTTCAAGAATTAATAGACTTTTTAAAGAATCCAAAAAAATTCACTAATATGGGAGCAAGAATTCCAAAAGGTGTCTTACTAGTAGGCCCTCCAGGAACAGGTAAAACATTACTCGCTCGTGCCGTAGCCGGAGAAGCAAAAGTACCATTTTATTATATAAGTGGATCAGACTTTGTAGAACTATTCGTAGGAATAGGTGCATCAAGAGTAAGAGATATGTTTAAGCAAGCAAAAATGAATGCCCCATGTCTAATTTTCATAGATGAAATAGATGCAGTTGGTCGTCAAAGAGGAACAGGCCTTGGTGGCGGACACGACGAAAGAGAACAAACACTTAACCAATTGCTTACCGAAATGGATGGTTTTGGTGCCAATGAAGGAATAATCATCATAGCAGCTACAAATAGACCAGATGTCCTAGACCCAGCACTATTACGTCCAGGAAGATTCGACAGACAAGTAACAGTTAGTCTTCCAGATAAAAATGCTAGAATAGAAATATTAAAAGTACATGCCAAAAATAAAATACTTGCCAAAAATATCACATTAGAATATTTAGCAAAAAGAACACCAGGATTTTCCGGAGCAGATCTAGAAAATCTACTTAATGAAGCAGCATTATTAGCAGTCAGAAGAAATAAAAAAGAAATAACAATGGCAGAAATAGACGAAGCAACAGACAGAGTCCTAATGGGACCAGCTAAAGTAACAAAAAAATACACAGACAAAGAAAAGAAACTAGTAGCTTTTCATGAAGCTGGCCACGCCGTATTAGGATTAAAACTAGATGGTGCTAATGAAGTACAAAAAATAACAATAATTCCTAGAGGCCATGCTGGTGGTTATACAATGATGACTCCAAAAGAAGAAGCATTTAACTATACAAAAAAAGAATTATTAGAATCAATCTGTGGCTTATTAGGTGGAAGAGTAGCAGAAGAAGTAACATTCGGAGAAATAACTACCGGAGCACATGATGATTTTAAGAAAGCTACAAAAATAGCAAGAAGTATGGTAACAGAATATGGTATGAGCAATTTAGGACCAATGATGCTAGAAGAACCAGATGGCAACACATTCTTAGGAAGAGATTATACAAAAAATAGAAACATTTCAGATACAGTAGCACATGAAATAGATGAAGAAATGCGTTCAATTATAAACGACTGCTATAAACAAGCTACAAAAATAATAACTGAAAACAAAAAATTATTAGAACTAATTGCCAATACACTTCTAGAAGAAGAAACAATAACTAAAGAAGAAATAGATTATTTAGTAGAACACGGCCATCTTCCTGAAGACAAAAAAGAAGACAATAAAACCGAAGATAAAAAAGAAGTAAAAGAAAAAAAGCCTAAAAAAAGTGAAGACAAAAAATAAAAGAGATTAATCATCTCTTTTTTATATTTATTCATCATCTGGTATTCTAATAATAAGTTCACCATTCTTAGAATACAAATATTTTTCTCTAGCATATCTAGCAACATAATCAGGATCATTAAGTTTCTTTATATCCGAATTAAGGACCTCCTCTTCATCCTTTAAATCAGAGAGTTTAACATTTAAAGCCTGTTTTTCATTTTTTATCTCAATAATTTTGCCAACGTTAGTAAAAAAACTATAACTAAGAGAACCAATTATTGCTCCAAAAAAGATAAAACTCAAAAAAATTCTCTTCTTAGCCTTTTTATTATTTTTTTTACTAATCTTACTCTTAGCCATAATCTCACCTACCTTACGACACAATTATAGCACAACTTATCTTCTTTTACAATTAATTTTATTATATATGACAAAAGATAACATATAACCTGTAAAGAAAACTAGAAAAAAATATACATGCAAAATACCATTATTAATTTTTAAAAGAATAATAAAATATAATAAAGATATAAATATAACAAACAAAAAAGAAATCACAATACGATAAACAAGTTTTCCATTATACAAAACTTTATAATTAATTTCCAACAAGAAAAAGAAGAGTACACCATAAAAAAAAGAATAAATAAGCGATAAAATTTGTGTAGAAAGTATCATTTAAAAAGCTTATTAAGTAATGAACTATCCTTATCTTTCTTTAAATTTTCATCCAAATACATAAGACTATCTATTCTTCCCTTTATAGAAACATTTCCTTGATAAGTATCAAGTTTTATAATTTCCAACTCACTACCATTTATAACTAAAAAACCTAGAGTTGTCTCCATTAAAAATTCTTCATTATCAAAACTTTCAATTTTTTTAACACCACTAATAACCAAATTCTTGCGCTCAGTTATAGTAAGACCATGATTAAAACTATTATTCATATCTTGAACCTTATCCATTATTATTCCTCCCAAATAATAATATGCAATAAATAAATAAATATGAAAAAAACTATTAGATTCCTAATAGTTAATATTCATTATTCACCTTTATTATATTCATCAAAAATAAGGTCTTCAAACATTTTTCTTGTTTCTTCGTTAATAGGATGTGCAGTATCCCTATGTCCACCATCAGGTGTAGGTTTACTAGGCATTGCAATGAACAGACCTTTATCTCCTTCTAATATTCTAATATCTTCAACTAGAAAGCATCCATCAATTAGTACTTTAGCAATACCTCTCATTTTTGAACCTTCTCTTGGCTCAATTCTTATTAACTTATCAAGTTTTAGTTCCATATCATCAACTCCTTCTAGAAAATACTTTCTAATTACATTTTATATTATTTATTCAATAAAAGCAAGAGTTTTTCACGTTTTTTACACTTAATCAAAAAAAATTTCTAAAGTATTAGTAAGAATATCCCGATAACTAAAACTTTTTGTCTCATCACCACACGTTCTTATAATAAAAATACAATTATACGTTTCAGTAATAACACCACTATACTCTTCACGTTTATTACGACTACCATTATATATAATTTTAACAAACTCTCCCAAATTATTATCAATATTATCCTTTATTCTTTCTATTGTCATAATTTATCTAGGATATCCAATATACATCATACCCTTAGTTATAATTCCCCCCATTCCACTAGAACCATATTTTGTTTTGTCTAAAATTTTAATCAAATCAATATTTTTATTCTTATCAGAAAAAGCAAGACTAGATGCCACAATAGCAGGATCAAGCGCATGAATATTAACCCTCTTAGGACTAGATGCAAAATTAGATCCTGCCCTTATTAGTTCTTCATAATTAGATTGACAAGCTCCAGCAATTATAGCCAATTTTTCATGAGAATTTTCATATTTTCTAGCAGCTCTAACCGCCTCTATAAACTTATCAGTATTTTTATAATTACTATTATTCCTATGTTTTCTATAATAAGCATCATGACCTGTAATAACTAGAATATCAGGATTATACTTCTCCAAATTTTCCATAACATCATTAACCAAATTGTTATCATTAGATAAAATACCAAACGCTTTAAGTTTATTTTGTTTATAAAATTTCATACATTTATCCAAAAAATCAGCATCCTGATCAATATGCAGTATTCTAGCAGGCAAATAAAAAAATTCATCTCTTTCTAACTTTCTATATCCGTCAATTTCTGGAGAAAAATCATCAACCGTTATATCATTATAGATTTTCAAATCATCTTTACCACTATCAGCATATAACCTAACAAATAAACCCTTAAGTAAATAATTATCACCATCTATCCCAATAATTTTAAATACAATATCATTATTATAAGATTTTCTAGTAACCAAATCACCAACATCAAACATATAATCACCCATAAAATAATATGCATAAAAGCAAAAAAAATAACAAAGAATTATAAACATAACTCATTTGCTATTTCCACAAAAACATTATATGGAATATTTTCACTTCTAGTATTAATGTCAAAACCATATTTAGAAAGAATATTATTAATAATATCTAAATCATAGCCGACTAAATTATTTTTAATAGTTTTTCTTTTAAATTTAAAACTATCTTTAATAAGTTTATTAAAAATATCAAAATTTTTAACATAATCACTACTACTCTTTATTTTCATCCTAATAACAGCAGAATCAACTTTTGGCTTAGGTACAAAAGAATTCTTACTAACATTACAAACCTTCTCAATATCAAAAAAGTAATTTAATAATACTGTAATTTGCCCATATTCCTTACTACCAGGTTTAGCAGAAAACCTATCTGCAACTTCTTTTTGAATCATAATAACAATCTCTTTAACAGGTATTTTATCATTAATAATTTTTGTAATAATCGGAGTAGTAATATAATAAGGCAAATTAGCCACTATATACAAATTATTAAAATCATATTTAGATATATCCTCATTAACATTCCTATTTAAAAAATCATCGAATATAAGTTCATAATTAACAAAATCACTAAGTTCTTTATTTAAAATCTTTTCAAGTCTTGTATCAATTTCATATAATATTGCCCTATCCACCTTTTTCAATAACTCCTTAGATAAAGCACCAGCACCAGGTCCAATTTCAATAACTAAGTTGTTATCCTCATAATCAGTAGCATTAACAATCTTATCAATAATATTTTTATCTTGCAAAAAATTCTGCCCTAAATTTTTTTTATAATCAAAATTATACATATCAATAAATAATAATAACCATAATCTCCGTAATTATTAAAAATGCCGCCGCAAGAGCAAGTCCAAGACCGATTTTATTATAAGTATTATATTTCTTTTTTAAAGAAAGAATTAAACCAACAACCATAAAAACAAAAGGAATTAAAATAAAGCCTATAGCATAATTAAATCTCTCATAAAAACTTGTATACATACCAACACTACTAATATCCTTAAAAAAACAAGATAAAGATAACATTAAAGCAAAAACACCAGATATAATACTTGCTATTCCAATAGCATTACTATTTTTCTTAAACTTTCCAGCACGACTACCATTAACTAAAGAACCACAATGAATACAAACAAAAGCATTTTCATCTATTTTCTTACCACAATTTCTACAATACATAATATATCCTCCCAAAATAATTTTATCACAATTAAGACATGTTATCAATAAGAAATAGAATCAAAAGATTCTATTTATGATAAGTCTCATTATTAAGTATTTTAAAACATCTATATATTTGTTCTAATAAAATAACCCTAAAAAGTTGATGCGGAAAAGTTAGTTTAGAGAAAGATAAACTATAATTAGACCTTTTTTTAACATCATCATGCAAACCATATGAACCACCAATTACAAACGTAATATTAGAATTAGTAATAAACAACTTATCAATCTTATTAGCAAACCCCACAGAATCAATTTCATATCCATCTATTTCTAAAGTAATAACATAATCCCTATTACCTATATATTTTAATATCCTATCACTTTCTTCGTTAATATTAGAATCATCAACCTCAATAATATCAATCTTATGATATTTACCTATTCTCTTTTCATAATCCTCTATTGCTTCTCTTAAATATTTTTCTTTAACTCTTCCAACACAAACAATTTTTATCATAACTTAATAAGCTCCGTTTCTTTATCCTGTTTGGTAATAATAATATTAGGAATATATATATTATCATTTTTCAATTTTTTAATCAAAGTATCATAAGCTATATCTTCAGTATTATTCTCTTCAGACAAATGGGCTAATAATATATATCTAGTATTATTTCCAATAAACTCACTCAAATATTTAGCAGAATCATAATTAGATAAATGTCCCTTATCAGAAAGTATTCTTTGTCTAAGTTTAAATGGATACTTACCATTATTTAACATTTCAACATCATAATTAGATTCCATTATATATAAATTTCTATTGCTAAGTAAATCAAAATATTTATGATTTATATAACCAGTATCAGTTACATATACAATAGAACTATCTCCACTAGAAATAACATAACCCCTAGAATCATCTGTATCATGAGAAGTTTTAAAAGCCTCAATATGAATATCTTTAATATCAAAGCTATCTTCTAGAAACTTATAATTATTTAAATAATCAAGACTTCTAAGCATAATATCAGTAATATAAACTAAGATATTATGCTTTTTTTCAAAAACCTTAAGTCCTTTTATATGATCAACATGAGTATGCGTAATTAATATTGCATCTAAATCGTCAGGATTAACACTAAATTCCTCTAATCTTTCCTCCACATATTTAGCCGTATTTCCTATATCAATAAGTATTTTTGCATTATCAGTTTCTATATATGTAGTATTACCCTTACTACCAGAAGATAAAACGCTAACTTTCATCAAAATAAACCTAGAGGATTAATACTTGTACCATATGCCCCACCAATTCTAGCTTCAAAATGTAAATGTGTACCACCATAAGGATTAGATGCCGAAGGAACAGGATAAACCTCTCCTGTATTTCCCATAGCTCCTATTTTCTGACCTCGAGCAACAGTTTGACCCTCAGACACATAAAACTCTTTCATATGCATATAAACCGTATAATAGCCACCAGCATTATGATTAATAATAACATAATTACCTTGTCTTCCATTACAACCAATATAACCAGGTGTACATCCAGAACCAGTTTTATAAACAACACCATTATTAGCAGCATATACAGGAGATCCATAACCAACATATATATCAATACCCTTATGGAAAGATCCCCAACGATATTCAAAATAAGAAGTAATAGTATAAGGCTTTTCAGTAGGCCATCCCCAATAAGATAAATCAGCTATATTAGGAGCATATTTTTCTCCTTTAACAATAACCTTATTAATAGCAGGCTTAATTTCTGTGGAATTAGCAATAGTACCAGAAACAAGTTGCCCATTAACATATTGAGATTTTCTAGTAACTTTATATAATCCATTTTCACCATCTTTAATAGTCTCCTGATAACCAACATATTGACTAGAATCATATTGGATTTCAGTATCATATTCTCTCTCTTCTTCAGCAACACTATGTACATCAACCACTACAGAAATAATAGGCTTTATAAGTCCAACATGTACAACCTGATTTTCATAAAGCAAATTATTTTCGCTAGAAAATTCAGGATTAGCAATCAAAAACTCTTTAACATTAAGCTTATGACTATTAGCGATAGACTCGATAGTGTCTTCACTATTAACAGTATACGTTTCCTGTTCATCTAATGTACCATATAAAAGATATTTACTAAGCTCATCTTCATCAACAAATATTTTTTTATCAGTAGGAATTAATGTTTCTTTATAAGTAATAGTCTCACCTAAATCAATATTTTCAATCATACTTCCTAAATCTTTAATTTCTTCCTGTGTACCACTAACAAACTTTTCATAGTCATCTTCATCAACAAAAGCTTTAATAGTATCAACGACAGCCTTATCAAAAATATCTTTAGATAAAACATAAATAGTTTTTACCTTTTCATTATCATCAATTTCAGTATCATTACTAGTTATAGTAACTTCATAACCCTTTATAGTAAATTTCTTATTACTAATAATTTTATTATAAACATCTTCATTAGTACTAACAGAATTATTATAAGTAATATTCTTTTTAATCTCCACACCATTAGGTGTATAAACAGTATCAACATCATACTTATTTTTAAGTTCTTCTTCTTTAGAATTAATATACTCCTCAAAACTATCCTTAGAAGCTATTGCCCCAATAGATTTACCATCTAAATAAACATAATAAATAGCAGTAGGACTACTATTAATATCTTTATGGAATCCAAGAAAAAAAACAAAAAAGCAAAGAAAAATAGTAAACATAATAAAGCAAAAACTTAAATTATTACTATTCCTCATCAATTACCACCATCCCTTTTTATAGATAAAAATGTTGAAGTTTTCTTTTTAAACAACAAATCAATAGTTTTTGTAGGACCATTCCTATGTTTCAATATAATAAGTTGTATAGGATTAGGAACTTCATCTCCGACAGGAGTTTCAACATCAGGAGCATGTAATGCTGCAACAATATCAGCATCCTGTTCTATAGAACCAGATTCTCTCAAATCACTAAGAACTGGTTTCTTATCTTCTCTTTTTTCTACGCTTCTAGACAATTGAGAAAGAGCAATAACCGGAACTTCAAGTTCCAAAGCCATAGTTTTAAGTGCTCTTGATATTTCTGATACTTCTTGTTGCCTAGAACCAGAGTATCTACTAGAAGAATCAATAAGTTGTAAGTAATCGATTATTACAAGTCCAAGTCCTTCACCTTGCGTAGCAAGTCTTCTACACTTAGCCTTAATCTCACTAGGGGTTACACCTCCAGCATCATGAAAGAAAATATTTGTATCAGCTAAAATACTAATTGCTTCATTAAATCTTTTCCAATCATCGTTTTCCAACTTACCAGTAGATAATTTCTTATTGTCAATTTGTCCCAAAGAACTAATCATTCTCATAATAAGCTGTTCCGCTGGCATTTCAAGAGAAAATATAGCAATATTTTTCTTAGTACTTTTAGCTGCTGCAAGCGCTAAATTCAAAGCAAATGCAGTTTTACCAACAGCAGGTCTAGCAGCTATAATAATAAGCTGTGTAGGATGAAGTCCCTCAGTTAAAGAATCAAGTTCCCCAAAGCCAGTCGTAAGTCCATTTATTTTACCTCCATTTTTAGCAAGCATTTCTAAATCATTTTGTGCTTTAGTCAGAACATCCTGCACTTTTCTAAATTCACTAGTTCTTCTAAATTTAGATATATTAAGTATCTCCTTTTCTGCATCATCAATTGTATCCGCAGCAGAATTATCTTGATTAGTAGCTTTATTTACGATATCCGTAGCAACTTCAATCATTTTTCTAAGCGTATATTTATCACTAACTAAATTAATATAATATTCAATATTAGCTCCAGTAGCCACTGAATTAACAATTTCATTTAGATATTCAACGCCACCTACCTCATTAATCTTATCAACACTAATTAAATAAGTAGTAAGTGAAGTAATATCAACAGGAGTACTATTCAAGTACAAACTTTTAATAGCCTCAAATATTTTAGCATGACTATCTAAATAAAAAATATCTTTTTCTACCTCTTCACATCCCTTTTGAAGAGAATCATTAGACCAAAACATAGAACCAATCAAACATTTTTCAGCTTCTATATTCTTAGGTAATTCTTTATTCATAACTTCACCTACTTTTTAAGTTCAACCTTAACTTTAGCAATCACATTTTTATATAATTCAACATACACATAAAAAGTCCCAATAGATGTAAGAACATCAGGTATCATAATCTTCTTTTTATCAATTTTATATCCAAGCTCATCAAGTTCAGTACATATTTGTTTACTAGAAATAGAACCAAAAACCTTACCATCTTTGCCTGTTTTAACGTTAAATACTAAAGTTTCTTTTTCAATTTCAGTCTTAATTTTTTCAGCATTTCTAGTATTTTCTTCCTCTGTTAACTTATTTTTAACTATTTCATCACCCAATCTATCACTACTAGATTTAGTATATTTAACAGCATACCCATTTTTAATCAAATAATTAACAGCATATCCATCACTAACTTCTTTTATTTCATTTTTCTTGCCTTGTTTTTTTAAATCTTTTAAGAAAATAACCTTCATAAAACATCCCACCCTCGTACTACTATTATACTATAATTTTATCACTATGTCATCAAAAAAGAAAAAAATATAGTTATAAATAAACTATATTTTTATTTGCAAAATGGAATAAATCCCATAAATCTAGCTCTCTTAACTTCTTGAGCAACATGTCTTTGATGCTTAGCACAAGTACCTGTAAATCTTCTAGGTAAAATCTTACCATTATCATTAATATATTTAGATATAATATTTACATCTTTGTAATTAACAGGTTTTCCAGCACACATATGACATACTTTTTTTCTTTTTTTACGAAACTCTGCCATGTTTATCCTCCTTTTTTAGAATGGTAAATCATTGTCACTAATTTCAATAGAATCACCAAATGCTTCAAATGGATCCTTCTCTACAAAAACAGTTGAAGCAGTATTAGACTGTTCCATTGGTGGCTCTGGCATATTATTAAATGAACCAGTTCCAGCACTTGTACCCTTAGCATCTAAAAAGCTAATATTAGTAGCAAGTATTTCAGTTACATAAACTTTTTTACCATCTTTATCATCATAATTTCTAGTTTGAATTCTGCCTTCTACAGCAATTTGATTACCTTTATGCTGATATTTAGACAAATTTTCTGCTTGTTTATCCCAAACTACGCAATTAATAAAATCAGCTTCTCTTTCGCCATTAGCATTAGTAAAATTTCTATTTACTGCAATTGAAAACTGACATACATTTCTTCCCGTTGGAGTAGTTCTAAGTTCAGGATCTCTAGTTAATCTTCCAATTAGAATTGCTTTATTCATTCTTAATCTCCTTATTTATCTAAGTTAATAATTAAATGCCTAACAACATTTTCATCTATTCTTGCTATTCTATCAAATTCTTTAATAGCAGCATCATTATTAGTTTCAATGTTATATAGAAAATAATAACCAGATTTAAATTTCTTAATTTCGTAAGCAAATTCCTTTTGACCTAATTCCTTAGACAAAGTAATTTTAGCTTTACCATCTGTTAACACCTTTTCAAGTGTTTTAACTGTGTTTTTCACAACATCTTCAGTTACATCAGGTCTAATAATAAACATGATTTCATAATTCTTCATCTCTACACCTCCTTTTGGACTAACGGCCTTATTCTTATCAATAAGGCAAGGAGCTTTCGCTCACAAGTATTATAACAACTTTATCAAAATAAGTAAAGTTTTTTCAAAAAATATTTAATATTTTCTCATAATAATATGTAAATAAAATATAAAAATCACTTATCGCTATAAATTTCATACCAATCTTTAATTTTTCTGCCACCACTAATAGCAACATTTTTAACATATGATAAACCAATTTTACATTCATTTTTAACATCACCAAATATCTCTTTTGCTCTATCACATTCATAAGTATTATTAGAACACATTTTAGTAGATATATCAAAATAAGCAGCAATAAGACGTTCCTTTATATCAGTATATACAATACCACTAGTACTACTAAGACTTTCTTTATAACCTGGTGCATACTTTTCTATTTTATTATCAATCTTAATAAGAATAGCAATAACTTTAAGTTTAGCTTCATTACTAAGTTCATCAAAAGTATAACCCATAATTTCTTTATCATAAAAAATAAAATCAACACCAGTAATAAAATAGTCTTTAAACTTAGCTTTACGTTTTTCAAAGCTACTATCATTAATTTCATTATTCATATTATCAAAATATTTAATAACACTATTTTCATTAATCTCATCATTATATTTTATATTACTTTCTATATTATTCTCATTTAAATTAGAACTTAAAACATTATTATCCTCAGCAGCAGTATCAATAGAAAGATTATTAGACTCATCTACCACTTCATTTACTATTAAGTTATCTATAGAATTATCTTTTTTTAAACTCAAGCAAAAAACAATAATAAGTAAAATAAAAATAACAATAAGTAAACATAAAATAATAATATTCTTTTTCTTTTCTTTCACAATAAACACCTAGGCATATAATATCACCATTTCATAAAAAAGACAACAATTAACTTGACAATAATCATTAAATAAAGTATTATATATAAACACAAAAACAAGGAGAAAACGTATGAAAGAATATGTAACAATAGGCACAAAAAATATAGCCGAAGATATTTTTAGAAAAATATTAAGACCATTAGACATAAATTTTTATAAACCAAATGGTGGATTATGGTCAAGCGAACTTATAAGTAGAATATACTGCATAAGTGAATGGCATGATTATCTACTATATGAAGACCAAGAAACAGCATCTTATAAAAATATTAACGCCGGTGCTATATTCACACTAAAAAGCAATGCACGAATACTAAATATCGATAGTGAAGAAAAGATAATAGAATTATCTCAAAAATATCCATCATGGCACTATATATTAACCCATTACGATAATCCAAAATTAAATATAATAGATTTTGAAGCCTTATCAAAAGATTATGATGGAGTAGAAGTTTCAATAAATAAATTAGGATATAACGAACCAGGTCTTACTTTTAGTTCGTGGAGTGTAAATACATTATTATTGTTTAATTTAAACTGCATTGAAAAATATCAAAGTATCGATATTGAAGTATCACTATTTAATTATGACAAAAGACCATACATAACTAAAATAAGTAATCCAAAACAAGTATTAAATCATAGTGAATATTATGAGGAAGTATATAACTACATAACTATAATATTCAATAAAATACTTAAAGCTACTAATTATCAAAAAACAAATTATCAAGAATATTTTAATTTTTTAATAAACTGTACTGAAAAATGCATTAATATAGCACTAAATATGCAAAAAACCAACATTGATATCATCAATACACGACTAAAAAATAACGATATCCAAATAAGTAATGAAGCATTAATAAGAAATATAGCCTACAATTATTTATCAGAGTATTTAACAAAAAGTAAAGAAGAAGAAAAAAAATTTATCAAAACATTAAAAAAGCAAAACCAATATTGCTAAAGTAATAAACAAATGCTATAATTAAAAGCGGAGGAAATAATGAAAGAAATAATATTAGATACATTAATAGATTCATTAAAAATAATTCCGTTTTTATTTATAGCATTTTTAATAATAGAATTAATAGAACATAAACTAACAAATAAAAACAAAGAAATAATTACCAAATCAAAAAAAGTAGGACCAATAATAGGTTCATTATTAGGCATCATCCCACAATGTGGTTTTTCAGTAATGGCCACTAATTTATATATAACAAGAATAATAACACTAGGAACACTAATATCAATATATTTATCAACTAGTGATGAAATGCTAATAATAATGTTATCAAAAAAAGTAGAAATAACATTAATACTAAAAATACTTCTAATAAAAATATTCTTTGGTATAATATACGGAATAATAATAGATAAAATACTAAATAACAAAAAAGAAAAAGAAAACTATCAAATATGTGATGAAGAACACTGTGAATGTAATCATGGAATAATATTATCATCACTAAAACATACCATTCATATAACAATATTTATTTTTATCGTAACTCTAATACTAAATATTATAATAACATATATAGGAGAAGATTATCTAACAAAAATATTTTTAACAAATACAATATTTGGTCCATTCATAACTAGTCTAATAGGCCTAATACCAAACTGTTCCGCTAGCGTAATACTAACAGAACTATATCTAAATAGTTCTATATCATTAGGTTCATTAATAGGAGGACTATTAACATCTTCTGGAGCGACATTACTAGTACTAATAAAAAATAATAAAAATATCAAAGAAAATATATCCATAATACTACTATTATATTTTCTAGGAGTAATATCCGGGATACTTATAGAACTAATAAACTTAATAAAGTAACATCAACTTGTTACTTTTATTTATACAATAAAAGTAGTATCATCTATAAATCTATAATCAGTTTTATATTTAATATATCTAACTAACCTAAATAAACTATCATCCTTATATTTAGCTTCAATCATAATATCAACATCCATATCATATTTCTTAAGTATTTTAATAAAATCAATGAAATCATCACCATTAATATAATCATTATGACTTCTAAAATTCTTCTTATTTCTAGGAGAAGAAAAATGCATCTTAACTCTACCATTATTAAAACTATTAAAAATATCATCAAAAGAAAAATCACTTTTATTACATAAATGATGATGATAATCCAAAATAACAGGTACACCAATGATTTTAGATATCTCTAAAACATCACTAACATTAAACACCTTATCATCATTTTCAATAGCAATACATTCCCTTAAATACTTAGGCAATTTATTAAAGTTATTAATAAATCTTCTAATAGAGTTATCCTTACCAAAAGAATTACTACCAACATGCAAAATCAATATTTTATTTTTAATACCAAAAGCTTCAAGTAAATTATAATGATACTTCAAAATATCAATAGAAGCACTAACAACATTGCTTTTAACACTATTTAAAACACAAAATTGATCCAGGTGAAAATCAACTCTCATATCATAATCACTAATCATCTTACCTATTTTATCATAATAACTTTTATATTTATTAATATAATCAAACTTAACATCACTTTTAGTAGCTAAAGGAATAATTTTAGAAGACATTCTATAAAAATGAATATTATTCTTAATATTATAATAAATAATCTCATCCAAAGATTTTAAATTAGAAACAATAACCCTATCTAACTTTTCCATATCACCATATTTCAAATATTCACCATAAGTATAAGGACTAGAACTAGTAGAATCAAGACAATTAGTAATGCAAGCATATCCAAGCCTAATCTTCATATAATCACCAGTATTAATATTAACCAAATAAAAATAATTAAACAAATAACAATATTTATGTTATAATAATAACATCAGAAAGGAAGTAAAAAAATGTCTAGAGAAAGAGTAAAAGAATATTTAAAAAAATATAATATGGATAATAGAATAATAACAGTAGAAGGAGTAAGTGCCACAGTAAAAGAAGCTGCTGAAGCACTAGGTACAAAAGAAGAAAGAATAGCAAAAACATTATCCTTCAAATTAAAAGATAAATATATCGTAGTAGTAACATCAGGAGATGTAAAAATAGATAATGCCAAATATAGACATACATTCGGTGAAAAAGCCCATATGGTAAGTTCTGATGAAGTAGAAGAAAAAATAGGACACCCAATAGGAGGAGTATGCCCATTTGCATTAAAAGAAGGAGTAGAAGTATATCTAGATGAATCATTAAAACAATTCGAAACAGTATTTCCAGCTTGTGGTGCCACTAATAACGCTATTGAAATATCAATAGAAGAATTAGAAAAAGTAACAAACTACAAATCATGGGTAGATGTATCAAAACCAAAAGAAAATTAAAAATACCAAGTATGTATAATTACTTAGTATTTTTTTTATTATAAAATTAAAAA
Organism: uncultured Bacilli bacterium; assembly: GCA_934098435.1. Classification (GTDB taxonomy): domain Bacteria; phylum Bacillota_I; class Bacilli_A; order RF39; family UBA660; genus CAG-302. Next base: position 72,667 of record CAKOOV010000006.1, read on the forward strand.
CTACATTAATAAGTAATACAAAAAAAGAACCTAACATAAGTTAAGTCCTGAATAACCATTTGGAGCAATTGCTAAACGGGTTAAACACACTTTTTAAACAAATTTATTGGTATTTGATGTACTGATTATATCGAATTGAATTATTTTCGCAATAATTAAATGTAGTGTTTGTAAAAATACTAGTAATAATTTCTTTGTTTATGATATAATATAGAAAAGGAGCAACTTAATGATAAGAATAGAATATTATTTTATATTGAATAATGATATATTATTTAGTACTTGTTCTAATATTAAAAATAATTTAGAAGATTGTTTTTATGTAAAAAAAAGTACTAACTCTAAAATATATATTAGCGAAAAGAAAGATAACAGCTGGATTAGGAAAGATGAATATATTGATGATTATGATTTACTTATGAATTTTATTATTGATAATAAAGTAAATGTTGTATGTATTGATGGTTTCGATAAAGTAGCTATTAGTAAATTTATATCAGATTTCAATATAATAAAAGATACAAATATTACCCTGATTAAGTTTAAAAACGATTTAGAACAAGCAAAATATGAGAGACACTTGATAACTAAAAAAAATAGAATGAAAAAATTACGTCAGAAATTAGAAAATACAGATGAAATTCAAACAATAGAAGACTATATGAAGACACTAAATAGTATTTTTAATGAAAGAAAACATATTTCTCGTAAGAAAATGATAAGATTTAAAAAATAAAAGAATGAATTCCCTTTGTGTTTATTTAGAATAAAAACTTATATTGCCTTAAATGCAATACCTAGAATTATAATCTAGGATACTATAGTATCATACTCCGTTTGTAAAAGTCATTACAATATCGTGTCAAATTCGTGTTATTTTATGTTAAATTTAGTCGATTTTGTGTAATTTCTGTTTTTTACTTAATTTGCTTGTTCATAGTATTAATTATTTGAATAAATTTTGATAATGTAATAACAGCATTATCATTTGGTATGTATATTTTATTTGTGTCATCGTAAAGTAGAGCAACTAAAGTATTATAACTATTACTTATAATAATCTTATATGTTTCACGAATACTTAAATTAGTTTTGTTAAATTTAATTATATGGCCATTTACAAATCTAATACTTAAATTTTTAAAATTGGTTTTAATTTTTATTTTATCTATTACTTCACAAGGAAAAGTTAAAGTTTCTATGGTTGTTTTCATAACAATTTATCCCTCTTTTACAATGAAAAAAGCCCATAATATCAAATACTATGAACTTATTTATGTATTTATAGAATTCTATATACTTTCCAGACTAGAGACGGGGAAAGTATAAAAAAAACTCACACACTAGTATTTAAGTGTGCGAGTATTAACCTCAATGGAGCCCTTATGGTTCTGGTAAAGCAACCATTATAAGCAATAATTATAGGCAGTAATAACTACTAACTAAAATTAGTATAACATGATTTCAGTAAAATTAACCAACATTTTAATATTTTAAGTAAATAAAATGATATAATATAAACTGAAAGACAAATAGTAATTTGAAAGTGAACTAATAGTATGTTTAATATTAGATAAAAAATTGATATATTGTTCT
>CAKOOV010000007.1 GCA_934098435.1 uncultured Bacilli bacterium
CTTCAAAAAATTAAAAAGAGTTGTATAGTTAAAATGTGGGTAGATTTAAAACAGTATTGTGAAGAGAATGATTAAGTTCATTCTTTTTTTTATGAGTTTATAGGGATCTCATTGTCAAAAAACTAATTGAAAGGAGGGATAGATATTATGAATTTGATAATTTATAATCTAAAAATTCCATAAATTAAAAAAAATTCAAAAAAACTCTTGCAAAATTTATTTTTTTAAGTGATAAATAGAATAGTAAAAATCCTTTATATTTACCTATTTTTAGCCATTATAAGAGATTTGAGAGTAGGAGTTGATATACTATGAGAGTAATTTTTAAAGGTCATATTAAATGGTTTATTATGATTAGTATAGTAGTAGTTGGAATGGGTATTCTATTTACATTAGTGTTTAGTGATTCCAATAATAATTATGATACTAAAGAAAATTCAATAATCACTTCTGATGTTAAAGAAGAATTAAAAGAAAATAAAGAATTAGGAGAACAAAAAGTAGAAGAAGATAAGGGAGAGGAAAGTATTGATGTTGTAGAAAAAGAAACAACTACAAATAACACTCCAAAAACTAATGATAAAAATAGTTCTTCAACTAATTCTAAACCTAATAATGTAACATCAAGTAATAAAACTAATACTAACTCAAATCAAACAACGACTAATAATAATAGTGTAAATTCTAATACGAATAGTAATTCTAATAATAATATATCAAATAATACTGAAACACCAAAGCAAGATCCACCAATTAATAAACCTAGTGAAGACTTAACTAAAATTGCTAACCCAAATGACTTTTTTTATTCAATAACCGGTGGTAATGTAGAGTTTTCAACTAATGCAGATTGTATGAAAGCAGGAGAAGACATTGCTTTTATAGATGTAGTAGATGTTCAGTATTTTAGATGTTATGAAGTTACTTCAAAAGTAAATACTATAATGGGTTATTACTTAAATATATTTTGTGAGAATGGAAATTGTAATTCAAGATACAAGTCAATGATTAATATAAACGATTATGATTAATCTATATGCACCTAGAAAGGTGTATTTTTTTTATAAGGAGGAAGATGAATACAAATGAAAATTAATTTAAAGAAATGTGCATTAGTATTAGCATTAACAATTGGTGCGTTTATTGGTGTTCAAAATGTTCATGCAGCCACATTAACAATGGAAGATTCAGGATATTTTTATGATAGAAATAATGCAGGTGGTAATGATAGACACTCATGGTATTGGAGATTATACACTGTAGATGGGCAAGTTGCATATTGTATTGAGCCAGGTACTCCAGAGGGGACTTCAATGATAGAAGGAAATTGGTCAAATACAGGTTTATCAGATTCAATAAAAGAAAGAATTACATTAATTGGATATTATGGTTATACTTATCCAGGACATCAAACTTTAAAATATCGAGCAGCTACACAAGGAATGATTTGGCAAACAATTATAGGTAGTGGTTATGTAAATTTTTCTACTGAAAGATGGGGAGCAGGAACTCAATTAGATATATCATCAGAAACTGCTGAAATTGAAAGATTAATAGCTACTCATTATACTAGACCAAGTTTTAATGGCGGAACATATAATTTACAAGTGGGAGAAACTATTACACTAAACGATACAAATAATGTATTAGGAAACTATGATATTTTGGTAAGTGGTGCAGATTATAGTGTAAATGGAAATAATTTAATTATAAAACCTACTACAAGTGGAACAATTACAGTAAATTTAAAAAAGAAAATGCCTTATTCATCAAATTATAAAATATTTTATGGAGATGGAGTTCAAAATATGATGGTTGCAGGTTCGACTGATCCGGTTGTTAGCCAATTTAAAATAAATTCATATTATGGACAAGTTGAGATGAACAAAAAAGATATTGAAACAGGTTCTACTGCTCAAGGACAAGCAACATTAAAAAATGCTATATATGGAGTATATAAAACTGATGGAACATTAGTAACAAAAATTACAACTGATGAAAATGGATATGCAATAAGTGATTCTGTATTAAGTTATGGAACATATTATTTACAAGAAATAAGTGCTAGTAATGGATATGAAATAAATAACGAAAAGATTTTCTTTGATATTAAGGGAAAGAGTCTAGTTAAAGCCGAAGATTCAAAAGAAACAGTAGTAAAAAATTATGTAAGTATATTGAAACAATATGATTTTGTAGATGGCAACACTACTTTTTTAAATGCAGAAAAAGGTATAAAATTTGAGATTTATTATCCGAATGGAGAAAAGTTTGATGAAATAATTACTGATAAAAATGGTTATGCAACTATTAATCTACCTTATGGAGTATGGAAATTTCATCAAGTAAATTCAACAACAGGATTTGAAAAAATTTATGATTTTTATATTACAGTTGATTATAATTCAGAAAAAGAACAATATTATAATATTTTAAACAATGCTTTATCTGCTTATTTACAAGTTTTTAAAACTGATGCTGAAACAGGAAAAACAATTGCTCTTGCTGATACTACATTTAAAATCTATAACAAAGATACAAAACAATATGTATCTCAATTTGTGGGTGGAAAAGTATATAGTGAATTTAAAACTGATAAAGATGGTAAATTTATAACTTATCTTAAATTGGTTGCAGGAAATTATACTTTATATGAAACATCTAGTCCAAAAGGTTATTTATTAGATGAAAAAGGTATAGATTTTACTATTGGAAATGATACGCATTATTCATATACTACTTATGGACCATTTATTACAGTTTACTTTAATAATAGTCCGATAAAAGGACAAATTGAAGTTATAAAGGATGGGGAAGTTTTCACAATAGAAGATGGAACTTTTAATTATAATGAGAAAATTACATTAGAGGGTATTGTTTATAATATCTATACTGATGAAGATATTAAATCATCAGATGGAACTCATATTTATTATAATAAAGGAGATTTAGTTGGAACAATTACTACTAATAAAGATGGATATTCTATAAGTGAGAAGTTGCCATTAGGAAAATATAAAGTAGTAGAAGTAAAAACAAATGATGAATATTTACTTGATGAAACTGAATATTTTGTAGAGCTAATTGAAAAAGATAATAAAACAGCAATTGTTTATAGTTCTCTTAAAATGACTAATGCTTTAAAAAAGGCAAAGGTGGAAATAACAAAGACTGATCTTATTAATGGAGATGCTATTCCTAATACAATTTTGGAAGTATATACTGAAAATGATGAATTGATCTTTACAGGAAAAACTGATAAAGATGGTAAAATCATTATTGATGGATTGAAATTAGGTAAATATTATATTTTAGAGAAAGAGGCATCATTAGGTTATGTTATAACTAATGAAAAAATCTATTTTGAATTAAAAGATAATGGAGAAATAGTAAAAGCCGAAATGAAGAATAAACCTATAACATCAACAGTAAAAATAACAAAAGTTGATATTTCAAATAGTGAGCCATTACCTAATACTATTATTGAAGTTTACAATGATAAAGATGAATTAATTTATAGTGGTAAAACAAATGAAGAAGGTAAAATTGTAATTGAAGAATTAAGGTATGGAAAATATTATTTTATAGAAAAAGAAGCACCAGAGGGTTATCAGTTGAATAGTGAAAAAATGTATTTTGAAGTTCTTGAAGATGGAGAAATTATAAAATGCACTATGACAGATGAAAAAATTGTAATTGAAGTGCCTAATACTTTAAAAAATAATTATATACCATTTATTATGTTTGGAATAGCAGCTATAGGAATGGGAGCAGTTGCTTATGGATTCATCAAAAGTAAAAACACAAAGAAAAAATAAAAGATACTCATTAATAATTTGTATGGGTATCTTTTTATTCTTTTTAGGTACATTATATTTTATTTATAATTACTGTCAAAATAGAAAACAAGATATTCAAGAAAATCAAATGATAGAAGAATTTTTTGAAATTACAAATGAAGATGAAGAAGAAATAGTAATTGAAGAAAATGACAAGGATCAAGAAATTGTTATTCAAAAAGAAACAGTTAATTATATGGCAATATTAGAAATACCTAAAATAAATTTAAAAAGAGGACTATTTGATAAAAATAGTTCTAATAACAATGTGGATAAAAATATTTACATATTAAATGAAACTACTTTACCAGATGAGCAAATTAATAGTCATATTATTTTAGCTGCTCATTCTGGTAATAGTTATATATCATTTTTTAGAAACTTAAAAAAATTAGATATGAAAGACAAAGTTTATTTTTATTATAAAGGTGTTAAATATAGCTACGAAGTATCTAATAAATATGAAATAGAAAAAACAGGAACGACTGAATTAAAACAAACTAATACATCTGATATTACACTTATTACATGTATTAGTGGAACTAATAAACAAGTTGTTTATGTGGCAACATTGATAGATAAACAAAACTATTAAAGAAAGGAAAAATTTATGGAGAAGGTTGCAGTATATGCTAGTTTCAAAAATCATAACAGACAATCAATAGATTATTTTTTAAAGCAAATATCAGATTGGTGTCTTATGAAAAATTATGATTATACACTCTATTTTGATAAAGTTCAAAATCGATTGGATTTGAATAGAAAAGAATTAAATAATTTAATAGAAGACATTGAAAATAAAGAATATTCAAAAGTAATTATAAAAGACATAACTCAGTTATCTAGAAATACTATTTACAATATAAATTTTTTGCAATTTCTAGAAGATAATAATTGCAAAATAGAAAGTATGGATGGAACTGATTTAAGTCTATATAAAAAAATCTTTGATAGGTTTAATAAAAATAAGGAGGAAAGAGAAAGATGAAAAAGAAAGAAGAAAAGAAGAATAAACAAAAGAAAAAATTATTATTGTTATTAGGTATTGGAGTTTTGACTGTGTTAGGTAGTACGATTGCATATTTTACAACAAGCACAGATATAACTAATTATTTTAAAGTTGCACTATATCAAAATGAAATTGTAGAACAATTTATATCACCAGATAATTGGACTCCGGGTACAACTACTGATAAAACAATAACTGTAAAAAATACCGGTAGTATTGATATGGCAGTTAGAGTAAGTTATACAGAGGAATGGACATCAGCAAATGGATCTAAATTAAGTTTAAAAGATTCAAATGGCAATGTGGCATCAATCATTAATTTTAATGAAGGTTGGACAAAAAATGATGATGGTTACTATTACTATGGATCAAAAGAAAATATGAATAGAGTAAAGCCAAATGATATAACTACTTCATTTATTAGTGGAGTAACATTTAATCAAAATATTAAATCAAGCTTAAAAGAAACAAAGTCTGCTGATGGACAAACAATAACTTATTCATCAACCGGTGATGGATATGACAACGCTACATATAGTTTAACAATCAAAATAGATACAATTCAATATGACCAAGCAAAAAATATTTGGTAATTAAAAGGAATGATTTTAAATGTTGGTAAAAATAAAAAATTGTATATTTAAAATAATATACATTTTGGTAATCATTTATTTACTTATTTTTGTTCCAACTATATGGGGTCAAAAACCCCTTGTTGTAATATCTGGCAGTATGGAGCCAACACTAAATGTTGGTGGTATTCTATATTATCATGATAAAGATTATCAAGATTATGAAGTAGGAGATATTTTAGTTTATCAATTAGAAGATCATATAATTTCGCATAGAATATATGATGTAACTGAAAATGGCATTATAACGAAAGGAGATGCTAATAATACCATCGATAATCTTTTAGTAAGTAAAAATCAGATATTAGGTCAAGGAACAGATTGGTGTATTCCATTTCTTGGATATTATGCTGATTTTATTTATACTCATAAATATTTATTATGGATATGTTTGATAATTATTCTAGTAGATATGATAGTTGATAAAAAGAAAAAAGTGGGTGAGAAGATTGAAAAAAATAATTAAAATATTTGTTCTAATTTTAGCATTATTTTGTTCTATAAAATTAACACATTCTTTTTTTATAACAAGCACAAATGTAACAAATATATTTAAGACAAAAGGATATGTGTTTAAGATAAATGCAAATGGTGGACAATTTAATGACTTAGATTCAGTTATAGTTAATGATAATAAAACTATATTACCAAGCCCAACAAGAAAAGGATATAACTTTTTAGGATATAGTACCAGTTCAAATGGAAATGTAAACTATTCTATAAATGTAGATGATGTAACACAAATTGATAATAAATTGATATATGCAAAGTGGGATAAAGTTGTATATAGTATATCCTATAATTTGAATGGTGGAACTATCAATGGACAAAAAACAAGTTATACTGTTGAAGATAGTTTTACATTAGTTAATCCTACTAGAAATGGTTTTACTTTTTTAGGATGGACAGGAAGTAATGGTAGTACAAGTCAAACATCGGTGACAATTCCAAAAGGAACAACAGGAAATTTAAATTATAATGCTAATTGGAGTACAAATAGTTATCTAGTTGATGTAAATCCGGTAATTGATGGAATTACATATAATTCAGGTCTAGATGGATATACATTTGATGTTTGGGTTAATGGAACATTAGTTGCGGATGATGTGATTGACTGGTGTCAAAATGTTAATTATGGAAGTCAAGTAAGAGTTAAGGCAAATTCATTAACCGGTAGAAGTACAAGTTATGATCAAACAATAACAGTAGGAACAAGTAATACTACAATATCTCCAAGTTGGAGTATTAATACTTATGAGGCACATTTTTATTTAAATGGCTCACATAGACTTACTACATATAATAAATATGGTGCATACATTAGTACACCAAATACGAATGCAAGTCAATTAGGTTATGACGCTAATTTTTATTATATTAGCGGATATACCCCATGGGCAACTTGGTATCAACCAGAATATGCAGTAGGATTTACAATTAATATTTCAGAATATAATTGTGGAGCATCGTTTGGATCAGCAGGAAGTTCAAATGCATCATATCAGCTAACTAAATTGAGAAATGCAGGATATGATTTTTGTAGTTTAACTGATTGGGGATCTGTTTGGTGTTCAGGTAATTATTCAAAAGTAATGAATTTATATAATAATGCATGGAATATTTTACCTAGAAGTGGTAATGGATATTCTATTTATAAACAAATTTCGTGTGACAGTGGATGGTCAAATGTTCAAAGAAGATAAAAATAAGGAGGAGAAAAAATATGAATAACGAAGTTGAAAGAGAAGTAAAAAAATCAAAAAATAAATTTGAATTAGAAGGGAATGTTGCTAATATCAATGATATTTATACTAATCAAAATGGTAAAAAAATATTAAGATTTGATTTAGCCCAAAATAATAATGGGAATACACAGTTTGTTCCTATTGTATTAAGAGGAGAATTAGTAAACTCTTATGGTAATGAAATTCAAAAAGGAGATTGGATCTCTGTAAAAGGTAGAATATCTACTTATCAAAAAGAAGTTGAAAGAGATGGGAAAACATATAAAGATAAAGCAATAGATATTCTTGGTTTTGAAATTACTGATAGAACAAATAATAAAGTTTATACTTCTGATGGTCAAGTTCATGAATTAACAAATAAAGAAAAAAACCAAACAGAAATGGAAAGATAAATAATGAAATATCAATATGAATTATTAAATTATTGGAATGACTCTGATGATTTATATGTTAATTACATAGTAGAAGATTTAGAATCTCATAAGAAAGCAAATGTAATCAATTATTTTAATACTTCTGATATAGGTTGCAATTATAATACTGCATCAATAGAAGTAATAGAAAGTTCATTATATAAACTTATTAAAAAAAACAATGGTGTAGAATTTAATATGCCAAAGGTAAGTGAATTAAGCCCATTATTAAAATATGTATATGATTGTGTATGTAATAGTGAATCAAATATGTGTCATATAGACTATAACGATTGGGAAGAATTAAAAGATTATAATGATTTTATCGAAGAAGATATTGCCACATTAAAGAAAGAAATTGATAAATATAATTTAGACGATTATATTACTATTGACAATGGAGAATATAAAATATGTGGTTATGGTGGATTACAATGTTGCTTTAATGATGATAGAGATAAAGGAAGTGATGAACTTGAAAGATGAATTAAAAAAAGGTCAAGCATTCATAGGATTGGATGATAATAAATATTATTTTTTAGGATTTGATTATGATGACCAAATATTTTTTACAACATTGGATTTATGGAGTGATAAAGAACAGGGTTATATTTCAAAAAGTAATATATTTATAAAAGAAATTTTAGATGAAAAATCTGATGTCATAGAAAATTGTACTTGGTATTATCAATCTATGAAAGAATTAGATAATTCATCTATGGAAGAAAAAATTAAAAGATGCTTAGATATTATTAAAAATTCAAATACTAATGACTTTGAATTAAGACCTACTGAAATAGGTCCATTAGTTAGAGGACAAGCATATAGTAAGGAATTTAATCAATATTATGAAGTTATTGGATTTATTGTTGATAATAATATTTATGTTGATGATAATTTAAAGTCAAAGCAAAAAGGATTTTTTGCAATATATCACTCAAATTGTGAAAGCACTGTACCATTAATATTTGAAAGAAATTTTAGTGATAAAGATAATTCTTTTGATGGTAAACATTTTGTTGCAGGTAATGATGATAGAGTTGATATAGAAGATGTTATTTGTAATAAAGATTTAGTTAATTCTTATATGAATGACACATTAATAGAAAAGTTAGAAAAAAATAATAAAGAAATGTCAAAATAAAAAAATAAACTGATGTTCTTTGAAAATTAGGTTAATAGCTACACATTCTAGTTAAGGTGTAGTGTTTTAATTTTTAAAGTACAAGTCTTTCTTGGAACTGTGTAGTTATTAATCAATGTTATTGATAATTACACAGTTCTTTTTTTGTTTATAGACAAAATTAAAAGAAAGGATGAATATAATGAAAAATTTATTTAATGTATTAGCAATTCAACAATTAGAAGGTGGAACTTATACCGTTGATACCGTATTAAAAGTTATTAAACAAATTACTGATTGGGCATTAGCGGTTGGAATATCTCTTGCAGGTGTTGCTCTTGTAGTAAGTTTTATTATGTATGCAGTTGTAGATGTAGATCAAAAGCCAAGAGTAAAGACAAGAATATTACAAACCCTATTAGGAATATTTGGTATTATTTTAGCAATTTCATTAGTTAATATTATAATTAGATTATTCACATAGGTGTATGCTTTATGATGACAAAAGTTTTTGATTTATTAAGAAGTCTAGGGTGGTATATAATTCATTTCATATATGACTTAATAGATGGACTTTTAGAAATTATAAAAAAATTAAATGCCTTTGATATAATAAATTCATTATCTAATAATCAAACATTTAAAAATTTTTATACAGGTGTTATGGCAATCGCAGTAACATTATTTGCACTATTTATAATATGGAAATTTGTAAATAAGCTTTTAGATCCAGAAGAAGAAACAACTTTTAAAAATATAATAATGGAGATAGTAAAATGTGGAACATTAATTATGATGTCCACATTTCTATTTGTTCAAGTATCTAATTTTTCAATAACACTCTCAAATTATACAGGTAATATATTTGAAAGTAGTACCAATACAAAAATGAGCGATACAATGCTGACAATGTTTATATCGTATAGAGATGGTTATAAAAATAGCGATAAGTTTAAAGAAGATAAAAGTATAGAGCAACTTGTTAAGAATGGCTCTTTTAATGATGATGAATTATATATATCTAAATATGTTACAAAATCACGAATAATATTATCTGATGAAAAAGATTACAAATATGATATTAATTGGATTATGGCAATTCTCTGTGGTGGCTTTTTCTTGTATAGTTTATTCTTTGCAGGAATAATGCTCGGTAGAAGGCAAATAGAGTTTTTATTCTTATTTTCAATAGCACCAATAGTATTTGCTACTAGTGTAGGAAATAAACAAAGGAGAGGTGCAGTAATAGAACAATTAGTATCATTAGCACTCCAAAGTGCAGTAGTTATGTTAATAGTTAGTTTAACAGTTATGGTTATGCAAGAAATAGGTGCAACTACTTTCTTTACTAATAATTTTATGAACTTAACTACAAAATCACTTTTATATTTAGGATGTGCAACATTTATTTTAACAGGTAGTCAAGTAATTAATAGATTCATTGGTGCAAATGTAAGTGCAGCAAGTGGTAGAGAACAATTAATGTCGTTAATGGGTTATGGAAAAATGGCAGGTATTGGTGCAACACTTGGAGCAGGAGCAACAATAGGAGGAGGACTACTTGCAACAGGTGCAGCAATGAAAGGCGGAAAAGCAGTAGGATCACAAGCATTATCACAAGCAGGTATTGCTTTGGGAACTATGGGAATGACTGATGGTGGACAACCTCAAAGTAGAATGCAAAAATTTGCAACTACAATGGGTAGTAAAATGTATGCAACAGGACAACGAATGGGTAGAAAACCAGATTCAAATAAGTTTAGTGCAAGCGATACTTTTATTAATGCAGGTGCTAGTAGTTTAGGAAATACTGTTAGAAAAGTAATGCCAAGAGCAAGTTATAATACTTCTTATTATAGAAGAAGAAAGAATATGATATAGGAGGAATGAATTATGTATATAACTGTAAAATCAATAAAAAGAAATCTAGGATTTAAAGGTATAGAAATATCAGACATTGTTATAGCTTTACCAATGATTATTTTATTTATAGTTTTATTTTGTTTTACTCCACTTAAAATACCTGCAATAGTAGGTTTAATGATAGGAATATTTTGTTTACTTCCTATTAATGTTAGTAAGAAAAATAGAATGTATAAGGTTATAGGTCTTATATTTAAGTTCCTATTTAGAGAAAAATTATTTGTATATCAAAAGGAAGGACAGGTGAGTAAAGTTGAAGAAACAACAAGTTAGTAAAGAACAAAAGAAAAAAAATAAAGAACATAAAGTTATAGAAAAATTTGTTAAGAAAAGAGATAAAATGAAACAAAAATATATAACTAAAAATGTTTTAAAAAGAAAGTTTAAAAATGCTCAAACTTTTACTAATGCAGATTTTGTGGATAATGATGGAATAATTAAACTTCGTGATAATACTTATGCAAGAGTATTTTCAGTAGATGCTATTGATTTATCTTTAACATCAAATACTCAAAAAAATAATTTCTTTCATCAACTTAAATATCTATATCAATTAAAAGACTTGAATTTAAGAATATATAAATTAGATGATAAGATTGATCTTAATGCAAATAAAGATTATTATACAAAACTAATGGAAGAATATTCTAATGATGAAGAAAAGGTTAAGTTCTTAAAAGAAAGATATGATAGATTAGAATTATTAGAAGAACAAAATCTTACAACAACTAGTAGATATTATTTTGTATTAGTTAGTGATAATGATAAAGCACTAGAACATATTTCAGAAGAAATGAAAATGCACTGCTACAACATGACACCTAGACTAAATGTTAAACCAATAACTAATAAATTAGAAGTATATCAATTTCTTGTTAATCTTTATTTATCAACTGCAAGTATAGAGCAATTAATGTGGAGTGATTTAATTGAATTAATCTCTCCTTTTTTTGTTCAAGAAAATATGGGATATATTAAATTAGATGAAGAAGAAATACAAGTTGTTACTATAAAAAAGATTCCACCATTTATTGATGAATTATTTTTTGAAGAACTATTTAATGTTCCAGACACTAGAAGTTGCATCCATATAAAAGATACAATTCCTACTGATGAATTAGTTAGAAGATTAGATAGTAATTATGAGTTTTTAATCTCTGAAAGGAGTACAACAAGAAAGTTATCAGATGCTACACAAATGGATACTGAAAGAGAAAATTTCCAAGCATTGATGACACAAATTAAAAATGGAGATGAAAAAATAAAAGAAGTAGATTTTATTATCATTATAAATGGTAATAAAAAACAAAGAGAAGAAAAGATAAGAGAACTAAAAAAGATAGCAGATATTTTCCATATCAAACTAGATGCTCCTCGTATGAGGCAATTAGAAGGTTGGCAATCATTTGATATATCTAAAAATGGTTTTGAAGATTATCATAACTATCTTCCAAGTTTAACTCTTGCAGCATCTTTTCCATTAACAATTACACATTTTAATGATGAAACAGGTTATATGATAGGATCGGATATTCATACTGCATTACCTACCATATTTGATATATTTCATAAAGATGCAACAAGACCATCAAGTAATTTAGCAATAATAGCATCAACAGGAGGAGGTAAAAGTTTTACCTTAAAGAAAATGATTATTAACGAGATTAATCGTGGAAATAAGTGCTTTTTATTCGATGCAGAGGGTGAATATGAGAAGTTAGTTAGAAAAAATAAAGGAGAATATATTGATATGTATTCTGCTAGTGGTGGAATTATAAATCCATTACAAGTTAGATTTCTTCCAAGTGATAAAGAAGAAAAAGAAGATAGTGATGTAGATAGTATTAATTATGAGGATTGTCCACTTGCTAAACATCTTGGATCACTTGAAACATTTATTAAATGTGCTTTTGAAGAAATTAAAGAGAGTGAAGTAGTTGTTATGCTAGATATGATAGAAAAATTATATAAAAGATTTGGCATATCAAAAAATACAAAAATATCTAGTTTAGAAAAATTAGAAAATACTGATTATCCAATATTTTCAGATTTAATTGATTTCTTACCAGACTATCGTAATATGATTAGTAATCCAGAACAATTAAAAATAGTTGATAAACTAGAAATATTATTAGATAGATTTAAAGTTGGAACTGATGCGATGTTATTTAATGGCTATACATCAGTAAATCTAGATTCCAATCTAATAGCATTTAATGTAAAAGATTTATTGTATAGTAAAAACAAAAGAATTATTACAACTCAATTAGTAAATCTATTAACTTACTTAAATAACATTATTGTAAGAAATAAGATAGTAAATGATAAAGCAAAAGATAAAAAGCGAATTAAAAATATAGCAGTAGTTGTTGATGAATTTCACTTATATTTAAAAAATACTGATAGTGAAGTTTTATTAACATTTGAACAAATTGCTCGTAGAATTAGAAAATATCATGGAGCATTTATTCCTGCTACACAATCAATTCACGACTTTATAGGAGATGATGATAGTGTTAGAAGTGCTACTGCAATATTTAATAATTGTCAATATCAGTTAGTAGGTATGTTAAAAGAAGATGACCTAACTACATATTTAAAATTGTTTTATCAAAACCCATTAACTGATACACAAAAAGAATTTTTGATGCAAGCAGAAATGGGAGAGTTCTTACTCACTATTAATTCTAAAAATAGAATTAGAGTTAAGATACTTGCAACACCTATTGAAGTTGATTTGATGGGAGAAGAACTTAAAGTATGAAAAAATTAACAGTTGGAGAGTTGAGAAATAAATTCAAGAAAATATATCTTGAAGAATTTGATGATCCTAATGAATCATTTATGGATTTTTTGTTAGATTTAATACCAAAGGAAATTCTAATAGAGGTTATAGAAAAAGGGGAAGATTATTATTCTTCTCTTTTCTATAAATATAAGTAATGAAAAACAAAAAGAAGAAAAATTTTTTTCTAAAAATTATTGGTGGTAGTACCATTTTATCCATAGCTTTTGCCATGGTTATTTTAATTTGTGTATTAATGATTTTTGATTTCTTTGGTGCAAAACTTACAAAGGAAAAAGTACAAAATAATGCAGAGTATGCTGATGCTTATACAGTAGCAGTAAATAAATATTTGAAAGATGGTTATGTACCACTACAAAGACTTTTATATTTTCATTTGGAAGATACAACTCTAAAATTAGATGCTTTATATACAATGAATCAAAATAAAGAACAAAAAACTGCACAAGAAATTAGTGCAGTATGTGAAGATCAGAGAGTAAAAAATATGGTTGCCTGTACCGAAACTAATATAAAAGAAAACGAGGATTATTTAGTAGTTAGTACAGGTCATTTTAATTTACCATTGGATAAAGATTTTACTGTAACAAGTTTTTTTAATGAGCAACGAGTTATTTATGGAGAGAGCAATGTTCACAGTGGTTGGGATTTAGCAGTACCTGCTCAAACTCCTGTTTATTCAGTTTGTAATGGAACAGTTGATAAAGTAACATTTACTCAAAATGAAAATATACCTTACGATCAAAGTGGAAATAATGTTGGTAATCTAATTACAATTAAATGTGATGAAGATTATGATGAAACATATTATGTAGTATTTGCTCATCTTTATCCAAATAGTGCAAAGGTAAAAGTTGGAGATAAAGTAAATCATTGGACAGAAGTTGCGAGTGTAGGAACAACAGGACACTCAACAGGGAATCACTTGCATTATCAAGTAGAAAATGCAAATAGAGAGAAACTTGATGGTATGCAATTTATAGATTTTACTTTAAAAAGTCCTAATTATCATTTTGAACCTTCAACTCCAAATAATAACTTCTATGATAATAATGATTTTATAATCCAATAATACCTTTTAAGAAGTAGTGAAAGCACATAAAAAGAGGTTATTTTAACAAAGTAGCCACTTTCAAATAAAAATGTAGTCATATAATTTGTTGATATTAAAGGTATTTTCAATATAGAGTAGCCACTTTCAAATGAAAAAGTGGTCATTTTTGCAAGTGCAAAAATAGTAAGACACCACTATTTTATCCCTGTATTATAAGGGTTAAATAGATTTGTGGTGTCGTTCTCCTTATGCCCATTAAAAATATGCAATATTTTTATTATGAAAAATACCTTAAAAATGCAGAAAGTGGCTACTCATAGTTTTAAGAAAGGAGAATGTAAATTGATAAAAGGTTTAGTAAGAACTACTTTAAGAATTGATAATAATTTAAAAACTAGAATAGAACTTTTAGCAATAAAAAATAATTTAAGTTTTAATAAAATGTTAACTTATTTAATTGATATTGGTTATAACACTTATATGGAAAAGTTTGATAAGTATTATGAAAATCAAAATAAAATTTTGGAAAGTGACAGTGATAACAATGAATAAAATTAGAGTTTATAATGATGAAGAAATTAAAATCTTACTAGGTAATTCTAATGTAGAGGGAATAAAAAACAAAAGCCAAATAGTTTATAAAAATAGTTTTAAACTTTGGGCTGTTAAAGAAAAATTATCTGATACTTCAAAAACTGCAAGACAAATTTTTGTTGCAGGTGGTTTTGATATGAATATATTAGATGATAGGACTCCACAAAAAAGATTATGTTCTTGGGTAAAGAAATATAAAAAGTTTGGAGAAGATTATTTTACTGATAAAAATAAATATTCTTATAAAGCAACTTCAAAAACAAAAACAGTTTTTTTAAGCAAGACATTTAATGATCCAAAGTTTATTGCATTAGTAATTGAGAAAAAAGATAATGGAACTTTAGATTATAGAGTGATTAGGAAGTTAGAAGATGAAAAAACTAACAATTAGATTAGAGGATTATATTTATGATAGATTATTTCTTGTAGCAAATGAAAATAATACATCTGCTAATAAAGTTGTAGCAACTATTTTAGAAGATTATATTAATCAACCGAGAGAAATAAATTATCTAAAAGAAATTGATGAAAAGTTAAAAAAATTAAATGAACTTGAAGAAAAGATTTCTAAAAGACAATATAAGCATTTTAGATTATCACAACAACACTTTGCTAACTTTGGTTATTTGTCAAATGCTGATATTAATGAAGATAAGTGCCTTAATGAAATATTAAATAATAAGGACAACTTCAATGAGTAAGAAAAGTCCTAATGTTGTTTTTAAAAGTAAATATTGTTTAGCTCTTAATTCAAGAGATAATAAAAATCAATCTTTAAATTATAAAGAAGATAGATTAAAAGATGTAGATGATATGGTTGATTATTTTTCTAACGAAAAGAAAAAAACAGTAGGTATGTTTGAATATTATATGGGACATACAAGAAAAGAAAATTATAATCTTATATTAGAAGATGGTAGTTATGCCACTAAAAAGGATATTGATAGAATTAAAACTGATTATAAAAAATATATTGAGAACTCTAATTTATGGAAAGGTATATTAAGTTTTAAAAGAGAATATCTTGATGAGAATATAGATATAAAAACTTTGGAACAAAAAATTGCAAAGGAAGTTATGCCTCAATTTTTAAAGTATTGTGGTTTTAAAGATATGAAAAATATGAGTTATGTATTTTCAATTCATACCAATAGGAAACATCAACCCCATATACATTTTGCATTTATAGAAAAGAAACCTAATCATTCATATTGTGATAACAAGTTGAATTATAGAAGAAAAGGTAAAATTACTCTTGATGAACAAAGATATTTAAAAAGACTAGTTGATCTTGTTATTCAAAGAGAAAAATATTACACACCACTTTTAAAAAAGACTAATGAAGATATTGATTATTTAAAATCTTATTTTAATCCAAAAGAGAGAAATTTTACTTTAAGAAATATTAGTGAGATATATGTAGAGGAAGATATTTTAAAACTTGGAGAATTAGTAAAACAATATAGAGAACAAAATAATCAAACTTCTAAAAAAATAAAATATAATTCAATTAAAAATGATGAACTTGGTAAAGAAATAAAAAGTTTAACAAAAAAAATTAAAAAGTATTTATTCAGTGATGATACATCTATTTTGTATGCTAGTAAGAAAGATATAAATAAAGATTTAGAAAAATTAAATGTTTACTTTGATGAATTAAATAGAAATAATAATATTGAAGAACTAACTGCTAATAATAGTATTGTTAATAAAAAAGAAGAATATATTGATAATTATATTTACAATTCAATAGTTAATCATTCTTTATATAGATATGAACATATATCTATGATAGTTAAAAATAAAAATAGTAACGATAAAATTACTATTGAAGATTTAATACAAGAAATTGCTTATCAAAATAGTAGAAGAAACAAATATACTGATAAGCAAAGAAGAAAACTTGTATTAGATAATTATTTTAAAGGTAATAGTAATATTACAAAATTTCCTAGTAAGCATAAAATGGAAAAAGCTTTAAAGAATATTAATTATGAAATGGAAAAAGCATCACAGGAATTTAGTAAATTATTTAATTATGATGTTAAAGATAAATGATTATAAAATAAATGTTATAAAATTAATTTGTTCGATTGTTTTAAGAACAAATGTTTGATATAATATTTAAAAATGGAGGTTGAAATGGAAAAAGTTTATATGTGTATAGATTTAAAAAGCTTTTATGCCTCTGTTGAATGTATTGAAAGAGGGTTAGATCCTTTAAATACTAATTTAGTGGTTGCAGATGAGAGTAGAACAGAAAAAACTGTTTGTCTTGCAATAACACCAAGTTTAAAACAATATGGTCTAGGAGGTAGAGCAAGACTTTTTGAAGTCATTCAAAAAGTTAAAAGTATTAACTATGAAAGAAGAAAGAATAATAATTATAAAAAATTTAATTCGAAATCATTTCTTGATAGTGAACTAAAAAAAGATAGAACATTGGAATTAGATTTTATAATTGCTCCACCTCAAATGAAAAAATACATGAAATATAGTACCAATATTTATAAAATTTATTTAAAATATTTAGCACCAGAAGATATTTTTGTTTATTCAATAGATGAAGTTTTTTGTGATATAACTACTTATTTAAGTATGTATCAGATGACAGCAAAAGAATTAGTTTCTAAAATAATAAAAGATGTTTATGATACAACTGGAATAACTGCAACTGCCGGAATTGGAACTAATATGTATTTGGCAAAAGTATGTATGGACATAGTTGCTAAACATACAGAACCTAATGAAATAGGTGTTAGAATTGCAGAAATTGATGAGATGTCATATAGAAAACTATTGTGGAATCATAAGCCACTAACATCATTTTGGAGAGTAGGTAAAGGTATAGCAGATAAATTAGAAAAGAATGGATTATATACTATGGGAGATGTTGCAAGATGTTCTTTAAATAACGAAAATTTATTATACAAATTATTTGGAGTAAATGCAGAATTATTAATTGATCATGCTTGGGGTTGGGAACCGACAACAATAGAAGAAGTTAAAGCATATAAACCTGAAAGAAATAGTATATCATCTGGACAAGTTTTACATAGCCCATATAAATATGAAAATGCTAAATTAATTGTAAGAGAAATGATAGATTTATTATCATTAGATTTAACTGACAAGCATTTAGTTACAAAGCAATTAGTATTAGATATAGGTTATGACATTGAAAATTTAACTAATCCTGCAATCAAAAAAATGTATAATGGAGAAATAACAATAGATAATTATGGAAGAGAAGTTCCTAAACATTCTCATGGAACAATAAATTTGGATTACAATACTTCTTCATCAAAAGTCCTATCAAAAAAATGTATTGAATTATATGATAGAATAGTAAATAAAAATTTATTAATTAGAAAAATAAATATTACTGCTTGTAATATAATTGATGAAGATATAGTAGAAAAAGAAGTAGTCCATGAGCAATTAAATCTTTTTTCATCAAGTGATGATTCTGAACAAAAAATTGAAGATAAAAAAAGACAAAAAGAAGATAATAAATTACAACATGTTTTATTGGATATTAAAAATAAATATGGAAAAAACTCTATCTTAAAAGGTATGAACTTAGAAGAAGGTGGAACGACAATTGATAGAAATAATCAGGTTGGAGGTCATAAAGGATAATGGATAAATATGAAGATATAATTAATCTTTCTCACTATGAGCCAAAATATCATCCTAGAATGAGTATGTATAAAAGGTCGGCACAATTTGCTCCTTTTTCAGCGTTAGTTGGGTATGATGAACAAGTTCAGGAATGTTCAAGATTAACCGACAAAAGATTAGAAATGGATGATGAATCAAAAGAAATAATAAATAATAAACTAAATAAGATAAATGAGTTTATAAAAAATAATCCAGAAGTTGAAATAACATATTTTATACCCGATGGAAAAAAAGAAGGCGGTAAATATGTTACTGAAAAAGTAAATGTAAAAAGAATTGATTTTATAAATAGATTTATAAAACTTACTGATAATAAAAAAATAGTTTTAGATGACATTATAGAAATAGATATTAAAGATTAGTGAATTAAAGTCGTAGAAATACGATTTTTTTTAATACAAAGAAAGGAGAATTATTAATGAAAGAAGATGAAATAAAGATTTATCATAAAGTTTGTGATATTTCTAGGATATGTAAAAAATATTTTTACGAGAGAAAATATTTGCCAAGTGATGCTTGGTCAATGGATAAAGTTGTTGAATATATTTATTCAACTTCAAAGGAGTTAAAAAAGCAATATGATGAATTAAAGAAAAATATCAAACAGGGGAGGTTATAATTATGGCATTATATAGTGTTGAAGTTGTTGAAACTTTAAGTAGAGTAGTAGAACAAGATGCTCCAACTTATGAAGATGCTGAAAGTCTTGTTGAAGAAAAATACGATAATCAAGAAATAGTTTTAGATTCAGTAGATTATAAAGGAGTAGAATATAGACAAATTCCTTTTCCAAAAATAAAAGAAAGTTTTAATATTACAATAGACTTTGATAAAGAAGAAAAAAATGTTTATATAAGTACAGAGTCATCATCTGGTGCTACTTATAGTTGTGAAACAACAGAAGATTTAAATATAGCTTTGAAAACATATATTAGTAATTATGTTGAAGTTGAAAATGATAATTCTAATAAAAAGAATTTTAATAATTTTAACAAAGCAAAAAAAGAAATCGTTGATATTATTTCTGAATGGGAAAAAGAGCAAAGAAAAAATCATTCCGAAAAGATAAAAGCAGCACTTAGAGCAAAGAAGTTAAGAGAAGAACAAAATATTGAAGAAGAAATGGAGAGATAGGTTTATGTTATTAATTATTTTAGGAGCAATAGGGTTATTCTTATTGCTTTTTCTTTATTCTGCTTGTGTAGTATCAAGCAGGTGTTCACGAGAGGAGGAAAAGTATGAACACACTAGAAATGTATAAAAGATTGTCAAATGAAGATAAAACTCATTTAACCGTGTATTGTATTTACGATAGCATTTACGATGTTGCAAGAAATAATAATATTGAAATTAGTGATGAACTTGCTATGAATATTCAAGAACTTGCTCATGATTTATATCTTGAAGATGAATATATGAATTTATCTGCATCACAAATTGCTTTCTTTTTAACAGAGTGTTATGCAAAAGATAATACATTTATGGATAAAGTAGAAGATATAGATTATGATGACATACTACAAGCAGTTGAAAATGATAATCACGAATTTTATATTGAAGAAGAAATGGAAAGGTAGGTAATAAATTATGGATTTTACAAAGCTAAATGTTGAGTTTGCTAATATGCAAAATACTATTACTAAATATAATAATATTTTGAATGAAATAAAGAATAGAATTAAAAACAATTTAAGAGATATTAGTAAATATGAAACCAAAATAAAAAATACAAAGAATAATTTAGAAAAAGAGAGTTATAAAATACTTGTTATTTCATTAAAAAATGAAACTTCATTTTTAGAAAATATTATAAAAGAGGAGGAACAAAATGAACGAGAAACAGGGAATACTAAAACAGTATAACGAAGAAGAAATAAAACAATTACTTAATGACAAAGTGAAAATGGTTTATATTGATAATGGTAGTGAGGAATTTGTTGCAAGATATGAAGATTTACCGGACATTATCGTAGATGTAAACGAAAAACTTGGACATAATGAAAATTTAAAGGTATATGATTTTGAAAATCCAATAGCATATAAACCGATTTTAACAACAATAGGTTATTTTTTAGATAAATGTGATCCAGATGTAAGAAAAGATATAATTGATAGATTAGTTGGCTTACAAAAAGGAGAAATTGCAGTAAAAGATTACAAGGTAATTGATGAAGATATGTTAGATGATGTAAGAATTGCTATGGAAAAAGAAGAAATGGATAGATAATTATGCCAATGGTATATATAGTTATTTTAGTTTTAGTGGCTTTAATAATTATATTTTTGTATTTTATTGAGCCAATAATAACTAGACAAAAAATAAAAGATAATAATGAACATGGTAGTGCAAGATGGGCTACTAAACAAGAAATAGAAAAGCATTTTAGAAAAGAACAAATAAGTCATATTGTAAAAACTGGCTTCCCTGTATATTACTCAAAGGATAATAGATATGTATGGTTTGATATGGAAACACCACATTGGATTTATTTAGGTTCCACAGGAAGTGGCAAAAGTGCTACTGCAGTAATTCCTGAATGTAGCTTTATTGCTACTGCTGAAAATAAAAAAAGTGTTTTTATTACAGATCCAAAAGGAGAAATATTTTCTACAACAAGTAAAATGTTTAAAGACAATGGTTATCATGTGTTTACATTGGATTTTAGAAATCCAGAATTTTCTAATCATGCTAATTTATTAGAAACTGCAATTATTGAATACGAATTATTTGATAAAAATGATAAATTAAGTCAAAAGGAAAATGATGAGAACTTAAAAATAAAGTATAAAAATGAATCAATAACTCACTATGCACAATGTAATCAAATCGTAAATGATATATGTACTATGATTATGGCAGATAAAACTGCAAAAGAAGCATTTTGGAATAACAGTGCAAGTGATTTGTTATATGGTATCATTTTTTTATTTTTAGAAGATTATGCTGATGGAAAAATTAAAAGAGAACAAATTACTTTAACATCAATGAAAAAATTCCAAAATAGTTCAATGACCGATAAGAATATCAAAATTTTAAGAAAATATGTAGAGGCAAAACTTTATGGATGTAGAAGTAAAGATAAGTTAATACCAATTATTTCTACCAGTGAGAATACTTATAAGAGTATTACAAGCATATTCAATGAGAGAATGACTTTATTTGATGATGTAAATGTAGAAAATATTACATCTAATTCTGATTTTGATTTTGATATATTAGGTAAAGAACCATCAGTATTATATTGTTGCATACCTGATGAGTCAAAAATATACTATACTCTTGTATCAGTAGTAGTATCTTTAATATATAAAAGGTTAGTATTATTATGTAATATGCAACCTAATAAGAAACTACCAACTGAACTTGTATTCTTACTTGATGAATTTGCAAATACACCACCACTACAAGATATTGAAACAATAGTATCAGTAGCAAGAAGTAGAGGTATGTATTTTCAATTCTTTTTACAAAGTTTTGCTCAATTAGATAATTTATATGGTAAAGAAGTTAGTCAAATAATTCAAGATAACTGTGGCTTGGCTTACCTTAAAACAAACACACAAGAAACTGCTGAAGCAATAAGCAGCCGTCTAGGAACTCACGGAGTAGAAACTACTTCTTTAAATTATTCAATGAGTTTTATGAATAATAATGGTAGTAAAGGAACAAGTCTTATTTCAAGAAGATTATTGACTGCTGATGAAATAAAACAATTACATTATAAGACAATCATATTTCCAACAGTTGGTTATCCAATATTTCGTGATACCGTAGTTTATCAAAAATTTAGTTGTTATAAAAAAGGTTTTGTTGATAGAAAAATAAGACCACTAGAAAGGATAGTTGATACTTACTATACAGTAGAACAATTAAAATTTGATGATAAGAATAATGAACAAGAGCCAAAGCTTAATACTGCTGAATCACAAATGAAAACAAAGTTAATATCTATTATAAATGAAGTTATAAAGATATTTGGAAAAATTGATTTTAATGTTGAGTATGTAAAAGATGGAAATGATATTACTGCTCAACTTTTTTTAGCCCCACCATTATCAACTAATGATCTAAAAGGATTAGAAGAATTAAGTAGTAAATTAGGTTTTGGGTATAATGCTATATCTAGCAAAGAAAAAGTTAATAGAAAAAATAGAAACTCTTTAATAGAGATTTTTTTAATTGATAGAGAAAAAGAAATGTGAAAGAAGGTGTAGAAAATGAATAATGACTTTTTTGGAGAATTTTTAGCCATAAGAGATGAAACATTAAAAAATATTCAATTAGATAATAATAGTTGGAACAAGTTTATTACTTATTGGTCAAAAATATTGGACAAGTATAGTGTTGATAATGTTCTTAATCTATATACCTACAATTCAAGTGGTAGAACATTTATGACTTTTGATGAATGGAATAGTGAAGAAATAGGTAGAAGAATAAAACCTAAAAGTAAAGGAATACCAATAATTATCAATAATTGGAAAGGTTATGTTTTTGATATAAAACAAACTTATGGTAAAGAATATAGAATATGGAATTATAATCACTTTGTAGATAAATCATTATTAGAGTATTACCAAGATAATGCAGGTATTTCAAATGATGATAATAAATCATTATATGAAAACTTTTATGATACTTTTTATGAAATATCTATAAAGCAAATAATGAACAATTATATGACAATGTCAGCAGATGAAGTGGAGTTCGTTGCTAAAACAATGACTTCACTTTTTTTAGCGAAAGCTAATTTTAATATATATAATCTACCAAATTCTTATGAATTATTAGAAGAAATGGATAGTGATGATATTTTAAAATGTATGCAGATTGCCAATAAAGAAACTGCAATTATATATAATGATTTTGTTGAAAAAGCAACAAGTCTTGAGAATATACAAAACTATATTCAAACTAATGTGCTTTTTCAATTTAAAGATGACAAGATATTAAGTAATGAAGAAAAACAAAACTTTTTATCTGGTATAGAAGTTAATACACCATTTAATAATGAGATATTAGAAAATATATACGATAGTTATGTTAATAGATATGAGCATTCATTTAAAAGAAAAGTAAATCCGATTCAAGAAGAAAATACCTTATCATTTGATAAAGAAAAAGTATATATAAATAATGAAGAAGTTAGTGAAGAAGAATTTGATGAAGAACTTACTAAAATGGAAGAAGAACATTTTGATAATGTTCACAGATTAAATGATAGTAATAATAGTGTTGAACAAATGAGTTTATTTGCACCGAGAGAAGAAGAACTTGCAAATAAAATATGTGATATATTTAATTCTTTTGATACAAAATATCAAAATACTTTTGAAATTCATAATGTAGAATTACAAGTATGGGAGCATATAAAATCAAACAAGAGAAATCTATCTATATTATTGTCTAGTCCTATTACAGATATGGGAGAGAATGCTTTTTCATATTTTAATCCTGATAAGACTGATGAAATTAAATTAAATGAAGGAATAAAAAATAATGCTTTTCTTCAATCTTTATATAAGGATAAAGACTTTTCAATTTATATATCTCCTGACTTAATACATATATATTGGAATAATTTTGATGATAAACAATTTGATATGTCTATACCAAGTACAAAATTGGTAGATCAAAATGAAATTGATAATCAAGAATTAGAACAAATTGATAGAGAAGTATCTTCTATTATTGAAGATGTGGAAGATAATGATATTGATTATAAGGTTACTACTGCTGAAATAATTCCAACTCATGATGGTATAGAAACTAATATAATAGAAGAACAAAAGTTTAATAATAATGGAGAAGAAATAGAAGAAGAATATCCGAAAGTTAATTATCACATTAGTGATGATAAAGTTGATACAAGTTTTGGTGCTAAATCAAGATTTGAAGATAATGTAAAAGCAATAGAACTATTAAAGCAATTAGAAAGTGAAGATAAAAATGCAACAAAAGAAGAACAGGATATTTTATCTCGTTATGTAGGTTGGGGTGGAATTGCTGATGCTTTTGATGAAAGAAAAGATAATTGGAAAAGTGAAAGAGAAAGACTAAAACTACTATTAAATGATGAAGAATATAAAGCAGCTGCACATTCAACATTATCATCTTTTTATACTCCAAATGTTGCAATAGATGGCATATATAAAACTTTAAAACAATTTGGTTTTGAAAAAGGAAATATTTTAGAGCCAAGTTGTGCTATTGGTAATTTCTTTGGGAGATTACCTAGTGAATTTGAAAAATCTAAATTATATGGTGTAGAGTTAGATAGTATAAGTGGTAGAATTGCTAAAAAACTATATCCAAATGTAAAAATAGAAATAACAGGTTATGAAAATTCAAAAGTAGCAGATGAATTATTTGATGTTGCAGTTGGTAATGTACCTTTTGGAAGTAATACTGTATATGATAAAAGATATAAAGATAGATTCTTAATTCACGATTACTTCTTTCAAAAAACATTAGATAAAGTTAGAGATGGTGGAATAATTGCTTTTATAACTACTGATGGAACACTTGATAAGAAAGATACAAGAGTAAGGGAATATATTGCAAAAAGAGCAGAGTTTTTAGGTGCAATTAGATTACCAAATAATACATTTACTAATAATGCAAATGCAAAGGTAACATCTGATATTATTTTCTTAAAAAAGAGAGATGAATTAAAACAAGATTTAAGTGATGAAAAGTGGATTTATACAAGTGAATATGAAGATGGAATAACAATAAATAATTATTATATTGATAATCCAAATATGATGCTTGGAAAAATGGAACTAGAGTCAACTGCTTATGGTTATGACAATACATTATCTCCAATAGATGAGG
Organism: uncultured Bacilli bacterium; assembly: GCA_934098435.1. Lineage (GTDB taxonomy): Bacteria > Bacillota_I > Bacilli_A > RF39 > UBA660 > CAG-302. Next base: position 25,661 of record CAKOOV010000007.1, read on the forward strand.
ATATAAATGTTTTAATGAATCAAGCAATAGAACATTTACCTAGTAATATTTATGAACAAACAAACTTTATTCATAATGACGATAATGATTATGATGTTTTAGATGCTGATGATAGTATTAAGAATAATGCTTTTACTATTATTAATAAAGATGGTAAAGATATAATTTATCAAAGGTCATTTTCTAGTTTAGTACCATATTCTATTCAAGAAGGTATGGTGGCAAAAAGAATTATAGGTCTTTGTAAGGTTAAAAATGCTTTAAGAGAAGTATTTGATATTCAACTTCGTGATGGTAGTGATGAAGAATTATCACTAGCACAAGAAAAATTAAGTAAAGAATATGATGAATTTTATAAAAGATATGGTTATATTAATGATAGTGTAAATGCAAGAGCATTTGATAGTGATCCAGATTATTATTTACTTACATCTATTGAAAATAAGGTTAGTAAAGATGATGAAGATGAAAATGACAAACCTAAATATGAAAAGGGAGACGTCTTTACTAAAAGAACAATAAGAAAAAGTAAAGTAATAACGAGTGCCGAAAATGTAGAAGATGCTTTAAAGTATTCACTTAATAATCGTGGTTGTGTTGATTTTGAATATATGAAAACATTATATCCAAAAAGTGAAGATGAAATGATTGAAGAACTTGATAATCTAATATATCAAGATCCTGAAAAGATTAATGACTTTAATAAAGGTTGGGTTATAGCAAGTGAATATTTAAGTGGTAATGTAAAACATAAACTTAATTATGCCAAATCAATAAATGAAGATAATAAATATGATAAAAATATAGAAGCACTTGAAATAGTACAACCTATACCACTTGAATATGATGAAATAAGTGTTAAGTTAGGATCAACTTGGATACCAGAAGATATATATCATCAATTTTGTTGTGAATTATTAGATATTCAAAGTTGGAACAAAAGTAGATTAAAAATAAAGTATGCAAAAGAAGTAAATACTTGGTTATTTCAAGCTAGTGGTTTATATGGTTATGGAGTTAAAAACACAAATACTTGGGGAACTGATAGAGCAGATGCTTTATCTTTAATTAAAAATGCTTTAAATCTTCAAAGTGTAACTGTATATGATACATTAGAAGATGATAGGAGAGTTGTAAATCCTGTTGAAACTGCAAATGCAAGAGAAAAGCAAGAACTTATAAAACAAGAATTTAAAGAGTGGATTTGGAAAGATGAAGATCGAAGAAATAGACTAACAAAACTTTACAATGAACAATTTAATTGTATGAGAGAAAGAGAGTTTGATGGTAGTCATCTTACTTTTGATGGTATGAATCCAAATATAGAACTTCGAGAACATCAAAAAAATGCAGTTGCTCGTGTTTTATATGGTGGTAATACTTTACTCGCTCATGCAGTAGGTGCAGGAAAAACTTATGAATGCATTGCTAGTGCTATGGAATTAAAAAGACTAGGAATAGTTAGTAAGCCGATGTTTGTTGTACCTAATCATTTATTAGGACAATGGGCAAATGAAATATTAAAATTATATCCCACTGCAAATATACTTGTTGCAACTTAAAAAGATTTTGAAAAAACAAGAAGAAAAAAACTTATGGGAAAAATTGCAACAGGAGAATGGGATGCAGTTTTAATTGCTCATTCTAGTTTTGGATTAATTCCTATGAGTAAAGAATATGAACAAAAACATATAGAACAACAAATTGATGAAGTTGTTAATGCTATTGAAAGAATAAAAGCAGAGTCTGGTGATGGTTTAAGTGTTAAAAAACTTGAACAAATTAAAACAAGTATGGATACTAAATTAAAGGCATTATTAGATGCACCAAAAGATGATGTAGTAACATTTGAAGAACTTGGAGTAGATGAATTAATAGTTGATGAGGCACATATGTTTAAAAATTTACCAATGTATTCAAAGATAAGAAATGTTGCAGGGATAAATAATAGTGAAAGTAAAAAAGCAACTGACTTATTTATGAAGATAAGTTATATACTTGAAAATAACGGAGGTAAAGGTGCAGTATTTGCAACAGGTACTCCAATATCTAATTCAATGGGAGAATTATTTGCAATGCAAAAATATCTCCAAATTGATAGGTTAAGAGAGATGGGACTTGAACATTTTGATGAATGGGCATCAACTTTTGGAGAAGTAGTTAATAGTTTTGAAATTGCTCCTGATGGTAGTGGTTTTAGAACGAAAGCACGATTTGCTCAATTCTTTAATATTCCAGAGTTAATGACTTTATTTAAAGAAGTTGCTGATATTAAAACTTCAAAGATGCTAGATTTACCTACACCTAAATTAAAAGGTGGAGATTATAAAACAATAGTAGCACCTAAAAGTGAAGAATTAGGAGAGTATGTAGATAAATTAGCAGAACGAAGTGAAAGAATTAGAAATGGTTGTGATCCACGAGAAGATAATATGCTACTTGTTACTAATGATGGTAGAAAAGTAGCACTAGATTTACGAATGATAGATCCAAGTATGCCAGACTTACCTAATTCAAAAATAAATATGGCAGTAGAAAATATTTATAGAATATGGTTGGAAAATAAAGAGGGCAAGTTAACACAACTTGTCTTTTGTGATTTATCAACACCTAGAAATGATGGTACTTTTAATGTTTATGATGATATTAAAAATAAATTAATTGCAAAAGGAGTACCAGAGGAAGAAATAGAGTTTATTCATAATGCTAAAACTAATCCACAAAAATTAAAATTATTTGAAGATATGAGAAATGGAACAAAACGAATACTTATAGGATCAACTTCTAAAATGGGAGCAGGTATGAATGTTCAAGATAAATTAATTGCTTTACATCATTTAGATTGTCCATGGCGACCATCTGATATAGAACAAAGAGAAGGGAGAATATTAAGACAGGGAAATCAAAATGAAGAAGTTGAAATATATAGATATGTAACTGAAGGTAGTTTTGATGCTTATTCATATCAATTAATTCAAACTAAATCAACATTTATAAATCAAATAATGGCTAATAGTAATGGTGGTGGAAGAACTGCCGAAGATTTAGATAGGGATACACTTACTTATGCTGAAGTTAAAGCTCTTGCAAGTGGTAATCCATTAATATTAGAGAAGTTTAAAGTTGAAAATGAATTAAAGCAATTGTACTTATCTAAAAGTAGATATGATAAATCTCATATTGAACTTGAATCTAAATATAATAGTGAAATACCAAGACAATTAAAATATCAAAATCAATACTTAAATGGTCTTGAAGAAGATATTAAAAATGTTAAAGATTTATCAGGAGATAACTTTATGATAATGATTAGAGATAAGATATATGATTCAAGAAAAGATGCTAGTACAAAGTTATATGAAAGTTTTTCATTATTAAAAATAAAAGAAGAAACTTTACTAGGACAAATAAGTGGATTTGATATTATTGGAACAAAAGATGAATTATGGTACAAACCTATCATATATATAAAAGGTGCAGGTAAATATAAAGTTGAGATAAGCAATTTAGATGAAATAGGAAATATTTATAAATTAGAAAATATGCTTAAAAGTTTTGATAATAAAATAAACACTGTTAAAGAGCAAATTGCTTATAATGAAAAACAACTTATTGATATTAAAGAAGAACTTGATAAACCTTTCACACAACAAGATAGAATTAGAGAACTCCAAAAAGAAAAGGCACGAATTGATAGTGAACTTGATTTAGATAAACAAGAAAACACTAGAAGTGTTGAGGAAACAAATGATGAAGAATTAGAAAGATAAAACTTTTTAGATTTTTTGCAAAAAAACTCTTGCAAAATTCACTTTTTTAAGTGATAAATGGAACGAAGAAAAAAAGCCGTTAAATATATCTAATTTAGTCGGTATTAAACTTGATATTTGAGGTTGGACAGTTATAAGCACTAAAAAATAAAACCTCTTAAAAAGGCTTTATTTCGGTCTTGTGAAAGGAATTGTTTTATGGAAGGAAAAATAATATTAAACAACAGACTAAAAACTTGGCTATTTGATATTGTTGAAGATATGATTGAAAGTACAATAGAAGATAGTCCTGATAGAGTATCTACGATTATCGCAGTAAATAACTTTATTGAACAATTAAATTTAGATTCACAAGAGTTAGAGATGACTGAAATAATTGGAGAAAAAATAACAAACAAAATATTTGATGAAATTAAAAGTAATATTTAGGGAGGAATGATATTATGTATATTACTGAAACTACTGAAAATGTTAAAAAATTAATAGAAGAAATTGAAAATAAAGATGATATAACTAAATTAAAATTTCTTATCTATATATTTGGTTTATTAAACAATAATCAAATAAATGATAAAAACGAGGCAAACCCTGATTTGATAGAAGATAATGATATTAAAATATTTACATTAGATATGGTAGGATTGTCTGAAAATGCTTGTACAATATTATTAGAATATTTTGTTATGCTTTATAACGGTTTAACTAATACAAAAGATGCTTATGAAGATAATGGAAATGTTCTGGGAATTATTTATAATGATGAAGATATAAAACTCGATTCACAATTTGAAAAACTTGATTATAATGAAAAATTAGATGTATTTAGTGAAATAATCATTAGATATGATAATGAAACTTACTTTGAAAATAAAATTACAATTATATCTTTTGACTCAAAGTCTAGTGGATTTGATATAGCGAATATGATAAAAAAATATAAAAACTAAAATTAAATCCATAAAATGTTATTTGAAAACTTAATATTTTATATGACATTTTATGGATTATTATGTCTTCATCAAAAATATTGAGTTTTTAAATTATTGTTAAAGGCTCAATATTTGAGTTCTTTTTTTCATTTATTCAAATATGTTTAAATGAGGAGGAGAAACTTTGAATAATAATCCTTCCATTGATATTGCAAAAAAGGAAATTCAAAAGGCAATTATCAATGAACTTTGTAAAAAAGGTGTAATAGATTTTTCTCAATGTAATAGCATTATTAAAAAGTTAGATGAAGATATTATTAAGTTAGATAGTAAATTTGAAAAAAAGGAAGATATGACAAACATGATAGTTAAAATTCCGATATAAAAGGGAGGAGTAAACGATGATACTGAATTTGTACTCAATTAGAAATGTTTTAGCACAGGGTAAAAAACTTATAGATTTACCACTTCGTGTTACATTTTATGCTCGTGTATCAACTGATCACGAAGAACAATTAAATTCACTAGAAAATCAAGTAATGTATTTTGAAAATTATATTAAATCGCAAACAAATTGGATTTTTGTGCCTGGATATGTTGATGAGGGTATAAGTGGAACAAGTGTCAATAAAAGAGATAATTTTCTTAAAATGGTAAATGACGCAAAAAAAGGTATGTTTAATTTAATATTAACAAAAGAAATATCAAGATTTTCAAGAAATACTGTTGATAGTATTCAATATACACAAGAGTTATTATCTTATGGTGTTGGTGTATATTTCTTAAATGATAATATTAATACTTTTGATTCAGATTCAGAACTTCGTTTAACTATTATGTCAAGTATTGCACAAGATGAAATTAGAAAGTTATCAGAAAGAATTAGATTTGGATATAAAAGAAGTGTTGAAAAAGGTGTAGTGCCTGGTAATGATAATTTTTATGGTTATAGAAAAAATAAAGGAAAATTAGAAATAGTAGAAGAAGAAGCAGAATTAATTAGATTAATTTTTAATGAATACTCAAAAGGAGAAATGGGGACTGCTAGGTTAGGACATTATTTATATAATGAATATAATATTGTTAGTAAAACTAACAAACCATTAGCAGGAACTGTTATTGGTAGAATAATAAGAAACCCAAAATATAAAGGTTACTTTTGTGCTCATAAAGAGACTACTGTTGATTATCATTCAAAAAAGAGAATTAGATTTAAACCTGATGAATGGATAGTTTATAAAGATAATGAAACTTGTCCACCAATAGTATCAGAAGAACTTTGGGATAAATGTAATGAGATATTGAATAAAAATGCTAATAATTATAAATGTCAAACTAGAACTGATATGAGATATGCTTTATCAGGTAAAATTAAATGTTTTCATGATGGAGCAACATTTATAAAAGGTAGTTATAAAAATAAAAGGACAGGTTATGAAAGCAAATATTGGGGATGTTCAAATTATAGAAAATATGGCAGAGAAAAAGTAAATGGTTGCAAAACACCAATTATTCATTATCAAGAATTATTAGATATATTCAAAATAGTTGCAAAAAACATTTTGGATAAAGAAAATGATATGATGAAAGAAATTTATAGTTTAGTTAGTGAAACCGAAAGTAAATCTGACTATTCAAGAGAAATAAATGAAGTTGATAAAAAGATAGAAGAAATAAAAAATGCTAGGGCAGAGTTAATTAATATGAGAGCAAGAAAGGAAATTGAGGGAGATGAATATAATGAAGCAAGAGAAAAATATAATAATGAATTATCCGTATTAGATAAGAAAAAACAAAGTTATTTATCAATGAACTCGGAAGTTGATTATAAATCTAATATTGATGATTTTTTTAAAAAGATACACGATATAATTTTAGAAGATGATGAAAGTGTATTTAAAATATTTGGATCAATATTAGATACTATATTAGTAGAAAGACTTGAATCAGAAGAAGATGAAGATACTCATAAGGTAATGTTACATTTTAAATTGAATATAGTTGGCTACAATAACAGTAGCTTAAATTTAAAAGATTTTTTACTGCTTTTTAGTAACGGCGACAGATGCCACAGTTGCTATGGCTGAACGAATAGCGGGAAGTGAAGAAAACTTTGTTAAAAAAATGAATAATAAAGCTAAAGAACTTGGTTTAAAAAATACTAATTTCATTAATTCTACTGGGCTTGATACCGATAATCATTATTCAAGTGCTTATGATATGTCGCTAATAGCTAAAGAATTAATAAAGCATGAAAAAATATTAGAATTTAGTTCAACTTATGAAGATTATTTAAGAAAAGATTCTAAAAGTCCATTCTGGTTAGTAAATACAAATAAATTAGTCAAATTTTACTCTGGAGTAGATGGCTTAAAAACAGGTTTTACCAAAGAAGCAGGATATTGCTTAACAACCACAGCAAAAAAAGATAACATGCGTTTAATAACCGTAGTTATGAATGAACCTAGTATTGCTAAAAGAAGTAGTGATACAACAAAAATGCTAGATTATGGATATAATATATATACAGTGAAAAATATAGTTGATAGTAGTACTAAATTAAAAACAGTACAAGTAGAACTAGGTAAAAAAACAAAAGTAAGTATAACAGCTAAAGAAACAATAACTATCTTAAATAAAAAAACAGATAAAGATAGAAATATAACATATAAAACAAATATTTCTACAATTATAGCCCCAGTAAAGAAAGGAGATATTATCGGTACTATCGATATTATTGAAAACAATAAAGTAATATCTACTATTGATGCAACTGTACTAGAAGATATAGATAAAGCAAATATATTTACAATATTTATTCGCAATCTACAAGAAATAATAAAAGGAGACTTAAAAATATAAGTCTTTTTTTAATAAAATTCCAAAAAGTTACATTTTTTTAATACTTTTAGTGTTTATATATATAGAGGGATTACTAGGAGGTGAAAGATGTCGAAGAAAATAAATATCTAGTTTTGTCGAATGTGTATATTAAAAATAAAAGATATGTTAAATTATAATAGAGGTGAATAAAAGTGTTAAAAACAAGTATGGAATTTAGAAAAGGAATACTTTTTATAAGAATAAAAGGTGATATAAATAAAAATACTGTAAAAGAAATAATAGATGAAGATTTTAAATATATAGTTCTAAATATAGATAATATATACTCAATAGATAGTTATAGCATAAAATACTTAAAAAAACTATATAAAGACTATAAAAATAAAAAAGGTAATATAATCATTTGTGATAAATTTAATATATCAAGAAAATTATTTAAAGAAATTCCAAAAATAGATAACGAATATGCCGCTTTTAAATTATTTGAAAGGATGATTTAATGAATAAATATGAAGAAATAATCAATTCATGTAATGGGCTCATTTATGCGATAATAAATAAATACTTTAATAGTTATGATAAAGAAGATCTATATCAAGAAGGTGTAAAAGGTGTTATAAAAGCATATAATAACTATCAAGATAACAAAAACACTAAATTTTCTACATATGCCTATAAATACATATATGGTGAAATATATTCTTATGTATATAATAATAGAAATATAAAATTAGTAAGAGACTATTACAAATTATATAAAAAGATAAACGAAGCAAAAATAATCTTAAGTCAGAAATTAATGAAAGAACCCTCAAATGAAGAAATAGCTATGTATATAGAAATAGAAAAAAAAATAATTGATGAAGTCATGCTAGCCATGAATCCAATCGATAGTTTAGATAGAATAATATATACAGATGGTAAAGATTTAGCATTATCCGATATGATAAGTGATCAAAAAAGTCAATATAATATTGATAATATAATGCTATATGATATGATTAACAAACTTCCAAGTCCAGATAAGGAAATAATTTATTTAAGATATTTCAAAGACAAAACCCAATCTGAAATAGCAAGTATTCTTAAGATGAATCAAGTAGCAATATCAAGAGGGGAAAACAAAGCTTTGAAAAAAATAAAAAACAATTATCAAAATGTAGCATAAATAAGCAATAAATATTAATAATGTAACCAAATGGTTTACATAAAAAAATGCTATTTTGTGAGAAAATAACATTAAGGTGATGCATGTTGGAAAGAAAACGTGAAAAACATTATGATATATATGAACTAATTGCTAAGAATATTAAACACTATCGAAAAGAAAGAAAAATGACACAAGCCCAATTAGCAGAAAAGACCGAATATTCACATGAATTTATCAGACGAATAGAAGCCCCAAATAGTAAAAAAAATTTTTCAATTGATGCAGTTAGTAATATAGCTAATGCTTTAAACATTGATATAGAGTTATTATTTGAAAAAAGAGAAAATGAAAACGAAAAATAGCATAAGTTGCTATTTTTTCTTTGCTTTTCTCCCAATATATAGTATAATAAACATATGGTGATTAGTTATGGATTATAGTAGTGAAAAAGAACTCTTCAATGACCTACAAGGAGCACTCAAAGTAAAATTAAGAATGATCAAAAACAAATATGACTATATTAGTATGACAGATATATGGAATTATTTAAAAACAAATAAATGGAAATACAGTCAAAATTTAACCATATCAGAAATAGTAAATGATATAATAGATGTAGATATAGTTAAAGTAGATGCATTTATAAAAAATCATAAAAAAAATTAAAAAAGGAGACGATATTATGAAAATAGCAATAATTATATTAAGTGTAATAAGCTTTTTAGCTTTATTAATAGTAATAATAAATAAAAACAAAAAAATAAAATGTATATCTGGAATAATATTATCATTTAGTGTACTATTAATATCAGCATACCTATGTGTTCCAATATTTAAACACACCAATTATGGATTAGATCTTCAAGGAGGATTTGAAGTATTATACCAAATAGAACCATTAGATGGAAAAGAATTAGATTCAGATATGGTATATAATACATATAAATCCATTTTAAAAAGAGTAGATATCCTAGGAGTAAATGAACCAGAAATAAGTATCGAAGACGGAAATCGCATAAGAATAGCCTTAGCGGGTATCACCAATAAAGATGAAGCAAGAGAAGTAATTTCATCAACAGCCGTTTTAACATTTAGAGATTATTCAGATAATCTTCTAATGACAGCTGATGTATTAGGAGGAGCAGTCAAAGTAACATCTGATCAATATGGACATCCAGCAGTAAGCTTACAAATAAAAGATAATGAAAAATTTTATAATGTAACTAACAGTGTAAAAGATATGACAAATAATATTATCGTAATTTGGTTAGATTATGATGAAAATACAGATTCATATTACAAAGAAAAAGATAAATGTGGATCATTATCAGCATCAAGATGTTTAAGTGCCGCTAGAGTATCTCAGGCCTTTTCATCAGATGTTATAATTCAAGGTAATTTCACTGAAGAAGAAGCTAAATCATTAGTAGAATTAATAAATTCAGGATCTTTACCTACAAAATTAACAGAAATATCTTCAAGAACAGTAGAAGCAACATACGGTGAAGCATCGCTAAATAAAACTCTAATAGCTGGAATTATTGGTATCTGTCTTGTAATAGTATTACTAGTAATATTATATCATTTCAGTGGCTTTATAGCAGGTGTATCACTAATGTTATATACAATGTCATCATTTTTAATATTCTATTTAATACAAGGAACATTAACATTACCAGGAATAGCAGCTATGCTATTAGGAATAGGTATGGCAGTAGATGCATCAATTATAACGTTTGAAAGAATAAAAGACCAATTAAAAATAGGTGTGCCACTAGAAAAAGCAGTAAAACTAGGTAATGAAGAATCACTTTCAAGTATCCTAGATGCCAATATTACAACATTTATAGTAGCAATAATATTATTTATTTTAGGTCAAAGTTCAGTAAAAGGCTTTGCAACAATGTTAATAATAAATATTATTTTAACAATAGCTATCTTAGTATATTTAGAAAAACACATTATCTTATTATTTGCTAAAAGTGGAGTATTTGATAATAAGATAAATCTATTCATAGGATTACCAAAAAAGAAAATAATTCCTGCTAAAGAAATAAGAATACCATTTAAAAAATTAGATTTTGTAAATTCAAGAAAAATTATGTTACCAATAATTTTAATAATTATAATAGGAGGACTTACATATTCTCTAATAAAAGGATTTAACTTTGCAGTAGACTTTACAGGAGGTACTAGTATAACAGTAAATACCACTGATAAAGTATCATTAGAAGGATATACTATCGATAAAATTAATAGTACTAAAGATTCAACAACAATAACAATTAAAGAAAAATTAAATAAAGATGAAATAAAAGAATTATCCGAAAAATTAGAAGAAGAATATAATACTAGTGCAGATATCTATGTAGTATCAGACTTAGTAAAAAAACAACTAATTAAGAATGCTATCATAGCAGTATTAATAGCCTTTATTGGTATAACAATATATGTAAGTATTAGATTTAGATTTAATTATGCTATATCAGGAATAGCAGCATTACTACATGATGTATTAATAACAACAATCTTCTTTGGAATATTTAAATTAGAAATAGATTCTATCTTTATAGCGGCTATTCTTACCATTATAGGATACTCTATAAACGATACTATCGTAACATTTGATATGATAAGAAGAAATTATAAAAATAGAAAAAATATTGATAAAGAAAAATTAAAAGACATAGTTAATAATTCTGTAAGACTAACTTTCTTTAGATCAATTATGACTACAGTAACAACAATAATTCCAATAATTTGTTTAATAATTTTTGGAGCAAGTGAAATATTAAACTTTAATCTAGCATTATTAGTAGGATTTATAGCGGGAGTATTCTCATCAATATATGTATCTAATCAGTTATGGTTAATATTAGAAACAAAAAGAATATCAAAACCAAAAAAAGAAAAAAAGAAATTAGATGAAGTAGAAGAACTAAAAGTAAAAGGCGTTAATTGTTAACAATAAGAGGAAAATTATTTTCCTCTTATAATAATTAAATAAGAAGGTGAAATAATGAGTATTAAAACAAAGTATATTACCATTGATGAACTAATAGATAAGTTCAAAGAATATAACAATAATGAAAAAGATATAAAATTAGTTAAATCAGCATATGAATACGCTGAGAAGAAACATTTTGGTCAAAAAAGAATATCTGGAGATGATTATATATTACATCCCCTAAATGTAGCCCTAATATTAACTGAAATATCCGCTGATGCACCATGTATGGCAGCAGCCCTTCTTCATGATACCATCGAAGATTCTGATGCCACTTACGAAGAAATAGAAAATCTATTTGGAAAAGAAGTAGCTTTACTTGTCGATGGCGTTACCAAAATAAATAGACTAAACTTTTCATCAGATTCTGAAGCCTCAGCAGCCTATCAAAGAAAAATACTTGTAGGACTATCTGAAGATCCAAGAGTAATAATAATAAAATTAGCAGATCGACTTCATAATATGCGTACCATAGATGTATTATCCGAAGAAAAACAAAAAAGAAAAGCCAAAGAAACATTAGAAATATTAACCCCAGTAGCTCATCGTTTAGGAATATACAAAATAAAAAGCGAACTTGAAGACTTATCCCTTCGTTATTTAAAACCCGAAGCATATTTTGATATAGTAGAAAAATTAAACTTAAAAAAGACAGAACGTGATGCAGCAGTAAGTAAAATGATGAGTGAAGTATCAGATTTACTTACTGAGCATAACATTCCTCACGAAATGAAAGGAAGAAGTAAAAGTATCTATAGTATATACACTAAACTATCTAAAGGAAAAAAATTCGATGATATCTATGACATATTAGCCCTTAGAGTATTCGTAGATACTGAGCAAGAATGCTACTTGGCATTAGGACTAATTCATTCAAAATACAAACCAGTACCAAAAAGATTCAAAGATTATATAGCAATGCCTAAAACAAATCTATATCAATCACTACATACAACAGTATTTGGTATTGATGGTCAACTATTTGAAATACAAATAAGAACATATGATATGGATAAAATAGCCGAATATGGTATAGCATCACACTGGTCATATAAAGAAAATAAAAATAGTGAAAAAAGTATAAAAGATTCAACTGAACAAAAATTACAAATATTTAGAAATATAATCGAATTAAATGAAGATTCTAATACATCAGAAGAATTTGTCTCTTCAGTAAAAAAAGATATACTATCCAATGATGTAATATATGTATACACTCCAAAAGGAGATGTAATAGAATTACCTACCGGTTCAACTCCTATTGACTTTGCATATAAAGTTCATAGTGAAGTAGGAGATAAAATCATAGGGGCAATAGTAAACGATAATATAGTACCATTAGACTATCAATTATCTACTGGTGATATAATCAAAGTAAATACCAATAAAGCCTCTAAGCCAAGCAAAGACTGGTTATCATTCGTAGTAACATCTGGTGCTAAAAATAAAATAAAATCATATTATAGTAAATTAGAAAAAGACGAAAATATTGAAAAAGGATCAGAATTATTAGAAAAAGAATTAAGAAAAGAAAATATAAGTATAAATGAATTCTTATCTAATAAAAATATTGATATAATACTAAATGACTTAAAACTAAAAGACATAGACGAATTATATGTAGATATCAGTCTAGGTAAACATACACCAATGTCTATAATAAAAATAATAAACAAAAAAGAAGAAGAAAAACCAGATATAACACAAAAAATCAATGAAAGCAATTCATATAAAGATACAAGTATAAAAAATAACGACGTTTTAGTAGAAGGTATGGCTGAAATAAAAGCTAATCTTAGTGGCTGCTGCAAGCCAATACCTGGTGATAATATAATAGGATATATTACTAGAGGATCAGGAATTACAGTACATCGTAGCAATTGCAAGAATATAATTGATATAGATGAAAGATTAATAAATGTCAAATGGAATAATAATCTATCTAAAAAATATAGTTCAGATATTCTAATATATACAAATGCCTATGACAATCTATTAGATATAATAACCAAAGCTTCATCTAATAACATAATAATAGATAGCATAACCACTATAAATAAAAGTAGTGCCAAAGTATATAGTATGACAATATTAGTAGAAAACAAAGAAAAATTAGAAAAATTTATGAACGATTTACTAAATCTAAAGTTTATTGAAAAAGTAGAAAGAGAGATGAACTAATGAAAGTATTAGTCCAAAGAGTATTATCATCAAGTGTAGAAGTAGATAACAAAATAGTAGGGCAAATAAACAAAGGTCTTTTATTATTAGTGGGTTTTACCGAAGGAGATACTGAAAAAGAAATAGATTATATGGTAGATAAAATACTAAATCTAAGAATATTTGATGATGACAATGGTATTATGAATAAAAGCTTAATAGATATAAATGGTAGTATTTTATCCATAAGTCAATTCACACTATATGCTGATACAAGAAAAGGAAGAAGACCATCATACATTAAAGCCCTAAATGGAGATAAAGCAATCTTACTATATGATAAATTTAATGATAAATTAAAAGAAGAGAATATTAAAGTAGAAACTGGTGTTTTTGGAGCAGATATGAAAGTATCTCTTATAAATGATGGTCCAATAACAATAATGCTTGAAAAATAATTATCTTCTTTTCTTTTTTCCTCTCGTGCCTGTAGTCACTCTAGGTTTTCTAATGCCTAAGGTCATTAGAAAAATAATTATTATTGAAGAATTAGAAAAAATATGATATTATATAGCAGTGAGGAGAAATTATGGAAAGAGTAAGCAATAATGAATTATTTAATGACCTATTTATAAATATGAATTCTAATATAATAGTAAAAGGAGAAGATATAAAAAATATCATTCCCAAAGAAAATATAAAATACTTAAAGAATGCCTTAAAATATATATCGCCAGCAAAGCTATGCAAACTATATAAAAGTATGAGTATTGTAATCGAAGAAAGAGAAACAAATGATACATTACTATTAATAGAATACCATATGATTACTTATCTAGTATATATTTTAAATTCAAATATCATAAATGATATAGAAAAGAAAGAACTAATAGATAATTTCACAAAACTATATCAAAAAGTATTAAGTAATGATGAAATAAATACATTAAGTGAAAAAGGAATATTAAATATATATTCATATGTATCTAAGAGTAGTAAACATATAAATGATACAATTAATATAATAACATCATTTAAAAGTAATAATTATAATGCTAATGCTATAACTAAAACTTTAGAAGAAAATACAAATAGCATAATGAAAAGTTATATTAGTATTTTAGAAAATGATATTAAATCATTAGATAATATCAAAGGTAAGAAAAAAATCAAATAAATAACAAAATAGCATTTAAATCAATTGACAATTAAAAGTAATAATTATATAATAAATATAGTTTCTATTACTATTAGTGACAAGTAGTAACAAAAAGATAGAACGGATAGTTTCCGATATAAAACTAGCAAAGCGCACATTAAAGTGAAGTAGGGTGGCACCGCGGATAACAATCCGTCCCTATAGAATTATTTAATGTGCTTTTATTTATGAAAGAAGGAATAAAATGAAAAACAAATATCGAACAATTTATTGTGGTGAAATAACAAAAGAAAACATCGGTGAAGAAATAAAAGTAGCAGGATGGGTAGAACAAATAAGAAATCTAGGTAGTTTAGTATTTCTAACCTTAAGAGATGAGACAGGCCTAATACAATTAATAAGTGAAGAAATAGATAAATTTAGTACCTTAACTAGAGAAAGTACTATTACCGCAACAGGAATAGTAAGACATCGTGCAGATGGTATGACTAATCCAAATATGAAAACAGGTGAAGTAGAAGTATTAATATCATCATATGAACTTTTAGGGGCCGCAAATAATGTATTACCATTTGAAATAAATCATAGTAAAGAAGCTTTTGAAGATACAAGACTAAAATATCGTTATTTAGACTTAAGAAATCCCGAAGTCCATGACAAAATACTATTTAGAACAAAAGTATTAGACTACATGCGTAAAATAATGAAAGAAATGAATTTTACTGAAATTCAAACACCTATCATAACAGCTTCATCTCCAGAAGGAGCAAGAGACTTTATAATACCATCAAGAAAATATAAAGGAAAATTTTATGCATTACCTCAAGCACCTCAAATATTCAAACAATTATTAATGTGTTCAGGATTTAGTAAATATTTTCAAATAGCACCATGCTTTAGAGATGAAGATCCACGTAGTGATAGATTATATGGTGAATTCTATCAATTAGATTTAGAAATGTCGTTCGTAGATGAAGAAGATGTTTATGAAGTAGGACAAAAAATCTTTCATGACGTATTTACTCATTTTAGCGATAAAGAAGTATCTATAGTACCATTTAAAAGAATACCATATAAAGAAGCAATGTTAAAATATGGTTCAGATAAACCAGATCTAAGAAATCCATTAATAATTGAAGATTTAACCACTATACTATCAAAAAGTACTTTTGAACCATTTAAAACATTAAAAATAAGAGGTATAAAAGTAGATAATATTGATAAATCAAATTCATGGTACAAAAAAATAGAAGAATACATAAAATCAGTGGGAGCCTCAGGTATGTCATATATAAAAGTAAATGAAGATATGACATTTAAATCATCAATTGACAAATTCCTAACTGATGATTTAAGAAAAGAGTTAATAGAAAAATGCCACTTAAATAAAGGTAGTACACTATTTATTTTAGCAGACAACAAACATAAAATAGATAAATTAGCTGGATTATTACGAACAAAACTTGGTAATGAATTAGACTTAATAAATAAAAATAAATTTGAATTTTGTATTATAAATGACTTTCCAATGTATGAATACAACGAAGAAGAAAACACATGGGATTTTGGACATAATCCATTTAGTATGCCAAAAGGTGGTATAGAAGCCTTAACAAAAGAAAACATGGAAAACGTAGTAGCCCATCAATTTGATTTTGTCTGTAACGGCTACGAAATGGCTTCAGGAGCTGTAAGAAATCATAATATTGAAATAATGAAGAAAGCATTTTCTTTAGCAGGATATACAGAAGAAGACGTAGAAAACAAATTTAGAAGTTTATACACAGCATTCCAATACGGAGCACCACCTCATGCCGGAATGGCTCCTGGTATAGATAGAATACTAATGCTTTTACAAGATGAAGAGAATATAAGGGAAATGGTAGCCTTTCCATTAGGAGCAAATGGTTCTGATCAAATGATGGGCTGTCCAAATGAAGTATTTGAAAAACAACTTAGAGAAACACATATAAAAATTAGAGATTAATTTTAGTAGGGGGATTTATGAATAATTTAGAAGAAGTAAAAGATATAGCAATTTTATACAAGCTAAAAAGAAATTTTGAAAATTTAGAATGCATGCCATATAAAGTAATAACAGGTATTTATAATTCTGAAGAAGAAGAATTAATAGATGAAGACGGAACACCATATCGCCATATAATCGAAGGCAATACATATGGTTTTGCAGCTAGAAAAAGTTTAAGAGAATATAATAAACAATTTCCACTAATACCAACATCAATATTAAAAAAGTTAATATTACATTATGCTAAAAAATTTAATTATCAATTAAACCAATTTGGCGAAGAAAACACACCAATAATAAATTTCTGTAATAAAGAAAAATATAATAAAGAAAATATTTTCCTAGATAGAGATATAATTATATTTTATATTACTTATTATCCAGAATCACTTTCAGAACTAGAAGAACAATTTGGTATAAAAATAATATATGAAAAACAAGTAGATAAAGAAAACAGTACTACACTTCAAATAGATAACAAAGAAAAAGAAGAAAAAATGGATATCAATGTTAATAAATTATATACAGAAATAACAAAAACAGTAATCGATCAAAATGAACCAATAAAAAAAATATTAACCGCTATTTGGAAACAATATAACAATTTTTCACCAAATAAATCAAGAAACATCCTAATAAATGGTAGTACAGGTGTCGGTAAAACAGAAATATTTAGACAACTAACAAAAAAATTAAATATACCATGTTATACAGCAAATGCAACAGAATATACCGCTTCAGGTTATATAGGAAAAGACATCTCAGACATGTTAAAATCATTATTAGACATCACCAATGGCGATTTAAAAAAAGCAGAAAATGGAATATTAATAATAGATGAAATAGATAAACTATCCGAAGCAAATAAATCACAGAGTCAAGTAAACCAAAAAGATGTTCAAGAAGCTTTATTAAAAATAATCGAAGATGGAAAATATGACATAATGTGGCATAGCAAGAAATATACCTTTGATACAAGTAATCTAATGGTAGTAGGAATAGGAAGTTGGTCACGTGTTGAACTAAAAACCGATAAAGTAGTAGGTTTTGAACAAATAAGTAAACCAAAACAATATAAAGATTTAACTACTGAAGATTTTGTTAAAAATGGTATGATACCTGAATTAATAGGAAGATTTCCAATAATAATCCAAATGAACGAATTAAATCACGACAGCTATATAAGAATAATTAATTCAGATAACGGTGCATTACAAACCAACCAAGAATTCCTTCAAAAACAAGGTATAAAATTAATAGTTACAGATGAAGCCAAAAATGAAATAGCTTTATCAGCAGAAAAAAAAGGCTTTGGTGCTCGTAGCCTAGATTCAATAATAGAAACAGCTTTATCTTATGCTTCATTCGAAATAGCTTCTAATCCAGAAGCATATAACGAATTAATAGTTACTGAAGAAACAATTAAAGATAATAAAGTCTACACACTTAAGAAGAAAAAATAAATGTAAAGTTATATAAAATATATTGAGAAAAAAATATAACTATGATATAATTAAATTACCTAGAGGATACGACATCTTTAGTATAAAACCGACTAAAGATATTAATAGGGGAGCTAATACAATTTATGTGTTGAATACTTGCTTATAAGTAAGGATCCTAATTACTTTGTTGTGCTGACCCACCTGTGACAGTACGCCGCGGGTTTTATCTTGCAGAGTCGGTCCATCTGGGTCTTTTTTTTATTATATTTTTATGTTATACTAATATATGTAAGAGGTGTAAAAATGAAAGAAATAAAAACAACCACTACATATAGTGAAGAAAACATAAAAACATTTTTAAAAATATATTACTTTGAAAGAATAAAAACCACTAGAATATTAATTAATATACTAATAATCATACTAATAATTTACTTTTTTATAAATTATAAATATAATACTTGGTTAGACTTTATAGCCTTTATCTTTGCTCTATTCGGTATACTAGAATTAAATACCAATATGCTACCAAATATAAACTATAAAAGAATCCAAAATAAAAAAGATAATATCATAAATACCAAAATAAAATATATATTCAAAAAAAATAACTTTCAAATAACAACAGATAAAGAAGAATATATAGATTATGATAAACTATATAAAGTAATAAATACAAAAGACTCATACTATCTATATATAAATAAAAATAGAGCCTTTATAGTAGATAAAACTAATTTAAAAGATGAAGATATAACTATTTTAAATAATAAATTCAAAGAGAAAGTACCAGTATATAAGGAGAGGTAAAATGTATGAAAGAACATTAGCCCTAATTGGCGAAGATAATCTAAATAAAATAAAAAGTAAAAACATCCTAGTATTAGGTACTGGTGGAGTAGGGGGATACACCATAGAAACACTTGTAAGAAGTGGCATTCAACATATAACAATAGTAGACTATGATGTAATAGACCCCTCTAATATAAATAGACAAATCATAGCAAATAGTAATAATATAGGTAATTATAAAGTAAATGAATGGGAAAAAAGAATCAAAGAAATAAATAAAGATATCCAAGTAAAGAAAATAAATGAAAAAATAACTAAAGATAATATAAATATATTATTTGAAGAAGAATATGATTATATAATAGATGCTTGTGATACTATTATCGTAAAAAAATTACTAATAAAATTATGTAAAGAAAAAAATATAAATCTCTTAACAGTATGTGGTATGGGAAGAAAATTAGATATAACAAAAATAAAAATATGTGATATAAAAGATACAAGTTATGATCCAATAGCCAAAGCCCTAAGAAAATATATCAAAGATGAAAAAATAAAAGGTAAAACCATGTGTGTCTTTTCCATAGAAAAACCAAATAACACAAATAAAGAAGTAATATCATCAATGATGCCCGTACCTTCAGTAGCGGGCATATATGCCGCTAATTATATATTACAAGATATAATAAAGAAATAAAAGAATACAAAAATAGTATTCCTTTATTTTATGTTAACTTATAATTAACTATATTAATAATAAATAATATATATTATGTAACCAAATAATTTACATAATTAAAATTAAAAGTATTGTAAAATTAAAAAAAGGAGGTAATTATGTTAAAAGCAGATTTAACAAAATTTAAAAGATTAATGGAACTTTATCAAACTTATCAAAAGCAGGCTAATTCAAGTGAAAGAACAATATATTCATTACATGATGATAGCGGTCCTGGAGATCCGGATTATCATTGTGATACACATGATAATTAC
Organism: uncultured Bacilli bacterium; assembly: GCA_934098435.1. Lineage (GTDB taxonomy): Bacteria > Bacillota_I > Bacilli_A > RF39 > UBA660 > CAG-302. Next base: position 45,939 of record CAKOOV010000007.1, read on the forward strand.
GTCGTAAACTCAAAAGTAAAAATAAAAGTAAAAGATAATGTCACAAATTAATACTTTAATAAAACCAACTCATAATTGTAATTTAAGATGTAATTATTGTTTTCATGAAAAATATGGATATGAAAAGAAATTATTAGATATGAATAAGCTAAAAAAATATATTGATCTATTATCAGAAAATTATAAATATATTAATTTAGTTTGGCATGGTGGAGAAGCACTTACTGTGCCTCTTGACTATTATGAAGATATATATAACTATTGTGATAGCAAAAATTCAAAGTTTATGTTTTCGGTGCAAACCAATGGTACTCTTTTAACACCAAAAATAGTTAATTTCTTTAATAGGACCAATACTAATATAGGTTTATCTTTTGATGGTTTAAATAATGAATTGATGCGTAGACATACCAATGAAACATTAGAAGGTATAAAATTACTACAAAAAAATCACTACAATCCTGGTGCTATAATAGTGATAAATCAAAATAATGTAAAAAATCTAATAAATGAATATGAGTATTTTAAATCAATGAATCTAAGTATGAAAATTAATCCAATGTTTAATGATGGAGCTGCCGTAAAAGGAGGGTTACCATCTCTAGATCCAGATGAATACATAAAATATTTTACTAATTTCTTTAAATACTGGATAAATGATAAAACATGTAATATTAACGTTACGACTTGTGAAGAATTAGTAAATCTAGTTCTTAATGAACATTCAAAAGTATGTACTTTTAATTCATGTTTAGGGAAATGGTTATGTTTAGATTCTGATGGAATAATATATCCATGTGATAGACTATGTACAGATGAATACAATCTTGGTAATATTGAGGATATTACTTCTATAAACAAAGTTTTTATGAATGATAATTTTTTAAGATTGTTAGAGAAAAGTATCTTAAGAAGAGATGAATGTATTAAAACTTGTGAATATTATAAAAATTGTTATTCAGGCTGTAATGCCAATAGTATCTTATCAGAATTAGAAGGAATGAATATATCATGTTATATTCAAAAAGGTATATTAAAAGAATTAAAAGAATATATACTAAATGCAAAATATAATATACAAGATGTTAACCCAACTTATAGTAGAATTTTAGCAAAGAGGAAGTAAAATGAAATATGTATATCATGGTAGTCATATTCCTAATTTAAAATTAATTAAAAGAAATGAAAGTACACATATGAAAGAATGGGTATATGGAACATATTCAAAGGTAGTTGCAATGATATTTTCTTCGCCTATGCATAGTGATTTATATTATTTTTTGTCAGGAAATGGAAGAACCACTAAAATAACATTAGTAGAAAGAAAAAAAGGAATGTTTCGTAAGATATTTAATACTAGTGGTTCTATTTATACACTAAGTAGTAAAAACTTTGCCGAGGGCCAAACAGGTTGGAGTGCCGAAGTAGTAAGTAATTATGATGAGGAAGTGCTAAAAGAAGAATTTATTCCTAATTTATATGATGAATTAATAAAAGTGGCGAAAAGGGGAGATGTAAATTTGTATTTATATCCTAATAGACCTGATTATATTCCTCTAGATAATAGTGATTTAATACCTAAGTTTGCTAGGTATAATAAAAATAGTAGAGCCGTAGAAGCATTTCTTCAAATATATCCAGAATTAAAAGATAAGTTATATAAAGAAATAGAAAACAAACAAGGAATACAATAATTGTATTCCTTTTATAAATTACTTAATTTATCCATAATATCTTTAAGCATTTTTTCATTCTTATTTTCTTTAGGATAATAATATTTTTTATCAATAAGACTATCAGGTAAATATTGTTGTTTTACATAATCATTTTTATAATTATGAGGATATTTATAATCACTAGAAGGATTCTTAAGATGATTAGGAACATCAGATACATTACCACTTCTAACATCATTTAAAGCAAGATCAATAGCCGTTTCAGCCGAATTACTCTTAGGAGATAAAGCAAGTTCTATAACAATAGCAGAAAGAGGTATTCTAGCCTCAGGAAAACCAAGCCTTAAAGCTGAGTTAATAGCAGCATCAACCTTAGGACCCATACTAGGATTAGCAAGTCCAATATCCTCATAGACAATAACAGATAATCTACGAGTAATAATATCCAAATCATCACTCTCAATAAGCCTAGCCAAATAATGAAGAGAAGCATTAACATCACTACCTCTAATAGACTTTTGAAAAGCCGAAATAACATTATAGTATCCATCACCATTTTTATCACTATAACTATTAACTCTATTTCTAATCTTCTTAACTACAGAAATAGTAATATGTTTATCAGAAGTACTATAATAAGCTACTTCAAGCAAATTATAAGCAAATCTAAGATCACTACCCGCTAAAATAGCAACATATTCTTTAGCATCATCATCTATAGTCAATCCATCTAAATAATTAGAAGAAACAGCCTTATCAATACCCTTCATAATATCATTAGTAGTTAAATCCTTAAGTTCAAATAGCTGACATCTACTTCTAATCGCAGGATTAATAGCATGATAAGGATTAGCAGTAGTCATCCCAATCAAAGTAATAATACCAGATTCCAAATAAGGAAGTAATATATCCTGTTTATCCTTATTAAGTCTATGAATTTCATCCACTATTAAAATCATACTACCATATAATTTAGCTTCTTCTATAACAATATCAAAATCCTTTTTATTATTAACAACAGCATTAAGACACCTATATCTAACACCAAGTTCATTACTAATAGCGGTAGCAATACTAGTTTTACCAATACCAGGATGACCATATAAAATCATTGAAAATAACTTCTTATTCTTAACCAAATTATATATAACATTATCCTTACCAACTAAATGTTCTTGACCAATAATATCTTCTAAAGACTTAGGTCTTAATTTAACCGCTAATAATTCTTCCATATATATCACCTAATCATACATTCTATAACTATTAGTTAATTTTAAAACTCTTTCCCTTTCTTTTTTTATAACTTCTTCATCATTATAATTATTAAGAACATTATAAATAATATCACCAATTAAAACAAAGTCATCTTCCTTAAGTCCCCTAGTAGTCATAGCGGGACTACCAATACGTATACCACTAGCCTTCATAGGACTAAGTGTTTCATTAGGAATAGTATTCTTATTAACCGTAATATGAACACTATCCAAAATAGCTTCAGCTTCTTTACCAGTAATACCAATAGAATTATAAACATCAAGTAAAATCAAATGATTATCCGTGCCATCAGATATAACCTTCATACCCTTACTAATTAAATAATCACTTAAAGCCTTAATATTTTTTAACACCTGCTTTTGATAAGTAACAAATGAAGGTTGCAAAGCCTCATAAAAACACTCAGCTTTAGCAGCAATAATATGCATAAGAGGACCACCTTGAATACCAGGGAAAATAGTCTTATTAATTTTTTTAATTATATCCTCATTATTAGTAAGAATAATACCACCTCTAGGACCTCTTAAAGTTTTATGAGTAGTAGAAGTAACAACATCAGCATAATCGAGAGGATTCATATGCAAATGTGCCGCTACAAGCCCAGCAATATGAGCCATATCAACAAATAAATAAGCACCAACGCTATCAGCAATTTCTCTAAATTTCTTAAAATCAATACTTCTAGAATAAGCACTAGCCCCCGCTATTATCATTTTAGGCTTTTCTTTTAAAGCAATCTCTCTAACCTTATCATAATCCAAATATCCTGTATCAGAATCAACCCTATAATCAACAATTTCATAATCGATACCACTAAAATTAAGACTATGACCATGAGTAAGATGACCACCATCAGAAAGATTCATCCCCATAACTTTATCACCTTTATTAAGAAGTGCTCTATATACAGCCATATTAGCAGAACTACCACTATGAGGTTGAACATTAGCATATTTACAATTAAATAATTCACACGCATATGAAATAGCTAATTCCTCAACAATATCAACATTTTCACATCCACCATAATACCTTTTAGAAGGATAACCTTCAGCATACTTATTAGTAAAAACACTACCTTGAAGTTCTAAAATATCTTTAGATACATAATTCTCACTAGCGATAAGTTCAATATTATCATTTTGCCTTTTAATTTCCTTATTTAAAGCATCTCTTATTAACTTATCCATTTATATCAACTCACTTTCTTAATTTATTATAACTTATTTATATAACAAAGTAAATATAAAATACACATCTTAATCATTTGTAAAAGTAATCAAAGTATGATATTATAAATATATAAGAAGGGAAGATATATATGTTAATAAAATTATTAATCTGGCCATTTAAACTAATAGAGTATACTTTCAAACTAATATTTCAAATAATGTTTTGGCCCATTATGTTTATATTAAACTTAATCAATAGTACAAGTAATAAATAATTAGATAATTATCTAGGTTACAGGACCCTATTAATTTTTAATAATGTATAAAAAGAAGATAAAACAGTTTAGCAAACAACCTAACTGTTTTATTTTATTAAAATATTTAAATTATAGACTCAAGGCTATAATTTACCTCTTAAGACTACAGGCTTAAGAGGATATAAAATGTAAAATTAATGTCATAAAGTTTACTAAAAATACTAATAATGTTATAATAAATATGAAAGTAGGGTAGTAATAAATGATAAAAATAGATAATCTAAAATTAAATAAAAATAATAAAGATATCTTAGAAAAATATCAAATATATCTTCTTACAGTAAAACAAAAAGAAGAAAAAACAACAGTATCATCATATATAGAAGATATCTATAAATATCTAGAATATATGGAAAATAATAAAATAAAAACTGCCCTAAATATAGAATATCAAGACATAACAAAATACTTAAAATATCTAGATAATAATAACTATGAAACATCTTCAATAATAAGAAAAATAGTATCAATAAAACTATTCCATAAATATTTAAGTGAAGAATATAAAATAAAAGATATAAGTAGTAAAATAATAAATCCAAAATTAAGAAGAAAATTACCTAATATATTAACAATAGAAGAAGTAGATAACTTATTAGATATAAAATTAAATACCCCATTTGATTATCGAAATAAAGCTATGTTAGAACTAATGTATTCATCAGGCTTAAGAGTCAGTGAATTAGTAGATTTAAAACTAAACAATATAGACTTAGATAATGGTTATGTAAGATGTCTAGGTAAAGGAAAAAAAGAAAGAATAATACCTATAGGAGAAATAGCTATAGAATATCTAAAAAAATATATAAACGAATATAGAAATAGCATGAAAAAAGGTTATTATACTGAGAATGTATTTTTAAATAATCATGGAAAAAACATAACAAGACAAGGTTTCTTTCTAATAATAAAAAATATAGCCAAAGAAAAAAATATAAATAAAAATATAACACCACATATGTTAAGACATAGTTTTGCTACTCACTTACTAAATAATGGAGCCAATCTAAGAACCATTCAAGAAATGTTAGGTCATAGTAGTATAACTACTACTCAAATATATACAAACGTATCAAACGATATAATAAAAGAAAATTATGAAATATATAAAAGGAGAGATTAAAATGAAATTAAACAAAGAAATATTTAGAGAATATGACATAAGAGGAATATGGCAAAAAGATATAGATGGAGAAATATCTTATTATATAGGAAGAGCATTTGCCACCAAATTACTAAGTTATGGAAAAGATACAATGCTCGTAGGATATGATAATAGATTAAGTTCAAAAGAAATAGAAACAAATCTAGTAAAAGGACTTACTGATAGTGGTGTTAATGTCGTAAGACTAGGATTAGTTACAACACCAATGTATTATTATGCCTGGGATAAATTAAATATAAAATGTGGTATAATGATAACAGCAAGTCATAATCCAAAAGAATATAATGGCTTTAAAATGAGTTATAATGGTATACATAACTGTTTCGGTAAAGAAGTATTAGATCTATATTATATAATAATAAATGGAATATATGCTGAAGGAAAAGGGACAATATCAAACTATAACATCCAAGAAGATTATATAAAAATGATAAAAGAACATATAAATTTAGGAAATAATAAATTAAAAATAGTATATGATTGTGGTAATGGAACAACATCCATAGTAGCAAAAGATATATTTGTATCAAATAAAAATATCGAATATATACCACTATATAACACATCAGACGGAAGTTTTCCAAACCATAATCCAGATCCAGCAGTTGAAGAAAATCTTACCGACTTAAAGAAAAAAGTAATAGAAGTACATGCCGATTGCGGTATAGCTTTTGATGGAGATGGCGATAGAGTAGGAGTAGTATCCGAAAAAGGAGAATATATAGAAATAGATAAATATATGATAATAATATGGCGTAATATCTATAACAAAGTAAAAAATAAAAAAGGCTTCTACGACGTAAAATGTTCTAACGTATTAAAAGACGAACTAATAAAATTAGGAATCGAACCAATAGAAACAAGAACCGGAAATTCATATACAAAAAAAATATCTTATGAAAACGATTACCCATTTGGAGGAGAATATTCAGGACACTTATACTTTAGAGATAAATTCATTGGTAACGATGATGGAATATATGGCGGATTAAGATTAGTAGAAATACTATCAAACAAGAAAACAACCGTCTCAGAAGAACTAAAAGGCATCTCGGTATATTATTCCTCAAAAGAAACAAAACTACCCGTAGAGGACTCAAAAAAGGCCGATATAATAGATAGAGTAGAGGAGTATGTAAAAAATAAAGGATATAAATATCAAACAATAGATGGAATCAAAATAATCTACCCAGATGGCTTTGCCCTAATAAGAAAATCAAATACATCCCCTAATATAATAACAAGATATGAATCCAAAGATAAAGAAAAATTAAAACAAATAGAAGAAGAATTCACTTCCCTATTAAATAAACTAAAAGAAGAGTAGGAGTCCCTATTCTTCTTCTTTATTATCATCGTTATCACAATTCTTACAAGAATTACTATTCTCATGACAGTTACATTCATAACCATTATCATGACAATTACACTTTAAAGAATTATTAGATTTTAAATTACTTTCATTTTTTGAAGTTTTATTTTTCTTACTCATTTTAATTACCTCCATTAATATTATTAACAATAAAATAAAAGTATATACAAAATAAATAGAGTAAATATATGGAAATAAAATAACAATAATCATCCAGCAAAAATAGAACTTAACATAATATTAAGTATTAAGATACTTAAAAAGTCTCTTAAAACGCAAAAAAATGCCAAATAATGGCATTTTTATTTTTTAATTTTTTTAATTATACTAATAATTATTCCAATTATTCCAACAATGAATAAAAATAAAAATAGTGGGTGTTTTAATATTTCCATAGACATATCTATGCTTAAATCTCTTAATGACATTTATATACTCCTTTTCAATTCAACTTTTAATCATTAAAATAATATCTTTATCTTCGATTTTCAAAACATTAATTACTTTTTTTAATGTTTTTATTTTTGTAATACTTTCGCCATTTTCTATTCTTTGAAGTTGCCTAGTACTTATATCGATTATTTCTGCTAATTCTTCTTGTGTATAGTTTCTTTTAATTCTATAATTTCTTATAATTTCGCCCATAATATCACCTAGACATATTATGTCATTTTTTATTAATTTACACCACGACATAAAAAGTCATATTTTATATTGACATTTAATGTCAGGTATGCTATCATTTAATTGTAAGACATTATATGTCGCATGAAAGGAGTATATTTATGAATATTTTATATGCAAAATTAATTAAAGTTAGATTTTCCCCTAAAGATACAAGATTTAGAATAAAACCAAAGCTTCTTAATTATGGTTATGGACATGGTTTTTATTATCCATTATATTCTTTTTTAGGTTGTAGGTGGTCTTTTGAAGTTCCTATTACTAAATTTGTTCCTCATTTTAGGGGTGATTTAAATGATTAATTTAATAAAAAAACATTATGGCATAATAATATATTATTTCTTATTAGGTCTTATAACTTACGTTGTAAGTCATTAAAGTTGTAGGGTGCCTAATTAGTTAATCTTAGGTTAAATGGCTGGGTCAGCCCTATATACTCCTATATGATAGCAATCTTTTATAATCCGAATAAAAATATATATTATGCTAAATTACTACGAATAGTCTTTTTAAATAAAGACTATAAAGTAGGTTATAAAAATCAATACGACCATGAAATCGTTTGTATGTTTTATATAGATAGTGGTGGTAAACTAATCAATTGTCAGTCCTGGACTGATTATATTGATTGGTATAGATATAATTCCACAATAAAAAAAAGAACATTAAAAAGAATAATAAATTTATTAGATAGATTAAAATGTTCTTTAGAAAGGAGTGTAAGAAATGGAAGATAAAAAAGAGTTCAAAGCTACATTAGAAACACGAACTAGCAAAAAAGGTACTGAATACGAAGTTTTAGTAATTAAAATTACTGATAAAATTGAAAAATTGGTTTTTCTAGACCCTGCTGAATTAGAATTATTAAAATTAAATTCAGACAAAAAAGATAACAAAAAAATGCCTTTTTAATTGATAACAATCAATTTAGATAGAAATCAAAAGGAGAAAGGAGGAAAAGGAGTTTATGTTATTAATGGATGTTACTACGCCGACAACTCCTACAGGTTCGATGACTGAGATAGTTACTAAGTTAAACACTGGTATTACTTCTGACACTCTATTCGGTACAGTATCAGAACTAATGCCTTGGATTATTACTTTAATCATAGCATCATTAGGCTTATATTTCTTAAGAAAACTAGTCAAAGGTGCTGCCAAAGGCAAAGTAAGATTTTAATTTTTGACATCCTAGTGTCTTGGTTCTAGGAGGAGGGGAGTTGTGAAAGGTTAAGCGAGTGCTTTATATTGTGGTCATATAAAGTGCGTAAATGCTACTATTTTTAGTAGATAAGCACCTTTCACTTTTTTTAATATTTAGAAAGGAGAAAAAATAAATGAAATTTATATTATTTTTTATGATTGTTGCTTTAGGTTTATTTTTAATTAAATTGTCTTTATTAATAGCTAAATCTTTTGATTTAATATTTAATAAACTGGGCATTGATATTGATTTTTGGGGAGTTGGTAAAGATGTTTGATATAGCTATTGCTTTTATGGGTCAGCTAGTTGATTTAATAATTCCCGTTTTCGCCGTTTATATGATATTTGACTTTGGTGGTAGTCTTTTATTTGGTAGGAGGTAATTATGCATATATATGTTCCAGATTTACAAAATTATAAGTGTTTTGTTGTTCAATCTTCTGATGTTATAAGAGCTTATAAAAAAATACCGCAGACCAATTCCGAAAGTGATTATAGAGATTATTATATAAATTCTAATTATATTTATAAAGATGGTAGTCAATCTTTCGGTAGTTATACTGCTTATTTACCAGTTTGTTTATCAACAGATGTTGTTAGTGATAATGTTTTTTATAGAAATGATATTGATAGTATACTTACTATATTTTGTATTATGTGTATAATTTCATTTTATATACCTATAAAAATATTCACTAGATTATTTAGGAGGTTTAATTAATGAAAAAATTAACTTTAAAATATATCATTGGCTATAGTTTATTTTTATTATTAGTTTTTTTTATTAGTTCTTGTGATGTTAAAGCCGATATAATTCAATATAAATTTATAGATTATGTTAGTACTTCTGCTACTATAAAACAAACTAATTTTTCTGCTAATGAAACATATACGTATACTCGAGATTATGTCTTGTTTAATGGGAATGATAAATTTTTTGCTTTTAATTATTGTGCCAATGGTCCTTTTGACTTTAGTTTTCCTAATGATATTGAAGGTGTTACATCTGTCGTTGGTTATTCAATTGGTGGCAGTTGTTACGTTCAAGGTGTAGAGGGTTATAACTATACTATGTATTTCATGGCTAAACAGGTTAATGATGCTGGTAATGGGAATTTATCTATTATGTTTAACACACAGATTCATAATCGTGCTAGTTATTATGTTGTAATTGATTTTTTATCTTTAACTTCTGTTTCTTCTATACCTGCAGGTGTTCAGATACCTACTTATGATGGGGAGTTTAGCACTCTTAATACAAAGATAGATACTGTCGAGCAAGCAGTTGAAGAAGTTAAAAAAGCACAGAGTGAAACATTAACTGAACAGAAAAAGACAAATGACACTTTAACTGATGATGATGTTACAGATAGTACCAATAAAGCAAACGAATTTTTTAGTGGTTTTACAACTGATACATTTGGACTAACTAGCATTATAACAGCACCTTTAGAGTTAATAGGTTCAATTACTTCAAGCACTTGTAGTCCTTTAGGTCTTAAAGTTCCTTTTGTAGAAAATAAAACAATAAATTTACCATGTATGAGTTCTATATATCAACAACATTTCGGTTCTTTTCTGACAATTTATCAGACTATAACATTTGGTATTATAGCATATTGGGTTTGTGTCAGAATATTTGCTTTAGTTAAAGATTTTAAAAACCCAGACACTGACAAAGTAGAGGTGTTAGACTTATGATTAACAAAATACTAATGGGCATAATCAAATTAATAATTAGTTTGGTTAGCCTAATACTAGCTCCAATTGATTTACTAATACAAAATGCCTTACCCGATTTATCTAACGCCTTAACTGGTGTCGGAAATTTCCTAAACTTAATAGGTCAATCAATAGGGTGGGGAATTAGTACACTAGGTTTATCAAATGAAACGTTATCATTAATAGTCTTATATTTTACGTTTAAATTAACAGCGCCAATGCTGTTCTACATGATAAAACTAGCTCTAAAATGGTACAACAAATTGAAGCCGTAAGCGGCGGCATATATAAGCCGCTAGGCTTCATAAAGAAAGGAAAGATATGATACATTTATTTTTAATTATATTATTAATCGCCTTATTAATTAGATTTAGGCATACAAAAATAAAATTCAAAACCTTCTTTAAAAAAGGTTTTGCTCCTAAAAGGGGTAAATTTGGTGTTTATTGCTATTGTGGTAAACAGGGAAGTGGTAAAACTTACTCTGCAGTAGAATTTATACTTAATAATAGCCATATGCCAATTTATAGTAACGTTAGTACTATAAGTGGCGTTAATTATACTTATTTTAATGGTTTTGATAATTTACTTAAACTAAGAAACGAACACGACTGCATAATTTTTTATGATGAGATATTTACTGCACTTACTAAATCAAGTAAAATTAATACCGATGTCTTAGACTTTTTAAGCCAAATGCGTAAACGTAGAATAATATTCATAACAACCGCTCAGGAATGGCTAGAAATAAATATAACGTTAAGAAGATACTGCAGATATCAAATTGATTGTAAAATGCTAAATATACTTGGTTTAGGTATATTAATTAAATCCATGTATGACGCTGAGCAAATGAAGTGGTCGCAAGAAGATAACGAGTACATAGCACCATTATATGAAACTACTATCAGTAAATGTAATTTGTGCGTTGCAAATGCTTACGATACATTCGAGCAAATTAAATCTTAATTTTATATTTCGTTGTTGAGTAGGCTTACCAGCCGACCGAAATAACGAAACGAACGTCGTAGACGTTCTAAAAAAAGTTACACTCTTACTTGACTAAAGTGTAACTTAACGGAATTTTTTGAAAAAGGGGAGTGATATTATTCTTACTTCTTATAATAAAATTAATTCTGATTTCGGGGTAGTTGCTAACTATAATACCATTATAAAATCTTATTCAGATGGTACAAAAAAGATGGTGTATAGTTCATACGATAAAGTTAAAGGCACGCAGAAAAAGTCTAATAGTGGCGTTGGTAACTCTTCTGAAGAAGAATTGGAAAGATATAAGTTAATTAATTTATCAAGAGTAAAACAAAAGATAGTAGATTTAGCTTATGAAAATGGTTGTATTAAACCTTGGCAATATTTCGTTACATTAACTTTTGATAAAGATGTAGTGGGGGACAGGTCTGATTATGATAATGTGTGTAAGCACTTAATTAAGTGGTTGAATAATCAGAAACATCAAAATAAAGATTTAGAGTATTTATTCGTATGTGAAGTACATAAAAATGGCGGTTACCATTTTCATGGAATTGTAAAAGGTGTTACTAATTGGAAATTAGAAAAATCTGTAAGCCCACATACTAAAAAGCCCATTGTAATAAATGGTACACAGATTTATAATTTAACTAATTACAAATTAGGTTTTACTACTGTATCAGAAATTAAAAATCAAGAGGCTGTAACCGTTTATATTTCCAAATATATAACTAAAGAATTATTAGACATCAAGAATAAAAAACATTACTGGTCTTCTAAAAGTTTAAAACTACCCACTTATGAATACTACTCTAGTAATTTGGAGGAAATAAAAGATTATTTAAAAGATAAAGATATTAAGTATGAAAAGATAAACGAAGAGGACAATTTTACGACCGCATACTATTCTTTTAGAACTTAACATAATATTAATTATAGGAAGTAAGATATTATTTAAAAAGTAAGATAGTTGTTAACCTCAAATCCTTATATTATATAGGTTTATAACTAATATTAATTATTTTTATAATTTATTAATATTATAACTAATTTTGTAAATAATATTAATATAAATTAATTTAACTTCGTATTAATAATTTAATATATTATATTATATATCTTCTTACTAAATAAATTAAAATAACCATATTATAATTATAAACTACACTATAATACAGTTATATATTTAAAAAATTATATCCCCATCTTCCCTATTTAAATTTAAAAATCAAAGTAGGGGGATAGTATTAAAAATTTTGTGACATAATTTCCGCTATTTTCGATAAAACTTCACTAGCATTATTCTTATCAATCTCATTATAACCAAGTTCTCTTAAAGCTCTAATTTTAGCGGTATTTAACTCTTGAGTACGGCTAAGTTTTTCTTCCTTTTTAGAAGCAAGCATAGCTTCCCATTTCTTATGAGACTCAGTAAGTCTACTTCTAGAAGCACCACCATTAGAATATAAAGTCATCGCAGAATACATAATACTTTCAAATACATATTGATTATCTTCTTCAAAAATAAATTTATTAGGATCCGTATATCCAAAATTCTTAGAAAAATATCCAAGTACATATTTAAGTTCCTTATTAGTACTTAAATTCTGAATAAAATTATAAACATATCTAACAGTTTCAATAGCCTCCCCTTCTCTACTCTTATTATCTAAAATTATATTCTTAAGCATTAAACTAATATCACTTATTAAATTAACCTCTTCTTTATCAAGACCAGAAAGCTCAATAACTTCTTCTTTTTTAGATGTATTTTTTTTGGTACTAAACATTTTATTACTAACTTTTTGTAAATATTCATCATCCAATTTTATATTTAATATCTCTTCACTAGACTTAACATCAAGTAAATCATATAGTAATTGACACTTGTCATTAGGAAGCTTTGACAAATCATCTCCATCAAAATAATTGTAAATCATTTGTCTAGATACACCTAAATACTTAGCTAAATTAACTTTTGAAATATTTGCTTGTTTTAATATTTGATTAACTTTTTCAACAACATTCATTTTAGCTAACCTCCTATATATATTTTACCATGTATACTAATTTTATGTCAAGGTAAAAATGTAAATAGTAAAATTTACTTCCAAAATAAAAAAAGAAAAATTGTTAATTATTTTCCTTTACTTCTTTAATAATTCCTCCACCTAAACAAATATCGCCATCATAAAGAACACATACTTGTCCCTCAGTAACAGCCTTAGTTCTAACATAATCAAGCTTAAGCATATTATTATCCAAATATTCAACTTTAGTATCTACATCAGGTTGACGATATCTAAATTTACATTTACATTTATTAGGTCGTTCATCAGTTAAAAAATTAAAATCTTCAATTATACATGATGTAGAATATAAATACTTATTTTCATCCCCTATTGCTACATAAAGAATATTCTTATCTAAATCCTTTTTTACAACAAAACATCTATCTTTAGTACCACCAATATTAAGTCCTCTTCTTTGTCCAATAGTATAATACATAAGACCAATATGTTTACCAAGAATCTCCCCAGTATCAACATTTACAATATCACCAGGAATATTAGGTAAATAGTTTTCTAAAAACTTAGTAAAGTTTCTTTCACCAATAAAGCAAATACCAGTAGAGTCTTTCTTTTCCGCTGTAATAAGACCATATTCATGAGCAATCTTTCTAACTTCAGGTTTAGTAATTTCTCCTAAAGGAAAAAGAACATCACGAAATACATCTCTATTAACATAAGCCAAAAAGTAAGACTGATCCTTATTAGTATCAATTGCCTTAGCAAGTTTACCATCGATAATTCTAGCATAATGTCCAGTAGCAATATAATCAGCATTTAATTCTTTAGCCTTTTTATAAAACAAATCAAATTTAATATATTTATTACACATAACATCAGGATTAGGAGTTCTACCTTTCTTAAGTTCATCTAAAAAATAAGTAAAAACAAAATCCCAATACTCACGAACAAAATCTACTCTTTTTAACGGAATACCAATCTTTTTGCATACCTCTAAAGCATCATTATAATCCTTCTCCTGCGGACAAATATTATTATCCAAGTTAGGATTACCCAAATAATCATTATTAATAGTACTATCCCAATTACGCATAAAAAGACCAATAACATTATATCCATCATTTTTAAGTTTAATAGCGGCTACAGAACTATCAACACCACCAGACATACCAATTACTACAGTTTTCATAAAATCCCTCATCTCTAGCTAATTATACCATAAAAATAACATTAAATAAATAGTTTTATAACTAGTTTAACCATTGAAGGAACAAGATAAGCCTCTAAAAAAGAAGAAATAAGCCCCAATACCAAACAAATAAATAAAACAAATAAATACTTTCTTAAAAATTTCTTAACACCAGTATTTCTATTCTTATCAAATATAACTCTCCATAAATAACTAGTAAATAATATCGAATACACAAGTAAAATAACACAAATAATTAAATTAATAATAATAGTAGGAAAAGCATATATAAATCCAAGTATTAATCCCTTATATTTAAATACCCAGTAGCAGCTACTAAGACTAAAGCCATATATAAATCCCTTAAAATATACCAAAAATATATTAACAATAATACCAATAATAGAACTACCAAGTAACCATACCAAAATAATAAATATATAATTTTCATATAAAGCATTTCTAAAAGCATAAGAATTATTAATATTATTCTCATTAACATTTTTAATAAAAGTATTAAATTGTTCAATAATCATATTCTTATCATTATCTTTAAGTACAATCAAAAAAATAGAACCAGAAATAATACCAAGTATTAATACAAATATAACAAATAAATTAACCCTCTTATTAGGAAGTATAATAGCAAGTCCATTATTAATTTTCTTATTCATTCATTATCACCACTTAAGTATATTTATTAAGTATTGAAAATATACCATATTTTTAGTATAATATTAATAGAGGTGTAATAATGAGCAAAAATAAAAAGAAAAAGAAAATTAATGGAAGAAAAATATTCGCTTACGTAATGTTATTCGTAGCCTTATCTTTTCCAATAACCGCTATACTTTCTTATATATTACGATAAAAAAATTAGTATTTCTACTAATTTTTTTATTTAACAAACAAATATAACATAGCCATCGATACCACAAAAGTAATAGCCCCTAATAAAACATAAGATACAAAGCCAGAACTTTCTTTTCTTGTTTCAATAGGAATCCTTTTAGAAGTACCCTCTTCAGTACTCTTAGCATAACTATCAAAAGTTTCAGATTCTATTTCAACTGTCTTTTCAATTTTAGGTTCACTATTTTTTCCTACAACAAAATTAATACTTGGTGTTTCAACCATATTATAACTATTATAATTACCACTTTGTCTTACTAAATCAACAATAGTTTTATACTCAATACGATTATTATATCTAGAAACAAACCAATTAGTAAACCTCTTAAAAGAATCATTATTAATAACATAAATATTACTATTAACCTTAATATTATTATTAGTTAAAAACTTATATGCATTATTAAAAATATAACCCAAATACCTATCCATTTTATGATATATATCCATATCATCAACAGTTCTTATTCTAAGAAGTAAATCATCATAAAATACAGGTAAAATAAGTGTAATATTATAATTATCAATATTCTTATAATAATTAATAAGTTCACCAGTTACATTATCTAAAGAATTACGACTCAAGTCATAACTCTGGTAATTACTTTTTAACCTAATAGAAATATTAGTCTCATTAAATTCTTTATAAGGAGTTAATATATAAAAACTACAATTAGCATCACTTAAATAATAAATATTATGTTTATCCAAACTACATATTAAAGTTTCTTTCATCTTATCCTCCTACTCTACTATTTAAGTATAGCAGAAAAAAAAGAGTTTGTCATCCCTTTTTATAAATAATTATATATTATTCGTCTCACACTTTGTTGTTCGCCGTTTTCTAATGCCTAAGGTCATTAGAAAAAAATTTGGAGCTATAATCTCCAAATTAATGTTTAATTTCTTTTAACGCTTTATCTTCTTCAATAGAAAGCTTACTACTAAGACCTTTAGGTAACTTATAACCTAAAGAAGTAAATATTTTAGCCTGCTCAAAATAAGAAGTATTCTTCTTAAGAGTACTAATAATACTCTTAATTTCTTTTCTTAATTTAATATTTTCCATATCAAGAAGTTCATTAAAAACAATTGATTTAGTATAATTATAAGCCATATCATCATAATCATCTATCTTAATAATATTAGATCTATCCCTAATAACAATACCATTCCTATTAATAATATAAGCATCCGGAAATAATCTCTTAATTTTATCCACAATATCCTTATCAATAATTAATTTATCACCAAGTATAATACCACTAATACTATTAGCGGGAACACCAACTAATATCAAAGACAATTCATTTCTTTTCTTACATAAATCATTCTTAACTAAAGGATCAATAATATTTCTTACAATAGGATTATTATCAAACTTAGTATCAAGTAAATCATAATATAAAAGTCCTCCAATTTTACTAGTAGGATTAACAATAAAAGCAATTTTATCATTACAATTATTAAAAGGCATATTATCATCATTAATATTACTAATATATTCTTTAAGCAAAATATCCCTATCCGTTTTATAAAATAAAGAAGAATAATAAGTTCCGTCATTATTAGTAATACCATTAAACTCCGAAGCTAAAATACCATTATTACTTATAAACTTAATATTATCCAAATTAGCATTAGTACCATAAATCAAAGTTCCTTTAGGAAAGTAAACATCATTATTCTTATCTAAATATAGCTGATAACTATTACTATCTAACTTCATCTTATTAATAGATAGTACTTTTTTATATTCACTTTTAATAAGTTCTAATTCCTCTTCATTTAATTTCTTATCAAATAACATATTCTTAGGAAAATCATTTATGTTCATAACAATCACCACTGTAAATAGTATAACACACTTTATATCATTTTTAAATAATAAATTTAAACAACATAAATATAACCCCCACTAAAAAGAAAATATATAAATATTTTTTATTATTATATCTTTTAGCAGTAGGAATAAGTTCACAAAAAGCAATCTGCATCATAATTCCCGCTATTAAAGCAAATAATATACCAAGTATTATATCATTAATAATATTTCTTAAAAATATAAAAGCAATAAAAGCCCCTAAAGGTTCAGATAAAGCAGAAATTAAAGTATAAATAAAAGCCCTCTTTTTACTATTAGTAGAATAATATATCGGTACCGATATACTTATACCTTCAGGAATATTATGCATAGCTATAGCAATAGCAAGAGATATACCAAGCAAAGTATCACTACTAGTAGCCACAAAAGTAGCAATACCTTCAGGAATATTATGAAGTATAATAGCAAGCATTGATATTATACCAACCTTATATAAAGATTTATCCTTAGCTCCATCTAGTTTATCTGAAGGTAAATAATAATCAATAAGCATAGAAATAATAACTCCCAAAATAATTCCTAAAAAACATAAAAGCATAGCCTTAGTACCAGATAACATATCTCTAAGTAAAGTTAAAGATTCAGGTATTAAATCCGTTATAGAAACACATATCATAACACCCGCAGCAAAAGATAAAGATGCTAAAACTATCTTTTTAGGATTATTTTTAGAAATAAAAATAATAATCGTACCAATCATAGTAGAAAAACCAGCTAAAAAAGTTAAAACAAAAGCAAACATCGTATTACTCATAATATCACCTATTAAACTATATGAAATGAATAATACCATTAAAACACAAAATTATTATATATATTATGTTTAAAATTTAATAAATAACATATAATATTACTGCAAATGAAAATTTGCCAATTTTATGATGAAATGTTGACTTTTTTCATAAAATATAGTATATTATTATTGCATTGAGAAAATGCTGTAATATGAAAATGTTAGCCGCTTATGGATGGTGCGGGTTATAAATGATTCCAATTGCGAAATGTTAGTCGCTTACGGGTGGTGCGAGTTACAAATAATCCCGAAAGAAAATGTTTGAAAACTCTGTTAAAATAATAGAGTTTTCTTTTATTCTATGATAAAATTATTTATAGGAGTTGATTCAAAATGGAAATAAAAACTGGATATATTTATCACATTAAAGATGACTTTTTCGATAAAATAAATGATAAAGGATTAATGATAAATCACGAAAACGGAAAAGCCAGACCAACATATTTTACTATTAAAGGCAAAGAAGTATTATGGTTCATCCCCTTAAGTAGTAAGATAGCTAAATATCAACCAATAATAGATAAAAAAATAAAAAAGTATGGAAGTTGCAAATCTATAATGATAAGCAAAATTGCAAATAAAGAATCAGTGATATTAATTCAGAATGCCTTTCCTACTTTAGAAAAATATATTGATCATCAGCATACAATTAATGGTGTACCTGTTAAAGTTGCAGACAATTTAAAAGAAGAAATATTAGAAAACTTTAATTCACTATTAGCTTTAAAAAAGCAAGGCATAAATTTGTTCTTCCCAGATATAGATAAAATAAAACAAATTATGCTTGATGAATTAAAAAAATAATATAAAAGTGTAATATGAAAAAAATTACTAGAATATCTAGTAATTAATTTTTTTATTTTTTAAATAAAAATTTTTTTCTTTTAATTTTATTATTATTATTACCTTCATTATGTTTAATAAGCAAATAATCATAATCAATCCTAAATTCCTCACTATTGGTAGGAACCAAAGAATCATAAACAACATAATCCCTATTCATACTATTAGTAGTATAAGTATTATCTGTAAGTAAATCAATAAAATAAATATTATCACGAGTATATAAAACTATTTTTTCACTATATAAATTATTTCCCCTTTTATTCTTATGTATTACATCACCTACAAAAAAATTATTTTCCATAATTTAAAAGACCTTTAAAAATATTATTACTAATATAATTTAAATCAATTTCAAAAGAAACATTCTCAAAACCAAGAGTATCTTTAATATCCATAATAATATACTTATAATTACAAATAGTTTCATACATACTATAAATAGAAATAATAGTATAAATAAGAGCTATAATATTAATAAAAGTATAATTAAATATTCCACTTATTAATAAAACACAAGCAAGTTTCAAAGAAATTTGTAAAATTTTAACAATCATTTTCATAAAAAAATAATTATAGTTATCATAAGCCAATCTAACTTGTTTATCAAAATAACTTTTATTCATCCTATCATCTCCTTTTTGCTATAATATAATACATCAAAAATCCTTATTTGTCAAGGCTTTAGCAGTTACCAATATTTCACTTTTATACTTTTAAAATTTAAGTAAATAATAATAATGTAGTCTGTGAAAATTAGTTAAAGGAGATGTTATTTTATGTTTTTTAAAAAAATAAAAAACAGTTTCTTTATTCTTCTTCTTTCATTAACTATTATTCCATATTACGTTAAAGCTTATTCAGATTATATAATAGTAGGTGGTGAAAATATTGGTATTGAATTAAATACAAAAGGTGTTTTAATAGTAGGTTCATACGAAATAAATAACATTAATCCCGCTAAAGAAGCAGGATTATTAAATGGTGATAAAATAATAAAAATAAATGATAATAATATTACAAATATTGAAGATATGTTAAAAATTATAGAAACATCTAATAACAAAAATAGCATAAATATAACCTATCAAAGAGGTAACAAAGAATTAAATACAACATTAAAATTAATAAAAAGTGATAACAATATATATAAAACAGGATTATATGTAAAAGATACCATAGCAGGTGTTGGTACCCTAACCTATATTGATCCAAATACCAAGTTATTTGGAGCCTTAGGACATGAAATAATAGAAAAAAATACCGGCCAAAAATTAGAAATAAAAGATGGAAAAATATACAGTTCCACTGTAACTAGTGTTACAAGAAGTAGTATCGGTAGTCCTGGAGAAAAAAATGCAAGATATAACAATAAAGAAATATATGGTAATATTAATGAAAATACCACCAGTGGTATCTTTGGTACATATACCAAAGAATTACCAAAGAAAAAACTATACGCTGTAGGTAAAGAAGAAAATATAACTACAGGTAAAGCAACCATATTAACTGTAATAAATGATAATACTATTGAAGCCTTTGATATCAATATTATAAAATTAAATACCAATAATAATGCCAGTAAAAACATATTATTTGAAGTAACTGATGAAAAACTACTTAAAACTACCGGAGGTATTATCCAAGGAATGAGTGGTAGCCCTATTATTCAAAACGACTATATAATAGGAGCAGTAACCCACGTAGTAGTAGATGATCCCAAAAAAGGATATGGAATACTAATAACTAAAATGTTAGAAGAAGGAGAAAACTAAAAAAGACCTCAATTGAGGTCTTTTACTATCTCCTAGTACTTCTAATATAATCAATTGGATACTTATATCTTCTAAGCATTTTAACATTATCTTTACTATTATAATCAAATAAATAATTAATATTATCAATATCATCATTACAATATTTAAAATCCCGATATAAAGCCTCTTTATATAACATTTTAAAAAGACAATAAAGAGCCTTATAATTTCTAACCTCTAACTTATCTTTATCAAAAAACAAAGACTTAGCATAAGTATCAGTATCAATTACAGTAATACCATTATCCCCTAATATTACATTATCACTATGTAAATCTGATATAAAAATATAATTATCCGTAAGAACACCAATCGATTTACCAATAGCATTAAAATTATCAATAGTATATATAGAAGGCATCAAAAGTATAGATTCATTAGAAGGCTTATAATAATTCATAGTATAAGCCATAAAATTATTATTACCATCAAAAAGAAAATCATTTATTTGGTAAAAATTATCTAATTTCAAATCATTAATAAAACTCAAATTATTTTTATCAATACCATTATCAATTTCTCTAAATACTTTTATACAACTATCATTAGGTAGCATATATACCCTACTATAAGATCCACCACCAATCCTTTTAAGTAAATGATAATCTATCTTTTCACCAGTTTCATTATAAAATATCATTATAATTTCCCCCTTTTGAATGCCTATATAATATCACAAAAAAAGGAAAAAGTAAAGAAGACTATATTTTTAGTCTTCTTTTGTCCTAATAAAATGTGCCTTATATGTATTATAACCAAGTTCTGCTACAGTCATTTGTCCAACCCCACCAGGAACAGGTGTAATATAACTAACTATATCTTTAACATCATCAAAACATACATCGCCACATAAACTACCATCTTCTAATCTATTAATTCCAACATCAATTACTATAGCACCATCTTTAACATCATCTTTTTTAATAAAATTAGCCTTCCCAATAGCAGCCACTAAAATATCAGCATTTCTAGTATAAAAACTTAAATTCTTAGTTTTAGAATGACATAAAGTAACAGTAGCATCATTATTAATCATAAGAGAAGCCAAAGGTTTACCAACCAAATCACTTCTTCCAACTATAACAACATTTTTACCACTAATATCTATATTATAATATTTAAGTAAATCTATAATCCCCATAGGAGTACAAGGAACTAAAGAATCAATATTATGACTTAATCTTCCCATATTAATATCCGTTAATCCATCTACATCTTTATTAGGCAATATAGCATTTTGTATCTTCTTAGCATTTAAATGATTAGGAATAGGCATCTGTACTAAAATACCATCTACACTATTATCATTATTCATTTCATCTATAATATTTAAAAGTTCATCCTCTTTAATATTTTCATCTAATTTAATATGATTAAAATTAAACCCTAAACTTTCAGCCATCTTATTCTTTTGCTTTACATATACACTACTAGCGGGATCCTCTCCAACTTGAATAACAGTAAGACCAAGTGTAGTATCAAGTTTATCTATCTTTTCTTTTAAATCTTCTAATATTTTAGCCTTAACCACTTTACCATCTAATAATTCCATATCATCTACCTCTTCCCTTCTTTTCATTATCTTCCATTTGATTAAACATTTGAAGAAATACTTCTTTCTGTTTCTTAGTTCTTAAATTATAAAACTTATTACGATAACCATTTATAATAAAACCCAACTTTTTTAAAGTAAGTTTTATATAAGCATCAGACAAATATTTACCATATTCATTCAAAATAGTAATTCTAAGCCTTTCAGCCTCATTAATTTTATCTCTAAGTCTACTACCATCATCACTATCATCATCATCATCTATAGTATTATACTCATTAAGAAGTTTATTAATCTTAATATCAATCTTCTTTTTAAGTAACTTACTAGTAAGTTCAGGAGATACAAAAACAATCTTATTAACCTCTATATCATCCTTTTTCTTAGTTTTAGGAGACACACTATAACCATTCTTATCATATTCTAAATATACAATTTCTCCCGTTTTACTATCCTTATTAATAAAATAATTACGCATCTTTACCCCCTAATAAATCCGGTCTATTCTTCTTAGTAAGTTCTATTTGCATCTCATGCCTATATTTATTAATATTTTCATGATGTCCACTAAGAAGTACATCTGGTACTTTCATACCTCTATATTCAACTGGCTTAGTATAATTAGGATAGTCAAGTAAATTATCATTAAAACTTTCACTAGTAAGAGAATTACTATTAATAACACCTGGAATAAGTCTAATAATACTATCCATAACAGCCATTGAAGGAATTTCTCCACCAGTTAAAACAAAATCACCAATCGAAATTTCCATATCTACTATTGTTTTAATTCTCTCATCAAATCCTTCATAATGGCCACATAGTATTATTAAATGTTTCTTTAAAGATAAATCATAAGCTATCTTTTCTTTATAAACTATTCCTCCAGGAGTCATCATAATAACAAATGCATCATCATCTTTAAGAGCATCAATAGCTCTAAAGATAGGATCACACATAAGTACCATTCCGCCTCCCCCACCAAAAGGATAATCATCAACCTGATTATTATTATAAACAGTATAATCCCTAATATTATGAATATTAACTTTAACTTTACCATTATCAATAGCTCTCTTAATAATAGACTCCGTTAAAAAATTATCATACATATTAGGAAATAAAGTCAAAACATCTATTACCATATATCATTACCACCCTACTAAATATTATAATATAATATCAAATAATTGTAAATTCTAAATATCAAATAAACCATCTATATCCTTAATATAAACATTCTTATTACTAATATCTATCTTATCAACCAAATTATCATTATAAGGAATTAAATATTCCTTCTTACCTAATATAACAAGCAAACTATACTTATCATATCTCTCTATATCTTTAATCATACCTACATTTATACCCTTATATATAACATTACTACCAATAATATCCTCATCTAAATATTTATTACTATCTAACAAAATATCATCTTTATTAACATATACATTTAAACCCTTATACTTAAGTACATCATTAATATTATCATATCCCACTAAAGTAATCATATCAAAATTCTTATGTTTTCGATAAGAATTAATAACTTCCTTATATTTTTTATCAATATATATATTCATACCTTTTACAAAGATTTTATCCTTATAAGGAAATTTAGACAATAATCTAACTTCTCCCTTTATACCATGAGTATTTACAATCTTACCAATTTTAATATATTCCATATTACTTATTATATATCTCATACAAAAGTATCGAAGTAGCTACTCCTGCATTTAAACTTTCTACCATTTCATTCATTTTAATATATAAATACTCATCACATAACTTACTAATATTATCACTCATACCTTTTCCTTCATTTCCTATAATTAAAGCATAACATTCTGGTATATCAATATCTCTAATATCTACTCCACCATCTACTTTAGTACCATATATAGTATAACAATTATCTTTTAAATATTTAATAGTATCTTCTATATCACAAGTAATAATATTAATATGAAATATCATCCCTTGCGTAGATCTAATAACTTTAGAACTATATAAATCAGCACATTTCTTACTTAAAATAATCGTATCTACATCAAACGCCATAGAAGATCTAATAATAGTACCAAGATTACCAGGATCTTGAATATCCTCAAGTATTAATACTCTCTTACCTATATCTTCTTCCTTCTTTTTATAACAAATTCCCATAACTTTAGGATAACTATCCATACAAGATATCTTCTTCATTACCTTATCATTAACATATATAATAGGTCCATCAAAAGATATATTAACACCTTCTAAAAGTATTAATTCCTTAAGTAAATTACTACATATAGCTTCACGTACCAAATGTTCTCCTTCAATTAAAAAAGTATTAGTACTATCCCTATATTTCTTTTCATTTAATTTACATATATCTTTAATTTTATCATTATTTACTGAAGTTATAATCATACTATTCTCCCTCATATTTATTATAATATAAATTAAAGAAAAAGAAAAGAATATTACTAAAAATATTCCTATTCTATTTCTTAGTCAAATACCCATTAGTATAATTAGCCATACTAGCATCAGTCTTACTACCATCATATGGTACTGCTCCAACAAGTGAATTACACAAAGCAAACATACCACTCGAATTTGTTACATTGCTTGTATTCCACAAATCAGATACATATATTGTTTTTAACTTTTTTGCTTCTCGAAACATAGCTTCCATACTAGTTACCTTTGATGTATCAAAACTTGATAAATCTAAACTGGTTAATGAAACACAATCCCAAAACATAGAGTACATACTAGTTACCTTGGATGTATTAAAACTACTTAAATTAATATTTACAAGTAAACTACATTTTTTAAACATATCACCCATATTAGTTACATTAGATGTATCAAAGTTTGATAAGTCTAAACTTGTAAGTGAGCCACAGCCGTAAAACATACCTCCCATATTAGTTACATTTGAAGTATTAAAGTTTGACAAATCTAACTTTAACAACGAATTACATCCGCTAAACATACCACTCATATTAGTTACATTTGATGTATCAAAACTTGATAAATCCAAATTAGTCAATTTTCTACAATATTGAAACATGTTATTCATATTAGTTACATTTGAAGTACCAAAATTTGATAAATTTAAGTTTATAAGATTATTACAATTATAAAACATATTTCTCATATCAGTTACTTTTGATGTATCAAAACTTGATAAATCCAAATCTGTTAATGATTTGCAACCATAAAACATTTCCCTCATGCTTGTTACATTTGATGTGTCAAAATTTGATAAGTCTAAACTTGTAAGTGAACTACAACCATAAAACATATTTTGCATGTCATTTACCTTTGTAGTATCAAACGAACTTAAATCTAGACTAGTTAATTTAGAACATTCACCAAACATATCAGCCATGGCTGTTACATTAGATGTATTAAAGTTAGATAAATCTAGACTAGTTAAATTAGAACAACCTCTAAACATATCACTCATTTGCTTTACCTTTGATGTATCAAAGTTTGATACATCTAAA
>CAKOOV010000008.1 GCA_934098435.1 uncultured Bacilli bacterium
TTATATCAAATAATTAATTATATCAAACAAAAAGTGGAACATCTTTTTTTATGTCCACTTTTATATTACAACTTCATCAATAACGAGACTTTTTATTTTGAATAAAAAAAACAAGAGACTGACCCCCTAAGGAACAGTCTCCCAAAAAGAATAAAAAGGGGTTGGCTAGTGTGATACTAGCACCAATTCGCCTAAATCGAACTGGTGATTAATATGATAAGCGATAGTTTGAATTTTGTCAATAGTAAAAACGAAAAAAAACAAAAAAATACTCATTTTATTTAAAATGTTTAAAAATAGATATAAAAAATATATAAATACTTGATTTTTTTGGGGTTTAAGTGTAAACTTATTTTTAGGAGGTATATGAATTATGGCAAATCAAAATTCAAAAAATAAAAACAAAAAGAATACACCTAAAGCTAATACTAATAGTAAAAAAGTTACTTCTAATAAAGATGTAAAAAAAGATACTAAAGTAACTACTAAAAGTGAAAATAAGAAGGTAGAGGCTAAAAAGGTAAATAATAAAAAAGGTGAGACTAAAAAAGATATAAAAAAGGAAATATCTGAAATTGAGGTTCCTAAATTTGAAAAGAAAGAAAAAGAAAAGGTACAAGAAAAGACTAGTAGTAAAAGTAAAATATCTTTAACTGCTAAACAAAAGGATATTTTACTTGTTGTTTTAGTAGTAGTACTACTTATAGTAGCCGCTATTGTTACTGGTAATAAGGAAACTAAATTAGATATTGAACTTCCTGTTGCTTTGGAAGGTGATGCTGGATTTAATGAAATTACTTATTCTAATTATTTAGAAAAGATAGATTCTAATGAACCTTTCTTGGTAGTTATAGTTAAAGATGGTTGTGGTTATTGTGAAATGTATGAACCTATACTTAAGGAAGTTGCTGATGAATATAATTTACCTATTAATTATATTAATCTTAGTAATTTATCAGAAGAAGAATATACTGAACTAGCTAAATCTAATAGTTATTTAAAGAATAATCAATGGGGAACTCCAACTACATTATTTATGTTAGGTGATTCTGTTATCGACTCTATCGGTGGATATGTTGAGAAAGAAAAACTTGTAAATTTTGTAAAAGAGAACTTTGTGGTAAATGAAGATGCAGAATAAGATTTATGAAGAAGTAAAAAAATTTAAAAAGAAATATCCTCTTACTATTGCCTTTAGGTTAAAAAGTCATGCTAAGGTTGCTGCTAAATTTATTGATGATGATGAGGAAGTTAAATATGTTTTTGCAGCACAAAAGAATTATCAAAGTTATGAAATTGTAAATACTAATATTATTGTTTTAACTGATAAGAGGTTAATAGTAGTTACTAAGAGATTAATATTTGGGTACTTTTTTAGGATGATTACTCCAGAAATGTTTAATGATTTGACTATTAAGAATGGTATTATATGGGGAAAAGTAATTATTGATACTGTTAAAGAAGAGGTAATATTATCTAATATTGATCCTAGAGCATTATCTGAAATAGATGATAATATTACTATGTATATGCTTGAGCAAAAAAGAAAATTTAAAGAAAGTGAAAATGAATAATACTTTCTTTTTTCTTACGGAGGTTTTATGAAGATAGATAGATATGAACTTGTTAAAAAGAATATTTATAATGTTTATTTATCTAATGGAGAGGTATTAACGTTAGATGAGAATGTTATTACGGATAATGAACTTTTATTAAAAAAGGAAATAGATACTGTTTTATATAATAAAATTAAAAGTGATAATGATATTATATCTTTATGTAATATGGCTATTAAATATATTAATGTTAGATTACGTAGTATTAAGGAAATAAAGGATTATTTATCTAAGAAATGTGATAATAGTAGTTATATTGATATGGCTATAGATAGACTTATTAAATATAAGTACTTAGATGATGATAGATTTACTAAGGCATTTATCAATGATAAAATTAATTTTACGATGATGGGTGATTATAAAATAAGAAAAGAACTTGAAAGATATGGTGTTGATAATAATATTATTAATAATAATATTGTAAATATTGATAGGAATGTTATTATTGATAGGATTAAAAAGATTATTGATAAGGATATTAGATGTAATAAAAAATATAGTGGTATTAGTTTAAAAAATAAAATATTTAATCATTTGATTACTCAAGGTTATAGTAAAGATATTGTTATTGATGTTATTAATACTTATAATTTTTAGTATAATTTTAGTAAATATTGTAAAAATATAAATGGAGATGATTTTATGAAAAAGATTATATCGATATTTATATTTTTACTTTTATTAGTTGGATGTTCTTTATCTAATAGTCCTACTTCTAAAGTTGAGGAATTATTTAGTAAATATCAAAGACTTGATAGTGATGTTAGAAATGGTATTAATGATGTTGTTAAAGATGAGAATTTGACTAGTGAACAAAGTGATAGATATAAAAAATTATTAGAAAAACAATATAGTAATTTATCTTATGATATAAGGGATGAAAGAATTGATGGTGATACCGCTATTATTAGTACTGAAATTAAGGTTATTAATTATAAAAAAGCAATAAATGATACCTATAATTATTATCAAAATAGGAATGATTATACTATAGAGGAATATAATAATACTAAACTTAATAATTTGGAAAATGAAAAAGAAAAGGTTACTTATACTATTGATTTTGATGTTAAAAAGGATAAGGATGGTAATTGGAATATAGCTTCACTTAGTAATGAGACTATTAAGAAGATACAAGGAATGTATTAATTAATGGTTTTTTTATTTTTATTAAAAAACTTTTATTATTAATTTTGATAATTTTATTTTAAAAAAATTATTTTTGTGGTAGAATAGATAATAGGTAGGAGAGGTGATAGTAATGGATAGTGTTTTTATGATTACGATTTCAGCGTTAATATTGGCAATTATCCTTATAGTTATTACTATTGCTGTTATAAAAGGTAAACAGAGTAAAAAATATAAAAAAGAAATTGAAGAATTAGATATAGAAAAAAATAGTCTATTAGGAGTTCCTGTACTTAGTGAAATTACTAAGGTTAAGGAACTTATTAAAACTGATAATTTAAAAGAAAAATTAAATGATTGGGATAATACTTTTAAATTTATTAGGGATGAGAAAATTCCAGAACTTACTGATTCTATATCTGATGCTGATTTTTTAATTGATAGAAAAGAATATAAACAGGCTATAAAGAAGATTGCTGATGTTGAGATGGAACTTAGACTTCTTAAGAAGAAAACTGATGTTTTATTAGAGGAAATAAAGCTTATTACTAATTCTGAAGAAAGAAATAGGACACTTATTACTAAGCTTAAAATTGTTTATCGTGAACAGCAGGCTAAATTTGATAGAACTAATAAGGAATATGGTGATGTTGCTCCTTATATAGAAAAAGAATTTAATGATATTGATAGTTTGTTTGCAGATTTTGAAAAGGCTATGGATAATAATGATTATGTGTCTGTAGAAAAAAGAATTGCATCTTTGAATGATAAAATAGATGCTTTAGGAAAGATTCTTCTTGATGCCCCTACGATTGTACTTATGGCTACTGTTATGATTCCTAATAAGATTGAAGAGGCTACTACTTATTATTATCGTATGAAGAGAGATGGCTATCCTTTAGATTATTTGAATGTTGAATATAATATTAAGGAAATTAAGAATAAGATTGATAATATTATGAATAATTTGAAGAAATTAGAGATGGGCGATGCTGTTATTGAACTTAAGACTTTTATTGAGTATTTTAATGGTCTATATAATGATTTTGATAAGGAAAAAGAGTGCAAAGATATTTTTAAACAGAATGTTAAAGAACTTGGATATAATATTGAAAATATAAATAAGGTTGTTAGGGATATTTATTTACAAATAGATGATATTAAATATAATTATAATTTAAGTGATGAAGATATTAATAAGTTTAGTCTTTTAAATAAGAATTTGGAACGTATTAATAAGGATTATAAGATATTGGTGGAGCAGGGTAAAATGAAAACTTTTGCTTATTCTAAATTGGTTGATGAACTTGATGGTTTGTCACTTAAATTGTCTAGACTTCAAGATGATTTGGATTATCAACTTAGATCCATTACTAGTATGAAGGATGATGAATCTAGAGCAAAAGAACAACTTGCCACTATTGAGGATTTACTTAAGAAAAGTAAATATCGTCTTAAGAGTTATAAAATACCGGTTATTCCTAGTAGTTATTATATTGAACTTAATGAGGCACAGGATGCAATTAGGGAAATTGTTAAAGAATTACAGAAAAAACCGATTGTTATTAAGATCTTAAATATTAGAGTTGATACTGCTAGAGATTTGGTGTTTAAAATATATAATAAGACTAATGATATGATTAAACTTGCTAATTCTGCAGAAAAAATTATTGTATATGGTAATAGATATAGAAGTACTTATGAAGAAATTGATATAGCTTTATCTAAGGCTGAGGAATTATTTAAGCGTGGCAAGTATAAGGAATCTCTTGAACTTTCTAAAAAGAGTTTAAGTTTTGTAGATAAAAATATTGAATAATAAATAAATATTAGTTGCAATTTTGAGTGTTTTATGATATTCTAGTTGTAGATAAGAATAAGGAGGAATAGCAATGCAATTTGATGCAGTAGTAGATTTTTTATTGGAATATTATGTGTGGGTTTTGGCAATTTTAATTATTTTACTTATTACAGTAATAGGTTTTTTAGCTGATGCTAAAAATAAACGTAAGAAGAGACAAAAGTTAGATGAGGTTAGTACGTCTAATGAAGATGGCAATAGTTCACAATATATGGACTTTAATAGTATGAATAGTATGAATAATGTCAATAGTATGAATATGGGTAATAATAGTTTTAATGCTACTCCTGATTTTAATAATAATATGAATAATGGATTTAATAGTAATATGAATGTTAATGGAATGTCTAATAATATGATGAATAATTTTGATAATCAGAATGTTAGTCCAATTTCAAATTTTAATAATAATGATAATATGAATAATAGTTTTAATAATAATCAAGGTATGAATATTAATCCTATTAATAATATTACTCCTGAAGTTAATAGTAATCAGGGTATGAATATTAATCCTATTAGTAATATTACACCTGAAATTAATAATAATCAGGGTATGAATATTAATCCTATTAATAGTATTACACCTGAAGTTAACAATAATCATGGTATGAATATTAATCCTATTAATAGTATTACACCTGAAGTTAATAGTAATCAAGGTATGAATATTAATCCTATTAATAGTATTACACCTGAAGTTAATAATGGTGTTAATGCTAGCAATCCTTCTGATTCTTTCTTTATTCCTGCTTCAGAGCAGACTCCTAAGATTGAACCTAGAAATGTTGTTATTCCTAATGTTAGTACAAATACAGAAATTCCTAGTCCTGTTACTCCGCCTACGCCTGTAAGTAGTCATCCTGTGGAGGCTCCTGTAAATAATGGATATGCTGAAGTTAATAATACTATTCCTAATGTTACTCCGGTTGTTCCACAACCTGTTGTATCTAATACAATACCTACTGAAAATATGAATCAGTTTAATTATAATAATACTAATAATGGTATGGTTAATAATAATGTTAATGAACCTAGTGCTTTTCAGAGTCAGGGTGTTAATAATTTTAATTCTAACTTTGTTAATAATGGTTCCAATTTTGTAACTGGTAATCCTAATGTCAATCAAAGTAATAATATGCAAAATGGCAATATTTCTGGTAATTGGCAGTTATAAATTTAGGTTAATACCTAAATTTTTTATCTTAGAAAGGAGGTAAGAATATGAATAATAGTAATGATGATAATAATAGTGTTGGTCCTTATAAGGCTACTAGTAATATGAATACTTATATTGATACTCCTAATGCTAATTTTAATGGTATGATGAATGTTAATATTCAAAGTGGTACTACTAATAGTAGTAATCATGGTAATACTGTGATTAATAGTAATAATAATAATATTCAAGCTAGTCCTACTATTGAGAGTAATAATGTAGTTAATAGTAATTATAATAATAATAATGTTATTGATAATAATTTATATAATAATTATAGTGAAAATGTTACTAAGACTTATATAGGTAGTAATAATAAGTCTAAAAAAAAGACCATGACTTTGAATCTTGGTCCTGAATTTAAGATTGCTTTTTTAATTGTGGTAATATTACTTGTATTTGTTTTCTTACTTCCATATATTAGTGATCTTATTAGAGGTTATTAATATTTGATAGTTCAATTATTTTATTGAAGTTATCATCTGTAGCCATTATATTTTTATGTATTTCTTTACACTTATTGCAGCTATAAATTATTTTATAGCTGTTTTTAAATTTTTCTATTCCTATGGGCTTCATTAATCCTTTACATTTATTTTGTCTATCTCCAGGGTTTATATCTAGATGTTTGGAATATAAACAATAAGGGCAATGGTCTCTGGCTGTATAACCAAGTTTTTGTACTTCTTTACCACAATTTTCACATATAAATTTTTCATCAATCATATTAAACTTTTTCATACTTATATTTTATCATATAATTAGAAAAATTAAAACACTATTTGTGTTTTAATAATAAGGGTATGGGTATGGTCCATACGGTGGATAGTAGTTATTATATACGGGGTATGGTCTTGGATAAAAAGCTGGGGCTAATAGGCCTCCGGTTATTCCTCCTAAAATAAATGGTCCAAAAAAACCTCCGCCGATAAATCGATTGTTATTTATTGGTTTTCGATATATATTGTTATACATTTGATAGTCTCCTTTCTATAATATTATATTAATAAAATGCAATGCTGTGAAAAAATACTTTATTTATTTTATGTTTTCGAGTATAATATTATATGTGGAGGTTGTAATGGAAGAGACTGTATTTAAAAGTGATGATTTGTTAGTTATGAATTTAATTAATTATTTTATTACTGAAAAGAATTATAATCCTATGATTATACATGGTTTAAATGATGAAATTTGGCTTGAAAATTTAGATAGTAGTTATAAGATAGTTAGAATTGTTTCACATCATATTCATAATAAAGAGCAGTTAGATTTTGATAGATTTAAACTTAGTAGAATAATTAAACAAGTTAAAAAGAAAACTTTATCTTTTAATGTTAAGGTTTTGAATATATATATGGATATTGAAGATGATAAACTACTTTCAGATAATGATGTTCATATTTCTAGTGAGGAAGATATTAATAATTCTAAACTTACTAATGTATTTCCTGATATTGTAGAAAAAACGGAAAGAAAGGAAGATGGACTTGAATATTTTATAAAGGTTAGTGATAATATTAATAAGAATAATGAGATTAGAAGTAAGAAGGCTGAAAAATTATTTTCGTTAAAAAAGCCAGTTGTTACTGATATTTTGATATTGTTATGTGTGATTATTTTTATTGCTATGTATATATTTGGTAATGGTTCTTCGGATAATTATACTTTATTAAAATTTGGCGCTAATTATGATGCTTTGACTAAAGCAGGTGATTATTATAGACTTATTACTTGTATGTTTTTACATATTGGTATTGCACATTTGCTTTGTAATATGTATTCTTTATATATTGTTGGTAATAGTGTTGAAAATTTATTTGGTAAAGTTAAATATTTAATTATTTATTTTATTAGTGGTATTTGTGGTAGTATTTTGTCTTTAGCATTTTGTCATAATACTATTTCTGCTGGAGCATCAGGAGCTATATTTGGTCTTTTGGGAGCTTTATTGTATTTTGGATATTATTATCGTGCTTACTTAGGTAGTACTATTAAGAATTCTGTTATTCAGGTTATATTGATAAACTTGATTATTGGTTTTATGGTTCCTGGTATTAGTAATGCAGCTCATATTGGTGGTTTGGTTGGTGGTATTCTTACCGCTATGATGGTTGGTGTACCTGATAAGTCTACTTCTAGAGATAAGGTAAATGGTCTTATACTTACGATTATATATATATGTTTTATTAGTTATTTAGCATTTATGTAGGAGAATGAGATATGAAAATGAATAGTGATGAAAAACAAGCTTTGGATTTTTTTGGATTAGATGGTAATTTTAGTAAAAAGAAGTATAGGGCTGTATATAATGCTAAAGTAAAAAATAAGTATAATGAGGCTTTAACTGGTGGAAGCAGTGTTTCTGATATTGAAAAGGATATTGATAAATATAATGAAATTATTGAATTATATTTATTTAAATGTGAATGTTGTAAAAAGATGAAAGATTGGTATTTTGATGGTATTGAGAAGATTGATTCTTCTTTGGTTAAATATATTATTAGTGTTAATTATAATAATAATTATTTAATAGATAAGGATGTTATACTTGATTTGGAACTTTTACTTGATACTTTTTACAAGAGGTTTTCTTTCTTTACTGATTTAATTATGGAATCTACTTCTAGAGAGGAAGCTATCAAACATTTTGAAGATTTTGTTACTATTATGGAAGTTGATATTAATAATTATAAAAATGGTAAACTTGCTATTAAAGCTAGACTTATTAATGATTTTAAGGATAAAGTAAGAAGTAATTTTGAAAAGGGGAGTAGTAATTATCAATATATGATTAGTAATTATTTTACTAAATTATTAAGTTCTAAGAATAGTGATGAGTGCTTACGTGTTTATAATATGGCTATGATGGAAATTAAACTATTTAGTATGGATAAATTTAGAGTGAAAGAAAGATAATAATAAATTCTTTCTTTTTTTTTCTATTTATGTTATTATATAGTAGAGGAGAATGGATATGGAAAAAGTACATATTAATAGTAGTAAGTTATCTGATGTTATAGAAAAGTATGATAAACCAATTAATATATTTATTCCTCTTATGGATAAGAATGGTAATAGTTATAAGTCTTTGGTTAAGATTGGTGATTATGTATATAAGGGAGATATAATAGCTAGATGTGAAAAACTTGACTTTGGTATTAATAGTAGTGTATCTGGTAAAGTTATTGGCTTTGATACTAAGTTTATTTCGAATGGTATTAAATGTGATTGTGTTGTTATTTCTAATGATTATAAGGAGAAGGTTAGAAAAAATAGGGTTATTGGTAATAGAAAGGATAATTATTCTAAGGATGATTTTATTAATGATTTAAGAAATAATGGGATTGTTGGTCTTGGTGGTAGTGGTTTTCCTTCTTTTATTAAGTATAGTGCTGATGGTATTAAGTATTTACTTATTAATGCTGTTGAGTGTGAACCTTATATTTCTTGCGATAAAGCTATTATTTATAATTATAGTGAAGAGATACTTGAGGGTATTGATAATATTTTAGATATTATGGGTATTGAAAAAGCTATTATTGTTATTAAAAAGTCTAATACTAGATATATAGATGCTTTAAATAAGTTTATTGGTACTTATCCTAATATTAGTATTTATTCTACTATGGATTTTTATCCTAATGGTTGGGAAAGATTGGTTGTTTTAAATACTCTTGGTATTTCTTATGATAAGTATCCTAGTGAGAAGGGGATTATTGTTAGTAATGTTTCTACTATATATGCTATATATGAGATGCTTAAGGAAAATAAATCTTTATGTGAAAGGGTTATTACTATTAGTGGTAGTGGTATTAAGAAGAAATGTAATGTTAAGGTTAAAGTTGGTACTTTAGCTAGTGATGTTATTTCTAATTTTAATGAATATAAGAAAATTAAGAATCCTATTTTTATAGCAGGTGGTCCTATGATGGGTAATTCTTTACCTAGTGATGATATGGTTATTACTGCTTCGGTTAATTCTATATTAGTTGTAAGTGATTTTGATAATAAGGTTTTACCTTGTATAAATTGTGGTAAATGTACTAGGGTATGTCCTAGTGGATTATCTCCGGTACTTATTATGACTTCTATTAATGATAAGAATAAACTTAAATGTCTTGATACTTCTAAATGTATTGAATGTGGTCTTTGTAGTTATATTTGTCCATCTAAAATTGAGGTTAGGGAGTTTGTTCGTGAAGCTAAGAAGAAGGTGAATGAATAATGGAATTTAAGGTATGTAAGAAGACTTTTTTAAAGAGTAAAGATAATACTACTAATATTATGTATAATATTCTTGTAATTTTGGTTTTGTTTATTTTGTTTGCTACTTATAAGAATGGTATTTATCCTACTATTAAGGGATATGGTAGTTTATATCTTTTATTTAAACCACTTTTATTTGCTTCTATTGGGGCTATTGTTTGTTTATTTACTGAATATTTATATTATTTTATTAAAGGAGATAAGAAAAGTTTTTATTATTTATTTACGTCTAGTTATGCTATTATACCAGGAGTATTTCTTAGTCTTATTATTCCTATTAATACTCCTATATGGCTTTTAATATTGGGAAGTTTTATAGCTAGTTTATCTAAGGTTATTATGGGAGGATTTGGTAAGAATAAATTTAATCCTGCTTTAGTGGGGGCTCTTTTTGTTACAGTTATATTTTCTTCTTATAATGGGGGATATCTTAATAATTATGAAGTAGATACGATAAGTTCTGCTACTCCTCTTGCTAATATGACTGCTAGTGGATATGTCATTTCCTATGATAATTTGGTTAAACCATATGGTAGTTTACTTGATTTCTTTGTTGGTAGTATTCCTGGATCTATTGGTGAGACTTCTTCACTTCTTATTATTTTAGTATTTATATATTTAGCTTATAAGAAGTATATAAAGGTTAGAATTCCTATTAGTTATGTTTTGACTGTTAGTGTTATTAGTTTGATACTTTGTATTATTAAGGATATTGGACTTTGGTTTGTATTATTTAATATTTTATCAGGTGGTTTGCTTTTTGGAGCAGTACTTATGGCTACTGATCCGGTTACTACTCCTATTAGTAATAGGGGTCAGGTAATAGGTGGTATTATACTTGGTATTGTTACTATGATTATTAGGTATATGACTCCACTTCCTGAAGGAGTACTTATTTCGATATTAATTCTTAATATATGTACTATTTTTATTAATTATTTTACTACAATATTATATAATAAGAATATTGTAAGAAATATTATTATGGTAGTTTTTATACTTAGTATTATACCTATATCTTTTGTTATTAGTTCTAAGATTACTAATAAGCCACTTGATGATAGTTTTGAAGTTTTATCTAAAGTAAAGAGTGGTACTGATACTATATATGAAGTACGTGGTAGGGGATATGCTGGTAATGGTAGTTTAAAACTTAAAATTGTATTTACTGGTAATAAGATTACTAAGATAGATGTTATTAAGAGTAATGAGACTTATACTAAGATGATTTATGATAATGATTATTTAAATAAACTTACTTCTTATCAGGATAATTTAGATAATTTGGATACGATAAGTGGAGCTACTTATACTAGTAATTATTTGAAAGATATTATAAGAAAAACAATAGAAGACTATGAGGGGTAGTCTTCTATTTATTAATAAAATAGTAAAGACGAAATATTTCCTATATATAAGATATATTAAATCTAAGGAGGTGTTTTAAATATGAGTAAAAAAATATTAGTTGCTGCAAGTAATAATAATGGAAAAATAAGAGAAATTAAAGAAATATTTAATGACTATGATATTTTATCTATTAGCGAAATGGAAAAAAAGTTAGGTAAAAAAATTATTGTTACTGAAAATCAAATGACTTTTAGTGAAAATGCAAGGGAAAAGGTAAATTGTTTATATCAAGAAATTGGAGAGGACTATATTTGTATTGGTGATGATTCTGGTATATCTATTGATGCATTAGATGGTTTTCCGGGTGTACACACTGCAAGATGGATGAATGCGGATGATCATATAAAAAACTTAGAATTATTAAAGAGGTTAGAAAATATACCTAAGAACAAAAGACAATGTCATTATACAACGGTTATTGCAATAAAAGGAAAAGAAATTGATAAGACTTTTGAATATACTTTAGATGGAATAATAAGTTTGAATGTAAGAGGAAATAATGGTTTTGGTTTTGATGAAATTTTTGAGTTACCAAATGGTAAAACATTAGCGGAAATAACTATGAAAGAAAAATTAGAGTTAAGTCCTAGAAGAAAAGCTTTGGATATGGCTATAGAATATTTAAAAAGTTATAAAAATTAAAATATTTGTGATATAATATCTTCAAAAGGAAACATGGAGGTATTATACTATGAGTAAGATAACAAATGCTCTTTTAATGATGAAATTATTATCAAATGGTAGAGTTTACTCTGTAAAAGAATTAAGTGAGGAACTCGGTGTTACTGAGAGAATGGTACGAAATTATAAAGAACAGTTAGAAATGGCTGGATATATAATAGAATCATTTAAAGGACCAGGTGGTGGTTATTTTATAAATAAAAATAATTTTATGAATATTAATTTTTTTAATAAATACGATTTGGAAGTATTAGATAGAATAGAAAATGAAGTAACTATAAATGATAATGAATTAAATAAAGATTTTATTGAACTTAATAAAAAACTTCATTCTATTTATAATTCTAATAAAGTGCTATCTGAGTATAAAGATGTTAATGTATTAATTAGTAAAAATGATGAGAAAGTGGAAATTATAAATAATTGTATAAATAACAAAAATAATTTATTAATAGATTATTTGGGTTCTTCGGGTAAAATAACAAAAAGAGAAATAATTCCAATAAATGTATTTGAATTTGAAAATAATATATATGTTACGGCTTTTTGTAAGTTGAGAGGGGCAATTAGACATTTTTCCTTGGATAAGATATTAAATATGAATGAAAAGTAACCATAATAATGGTTTATTTTAAATAATAAAGACATTATATTTCCTAATTAAGTAATACAATTATTTTAGGAGGTAAATGATATGAGAGATGATTATACTTTTATTGATTGTGATGGTGTTATTATAGACTCAGAACAAAGAATGTTAAAACGAAAAGAAGAAATGGGATTTTTAAATCATAAAGATAGTAATCAATTTGATGAATATTTTTCTTTAGCTGATGAAATAGATGGTGAATGGGAAACTATTATCAAAGATGCGAAGTCAATTAATGATTCAGTAGAAATAATTAGAGAGCTGGAAAAAATGAAAAGAAAAATAGCAATACTGACTAAAATTCATAGTTTAAAGGAGATGAAAATAAAGGTTCAAGATTTGAGAGAAAATAGGCATATATATTCTCCAATAATTTTTGTTCCACCTGGGATTCAAAAGCATGAAGTTGTAATTC
Organism: uncultured Bacilli bacterium; assembly: GCA_934098435.1. GTDB lineage: Bacteria > Bacillota_I > Bacilli_A > RF39 > UBA660 > CAG-302. The sequence goes on from CAKOOV010000008.1 coordinate 13,252, forward strand.
CAAATCATCAATTGTTAATTGATGATTCGAAAAAAAATATCAATGGATGGATAGAACATGATGGGCAAGGCTTACTTTTTGATGATAAGTTAGATAATAATAGTAAAACTAAGGTTAGAAGTTTGGAATTTTTATTAAAGAGGTGAGTTTATGAACGATAAGAATATTATAGTTGACAATTATCGAGAATCATTGGAACAAAAATATAATGCTGTATGTTTTGATATAGATGGAACGTTAACTATGGATGACTCTAAAAAAATTGATGAGAGAGCTATCAAAATGATAGCAGAATTGTTGAAAAGAAAAATACCAGTGGTATTTATTACTGGAAGAGGTGAAACTGGATTAAATGATTTGAAAAACGACGTATATTATAAACTGGTAAACATATATAAAGTTAATGCTAGTGAACTAAAGAGAACTTATGCTTTAACAAACGATGGTGCTAGATTGTTTTATACTTTAAAAGGTAATATGTTTGATAGTAGTGTTTATATATCAACAGATAAAGAATTAAATGAGTTAAAACAGTTTAATGAAAATATAATTGATTATGCAGACAAATTTCATTTAAATAGTTTATGTGATATGACGTATTCAGAGGATTCTGTTAATAAAAGGTTATTAAATGTTCGTTTTATATTGTTAAATGATGAAAAAGAGACAGTGGAATCGTTAAAAACCATTATTAATGAAACTATAAAAAATAACAAATTATATAACTTGACTATAACAAGAGGAATATACAAAGGAAGAACAGTAATTCAAATAGGAACGACGAAAAAGGATGTTGCTATTGAAAAAGCTGAAAAAATAATTGGAATTCCAAAAGGCTCAATGATAAGAATTGGTGATTGTGGTGACATAATAGGTAATGATTATTCAATGTTAAACTGTCAACAGGGGTATAGTGTTGATAAGACTAGTAATATGGTTGATAGATGTTTTCCAATTTTTGATGAAAATAATAAAATATTAAAAGGTGTAGAAGCAACATTGTTTTTGATTAAAAGCGCAAAGATATTGCCAACAATTTGCTTAGAGAGTGCGGATAAACAGGAATATGTAAAAAAATATGCAAAAATAGAATATGATATAGTACATGGAAGAAACAAGTATTTGATATATTATAATAATATGATTAATAATAATTTTAATACGGTTTATGGAATAAATGATTTGTTTGACTCTTCTAGCGGAAGTATAAAAATTCCGATGCATGAATGGGAAATCTTGGATAATAATAATCCGTTAAAAAGATTATTTGAAATTAATAGTGATGATAAATTATTTTATTCTTTAAGAGATAATTTTAATTATTTATTAAGGGGTTCAAAAGTATACTATTATTTTTTGGCTAACAGATATAATGAATGTGGAAATGATTATACATCAAAAGAAAATGTTAAAGAATGGTATGAAAATACATTGCTTTTCTTAAAAAATGCTATTTACGCTTTAAATATCAAATATGATTACACTGACATTATTAGTAAAAAACTTATACTTGGTTTATTAGATAATATTAGAAATATCTTGTTACTGCAAATAAATCATAATTTAATTTCGATGTATCCTAACGAAAGTATATTGATAAATATAAACTCAAGAGAAAATGAGTATATAAATGAATTATATAGTGTTCTTTATTTAAATGAAAAATTAATGGCAGATATTTGTTTTGATAATACTTTTATATTTCAAGTTACAGATATAAAGAAAATTCTTAATATGGCTAACGTGATTATAAGCAATGAATTTTATAATTTTTTAAAAGCAGATAAAGAAAAAGATTATTCGAAAGAATATAGAGCATATAGAGAAATAGATAATTTTGCTGAAAATTATATAACTATGTGTTTGGACTTTGATAAAAATAAATGTAAAAATGACTTTGGAGTTTGTGGTACTTGTTATGGTGGCTTAGAATTGCCAGTTATATATAAAGTGGTTAATCCTAACATTAAAAATATCTTATTATTAAAGTTCGATAAAAAAGTTTCAGGATATAAAAATAAGCAATTAATTGATTTGAGAAAGTTTAATATTAATAATTATGGCGGTTTATCTAAAATCGGTGAAATAGATACTAATAATATTGTACTATTAGATGATAACATTCTTACTGGTAAGACAATGCAATTATCAATCAATTCTTTATATGATATAGGAATAAACACATCAAATATAAGCATTGTTAGATATCCAAGTATAAATCGTGTTGAACAAATGTTTATGGAAAAACATGGTGCAGTTGACTTCAATTTGTTTTTTGATTATGTGACCGGATTGTGTTTTTGTAGTCCTTATAGTTGGGTAGATGAAAAAATACAAACTTCATATTTAGATTCATTAGGTATATTTGATTTGAACAGGGAGAAAATTATTGAATGTTTAATAAAAAATCACGATTATAAAGAAAATAGTGAGGTTTATAATTGTAAAAGGAGAATAAAAAAATGAGAGTAGTAAGTGTTGGGGATTTAGTCTTGGATTATTATTATAAAAATGGTAAACTATTGGGAGTTAATGGAGGAATGACATCTCATAATATAGTGGCTAATTTGGCAAATATGGGAATTGCGACGACAGTGTTTGGTGTTTGTGGTGATGATAGACAAGGGGAAATAGCTATAAAAAGTTTAAAGGATCTAAATGTTGATATATCTAATGTAAAAAGGTTAAATGATATTCGTACTAGATGTTTTCATGTTTCGTATTTTGATACAGATAATGGTCTTGATTTTACTTCAAAAAAGAGATGTCCATTTTGTAATAATAAAAGGTGGTATAATGAGTCACTAATTGACACTACAGATATTATACACAAGATAGAATGCAAAGATATTTTAGTTTTTGATAATTTAAATATTAAAAACCAGATAATAATTGATAATGTTAATAATAATAAGTTATTAGATTTGGGACAATATTTTGAATTTGAAGAAATATCAAATGAAGAAATAATTAATAAAATAAGAGATAAGTTTGATATCATTAATTTTAATGAAAGAGTTATAAAATATTTGAAAGATAGATTTAATGCTAAGGATGATATCCAAATATATAAAATATTAAAAACAAAGTTGATGCTTGTAACAATGGGAAAAAAGGGAGCAAAATTTATATATGATAATGAAGAATATGATTTTCCTTTGACTAAATCTTCAGAAGAAGTAGATTCTACTGGTGCTGGTGATGCATTCTTTTCGAGTGTTATAAGAGATTGGATAATTAATAATTTGAATTTTGATTCAAATAAGTTCGGTGACTGGTATATGAATTCAGTCAAATTGACATCGAAGGTAGTCAAAAAAATGGGGGCAAGAGGGCATTTAAATAAGTTATATAAAATTAAAAAAAATGGTAATGATTGCTTTTGTGATAATTTTGATTTAGTTGTTAGAAAAAAAATTAAAAGGTGTAACATTAATATAAATAATTTGGAAGTAAGAATAATTAATGCTATTAATAGTGGTGCTTTAAATTGTTTAAATAATATTAATTTTAATAGTAATGAAAACTATATATTTACGGGTACTGGAGGTTCTTTTGCTGCTAGTATGTTTGCTTCGATTGTTATTAATACTTTATATGGGAGTAACACGTATGCGATGTTGCCTAGGGATATTAAATATAGAAATAATTCTAGAATTGATAAAGTAATATTATTTTCTTATTCTGGCACTACTAATGATTTATTTGAGGGAACAAAGTTCTTTAATAATCTTAATAAGTATATAATTACCAAAGGTGAAATTCAAAAAATAGTATTGAAAACAGGAATATCTAAAAAAAATATAATTAGTTATCGTACAAGTTCTAATAAGGGAAAAGAAAGAGGTTTTTTATCTTTTGAAGGAGCGGTAAGCCCAGCTAGCATATTTTTAAATTATTATTTGAATATGAAAGGAAGTAATTTAGACATTAATACTTTTATAGAAAATTCAATAAAAAAATGGAATGCCTTCTTTGAAGAAAAATTTAAAGATACTAGTATTATAAGCATGTTTGATAATGGTAATATCGTAAATATATTTACTGGCGATTATACTAAATGTGCTGCTGTGGATTTTGAAAGTAAAGTTATTGAATCGGGAATTGTTAATTGTATATTACATGAAAAGAAAAATTTTTCTCACGGAAGATTTATTAATTACGAAAATTTGAATAATAAAAGTAATATATATTTCAAATCAAATAATGCTTCATTATATGAAAAAGAATTATTAAATTATTTAAGTAGAGATAATATGTTAATTATCGAAAGTGAATATGATGGAATTTTATGTGAATATGATCTTTTAATTGCTTCTCAGTTTTTAATATATCATATTGGTAAAGTACTTGATATAGATGTTTCTAAGCCGAAATATTCTGATGATGTTCTTAAAGTATACTTTTATAAAGGTGAATTATAAAAATATAAGTTAATGTTGTATTTATGATATAAAAATTGAAAAAGACTTTTAATGAGGTCTTTTTTTGTTTTAGAGTTTAAAATTATTTACTTTTAATTTTAGTAATGTTATAATTTATATATAGAAGATATATAGAAGGATTTGATAAGATGGCTAAGAAGAAAAATAAAAAAGAAGAAAAGAAAAAATTTGAATATAGTAATGAAGTTGTTGGTATTATACTTATACTTGCTTCTATTATTGGAATTGGGGCATATGGGCCTGCGGGAGGATTTATTAGATCTTTTGCGGTTTTTTTAGTTGGTAATATTTATATATTTTTATTATTAGGTGTATTAATACTTGGTGGGTATTTAATATTAAAGAGAAAGATGCCTGATTTTGGTAGTTTGAGATGGATTGGTTTTTATATTATTGTTATCTCTTTCTTAATATTACTACATATGAAATATATTATTCTTAATGAACAAGAGGGTAGTAAGATTATTACTGAGACTTTTAATAATTTACTTGTTGCTTTTAAGAGTACTAGTGCTATTTCTAATAGTGGTGGTGGTATGATAGGGGCTATCTTTACTTTTATGTTTTATAGTTTATTTAGAGATGGTACTAAGATTGTTGTTATTACTTTGATTGTTATTGGTGTTATATTATTATTTAATACTAGTATTATTGACTTGTTTAAGAAGATTAAGCTTCCTAAGAGAGAAAAGAAGGAAAAAAATACTTCTAAGAATGAAGATGAAGAAGATGAGAGAATACATATTTCTAGTACTAAGGATATAGAGAAGGTTAGCGAAAAAGAGGCTATAGTAGATAGGGAAATTCCTATTAAGACTTCTAGTGATGTTTCTACTCCTAAAGTAGAAGAGGTAGAGAAGCCTACTATTAATCTTAATTATAAGCTTCCTCCTATTAGTTTACTTAAACTTAGTAAGGGTAATAATGATAAGGAAAATGTTGAATCTGTTAAACAGAATATTGCTACTTTAGAGAGGGTGCTTGGTGATTTTGAGATTCCTGGTAAGATTAAGGAATGTCATATTGGTCCTTCGGTTACACAGTATGAACTTGAACTTAAGGCTGGTACTAAGGTTAATAAGCTTTTATCTATTCAAAAGGAAATTGCTCTTAATTTAGCTGCTAAAGATGTTAGAATACAAGCTCCTATACCTGGTAAGAGTACTATTGGTATTGAACTTCCTAATAAGGTTAATTCGGCTGTTTCTTTTAGAGAAATTTTATCTAAGTTACCAGAACCTAATGAGAAGAGTATACTTGCTGTTGGCCTTGGTAAGGATATTATGGGTAGTGTTAAATGGGCAGAAATTAATGCTACACCACATCTTTTAATAGCAGGTGCTACTGGTAGTGGTAAGAGTGTATGTATTAACTGTATTATTGCTTCTATTCTTATGAGAACTAGACCTGATGAGGTTAAACTTGTTATGGTTGATCCTAAAAAGGTAGAATTATCTATGTACAATGGTGTACCTCATTTGCTTACTCCTGTTGTTACTGATCCTAAGAAAGCTTCTATTGCTCTTAAGAATATTGTTAGAGAAATGGAAAAGAGATATCAGATATTTGAAGATACTAAGTGTAAGAATATTTCTGCTTATAATAAGATGTGTGAAACTAACACGGATTATGTTAAAATGCCGTATATTGTATTTATAATAGATGAGCTTGCTGATCTTATGCTTGTTGCTGCTAAAGACGTAGAGGATTCTATTATGCGTATTACACAAATGGCTAGAGCGGCTGGAATTCATTTGATTGTTGCTACACAGAGACCTTCTACTGATGTTATTACTGGTGTTGTTAAGGCTAATATTCCATCTCGTATATCTTTTGCGGTTTCTTCTTCTATTGATTCTAGAACAATACTAGATCAAACTGGAGCTGAAAAGTTACTTGGTAAGGGTGATATGTTATTTAAACCGATGGGAGAGAATGTTCCTATTAGAATTCAGGGAGCATATGTTAGTGATGAGGAACTTCAAAAGATTGTTGATTTTACTATTTCTCAACAAAAGGCTAATTATGATCATTCTATTACTGAAGATATGAGCGAAGTAAGTAGTGATAGTGGTAAATATGATGATGGTTATGAATCTAAAGAGGAATATGATGATCCTTTATATAATGATATTGTTGATTTTGCAATGGAATTTGGTAAGATATCAGCATCTTTAATTCAAAGAAAATATCGTATTGGTTATAATAGGGCTGCTAGAATTGTAGATTTACTTGAAGAGAGGGGTATTATTGGACCACAAAATGGATCTAAGCCTCGTGAAGTACTTATAAAAAAGGATAGTAATAATGATAGTGATGAATAATTACTATCCTTTATTTTAGAGGTGGAATATGATTGAAATTAAGAAACATTATTATAATATTGGTAATAAGAATATTAATATTATGATGTTTGGAGATTTGCATTATTCTGATAGGTTTAATGATAAGAAGTTAGATTTAATTAGTAGTAAGATAAGTGATGTTCAATATCTTTGTATAGCGGGAGATTTAATTGATAGTACGGATTTTCTATATACTAATAAAGATAGAAAGAATAGGATTACTTCTTTTATTAGAAATATTAGTAAGAAGTGTAAGGTATTTATTACTTTGGGTAATCATGATATTGCTGATAGAAGTCATGGTAATAATATATGTGATGATAATGATGAGTTTTGGTGTGAATTATCTAAAATAGATAATGTGTTTATATCTAGATATAATTGTTATTATGAAGATGATAATGTTATTATATATATGTTAGAGGCTGGTTGTGATTATTATTATAGGGATTATAAGAAAGAAGCTAAAGATATATTACTTAATAAAATTAAAGAGGATAAGAAATTGTTTGGTAATATGAATAATGATAAGGTTAAAATTGTTATATGTCATTCTCCTATATATATGACGGATGATGATATTTTAAGTGAGTTTAAAGATTTTAATTTTATATTTTGCGGGCATATGCATAATGGGATGATTCCTTATTTAGGTGATAAGATTATTAGAAATAATAGGGGAATTGTTTCTCCTTGTGGGAAGTTATTTTCTAATAATACTAGAGGTACTATTGATATTAATAATATTCATTTAATTATAAATGGTGGTATTACTAAATTATCTAAGTCTTCGGGAATATTTAGTTATTTTAATTTTATATATCCTATTAGTATGGATAATATTGTTATTAATAGAAAAATGTAGGAAAAGGTTGATATTTTTTTAAAAATATTATATAATTATTAGGCAGGTGAAATTTTATGATTATAGATTTATTTGATCTTAATATTAATGATAAGAAAATTAATATTGATGGGGAAGTAAATATTCCTTTGGAATTACTTAATGATAGTTCTATTAGAAGATTAGATAATGTGTATTTTCAAGGTTATATTGATAAGCTTATTGATGATAGTTATGAGCTTTGTGGTACTTTAAGTGGTGATATGATATTACCTGATGATATAACTTTAGAGGATTATAAATATAATTTTACTAGTGAAATAGAAGAAAAAATTGATGAAACTAGGATAAATTTGCAAAAAAGTATTGATATTACTTTAGATTTGTGGCAAAATATTCTTGTGGAAGTTCCTCTTAAAGCTGTTAATCCTAAGAATGAGAATATTTCTCTTAGTGGTGATGGCTGGAGACTTATTAGTGAGGAAGAGGTTAAAACAGAGAATAATCCATTTATGGATTTACTAGGGAAGGAGTGAGTTAGATGGCAGTTCCATTTAGAAAAGTTAGTAAGACTAGAAGAGATATGAGAAGAACTCATTATAAAATTACCGCTAATGGATTAGTTGAATGTTCTAATTGTGGTGCTAAGATTAGATCACATAGAGCATGTCCTAAATGTGGATTTTATAAGGGTGCTGATACTTCTAAAAAGGTAAATGAAGTAGTTTCTGAGGAGAAGAAGACTCCTAAAAAAATAAAGACTTCTAAGAAAGATTCAGAATAGTAAACGGATGGCGTGTTTTTGTGCTGTCTTTTTTATTTAATGGGGGATGATTTTAATGACAAAAGAAGAAATTTATGAAGAAAATATGAGAAATGAATATTTGAGAACATTTCTTACTGGTGAGAGGCAAGGCCCTTATACTAATATGCCTAGTATGGATAGGCCTTGGCTTCAATATTATGATAGTGAAGTATATACTAGAGATTTGCCTGAAAAAACTTATTATCGTTATGCTAAAGATAATAATGTAGATAATATGGAGAATACTGCTATTAATTATTATGGATTTAAGACTAATTTTAAAGGCTTTTTTGATAAAGTTGATAGGATAGCTAATTCTTTTAGTGCTTTAGGTGTTAAGAAGGGGGATATTGTTACTATTTGTTCTCCTACTTTTCCTGAGACTATATATGCTAATTATGCACTTAATAAGATTGGAGCGGTAGCTAATAATATTGATCCTAGAACTAATGCTAAGAGAATACTTGATAATTTGAATAAGGTTAATTCTGATTATTTGGTTATGCTTGATATTGCTTATCCTAAGATTGATACTATTATTAGAGATTCTAATGTTAAAAAGGTTATATGTAATTCTTATATGGATTCTATTCCTGTTTTGGCTAGACCTGTATTTAAAAGAAAACTTAATATGGAATTAGAAAAGAAAGGTCTTGTTATTCCTGATGTTCCTTATGGTTCTTTATATATAAACTTTAAAGATTTTATTAATATTGGACGCAATACTGTAGCAGAAGAGGTAGGGTATACTCCTAATATGCCTGCTGCTATGGTTCTTACTGGTGGTACTACTGGTATTCCTAAGAGTGTTACGCTTACTAATGATTCTGTTATTTCTATTTGTGAACAATATAAGGATACTGATTTAGGATTAGAAAAAGGGCAATCACTTCTTAATATTATGCCACAGTTTATTGCATATGGTTGGTCTTTTGGAGTTGTTATGGCACCTTCTTTAGGTATAGAGGATATTAATATTCCACAATTTGATCCTGATTGTTTTGCTGATTATATTATTAAATATAAGCCTAATCATATTGTTGGAGTTCCTACACATTATACTTCACTTATGCATAGTGAGAAAATGCGTAATGTTGATTTTTCTGGATTCCTTAAATCTATTTCTGCTGGTGGGGATTATTTCCTTGAAGGTAGTGAGCAGGAATTTAATGATTTTTTACATAGTCATGGCTATGATAAGAATGTTATCGTGGGATTTGGTCTTACTGAACGTAATTCTAGTGTAGCCACTAGACTTAATAAGCGTAATGTTCTTGGTAGTGCTGGGGTTCCACTTTCTAGAAATATTATTTCAATCTTTGCTTTTCCTAAGGATGATTCTAATGGAACTGAGGAAGAACTTGGTTATGGAGAATATGGGGAGATATGTATAGCGGGTCCTAGTAGTATGGCTGGTTATTATAAAGATGATGAAAAAACTCGTGAAGTACAAATTAAGCATAGTGATGGACTTGTTTGGACACATACTAAGGATAGGGGTTATATGACTCGCGATGGTGTGCTTTTCTCATGTGGACGTACTAAAAGAATGATTATTAGGCCTGATGGTCATAATGTATGGCCAATGGAAATGGAAAATATTATTAAAAGACATAGTGCAGTAGAAGAGTGTTGCGTTGTTGGTATTCCTAGTGATACTACTACTCAGGGTGAATTTCCTATGGCTGTTGTTGTTCTTAAGGACAACATTACTACTCCTTTAGAAGTAGTAGAGAAGGAGCTTAGAGAATTATGCTCAGTTAATTTACCGGAAAGAGATGTTCCTTATAAATATACTTTTGTAGATAGTCTTCCACTTACTAATATTGGTAAGATTGATTTTATGGAAGTACAAAAAGATGTTAAAAAAAGAATTAAAAAGAGATAATGAGGTGTGATATATGAATATATTTACTATTTATAGTTTATTTTATAGTTTGCTTATTAATATTGTTTATTTTTCTAGCAGTAGACTTCGTAGTATAGAAAATAAAATATTTGAGAAGATTATGCTTACTAACTTTGTAGGTGTACTTTTGGCTATTGGTAGTTATTTTACTATTAAAAATATTGATAGATTTGAACTTTTAAATACGTTTGTATCTAAGGGGTATATAGTTTATCTTTTGACTTGGCTTACGCTTTTCTCAGTATATATATTTGTTATTTCTATAAAAGATGGAAAAGATAAGAGGAGTGAAGCTAATAAGATTATAAACTTATTTGGTATTTTATATTTAATATTTTTGATAATAATTATTATTAAACCTTTGTATTATCATAATAGTGATGGGGCTATTTATTCTTATGGTCCTAGTGCTAATGTTATGTATATTGTATCTGTTGTATATATAACGGTATGGTTAATTAGATTATCCACTAATATTAAGAGAATTAGGGATAAGAAGTATTTACCTATATTTGCTTTTATGGGATTAGGTTTAGTTGTTATGATTATTCAAAAACAACATCCTGAACTTCTTCTTATGACTTCAATGGAAACTTTTATTGTATTCTTAATGTATCATACTATTGAGAATCCTGATATGCAAATAATTGAAGAAGTACATAGGGCTAAAGAAATTAGTGATAATGCTAATGAAGAGAAGAGTATGTTCTTATATAATATGACTAATGAGATTAGGGGTATTACTAAAGATATTGATTATTTTGCTGATGATATATTAGAGGAAGTAGATAATAAGAAAGTTAATGTCCTTAATATTGGTAATTCTGCTAGAGAGATTAAAAATAATACTGCTAAGTTTACTACTATGACTAATGAGATTCTTGATATTTCTCAAATGGATTCTAATATTAAGATTTATAATGATAAATATAATGTTAAGATTATTATTAAAGAGTTAGTTCAAATATATAAGAAGAAAGCTGAAGATAAGGGTATTAGTTTTAGAACTAATATTGCTAGTGATATTCCACCATATTTATATGGTGATAGTATGGGACTTAAGAAAGCTTTATCTATTATACTTGATAATAGTGTTAAATATACTAGTAGTGGTTTTATTGATTTTGATGTTAGTACTATTATTAAAAGGGATATAGCTAGACTTGTTATTACGGTAGAGGATTCTGGCAGTGGTATTAAAGCTATAGATCTTAATAAGATATTTAATAAGAAAGTTAATGATAATGAGAAACTTAATATTAAATATAATTTATATAATGCTAAAAGACTTGTTGTACTTATGGGTGGTACTATTATTCCTAGTAGTGTGTATGGACGTGGTACTACGATTAAAGTTGTATTAGATCAGAAGATTGCTGATATGGGTGATGCTTTAGATAAATATGAAAGTGTATATGATAAGAAGAGTATTCTTCTAGTGGATGATAATGTTTCTAGTGGTAAGATATTTACTAAGATGCTTAAGGATACTAATATTGAACTTAGTATTGTTACTTCTGGTAAGGAATGTTTAGATAAAATTAGAAATAAAGATAAGTATGATTTGATTTTAATTGATGAAGATATGGAACCTTTAGATGGTATTACGGTTATGAAAAAATTAAGAATGATTAGAACATTTAATACTAAGACTATTCTTCTTACTAAAAATAATGATTATGAATATAATGATGATTATTTGGAATATGGTTTTGATGGTTATTTGCTTAAACCTATAGATAAAGATAAATTATTTGAAATTATAGATAAGTACCTTAAATAGGTGCTTTTTCTTCTTTTATCTAGAATTAGTATTGACAATACTTGATATTTAGTATATATTTATTATGACATTTGCGAAGAAAAAATCTATATATATAAGCACGATGAAACTACATATATTAATATGTGGCTTTTTTGCGTTATCAAAGAATTGGATTGGAGGATGATATGGAAGAAATATTAGTTGATGATGAAGGTAGATGTCAATACTATGAGGAATTAGAAAGACTTAAAAATTTAAGTTTGATTAATTCTAACGCTGGTAGTGAGAGTTATACTTCTAGTGTAGGGGATGGGTGGCATGATAATTTTGCTTTTGAAGAATCTATGAGAGAAAGTAGAAAGATTGCTTCTAGAATTGATAAGATGATAGAAGAAGAAAAGTATTTAAAGGTGGTTCATAGAAAGAATTATCATAATGATATAATTGATATTGGAGATATTCTTACTGTTTTGGTTATATATGATGAAGATGATAAAGAGGAATATACTATTAAATTAACTGGAAAGTATTTGCCTAATACTGATTCTCTTATTAATGAGATATCTCTTAATAGTCCTATTGGTAGGTGTATATATTTGAAGAGTATTTATGATGATGATATTTGTTATTATGTTAATGATAAGAGAATAGATATTAAAGTTATAAAAAAAGATAATATGTTCACAATATAATATTTATGGAGGTTATAATATGGATAAAATAATAGATGATAATAACAAAATAATTGGTAATATTAATTTAGATAATTCTAATATTAAGTTTATTGGTAAAAATAATATATTGTATGTAGATAATGAGATTACTTTGGTTAATTCTAGTATTGAATTTAGAGGGGATAATTCTTTGGTATATTTATGTGAGACTAATGATAAACTTACTATTGATGTAAAGATATATAATAATTCTACTTTATATTTTGGTAAGAATATGTGGATTAATAAGGGAATTAAAATTGTTATATCTGAAGAAACTAATGTTTTCTTTGGACGTGATTGTCTGGTTAGTTATGATACTTGTATTAGAACTGGTGATCCACATATTATATATGATATTAATACACAAAAAAGGGTTAATCATAGTAAAAGTGTATATATTGGGGATCATGTATGGATAGGGCAACATGTTATGATACTTAAGAATACTATGATTGGATCTGGTAGTGTTATTGGGGCTATGAGTTTGGTTACTAATAAGAAATATTCTTCTAATAGTGTTTATGTTGGTAGTCCTGCTAAAAAGGTAAGAAGTGATATTTTCTTTATTAAAGATGATTGTCATAGATTTTTAGATGATGATATAGATAGATATGAATATAATTATAGTAATGATTTTATTTATAATAAAGATAATACTACAATATCTTTTAATGATATTGAAAAAAATCTTAGATGTTTATCTATTGAAGATAGAATTAAATATTTAAATGATATATCTAGTAATATGAGTAAAAATAGATTTTATATTGAGTGATTATGTGAAATAATATATTTATTAAATTGTTTTATTTCTTGACTAATTTGGTAAAATAAGTTATTATATAAATAATTTATTAGAATGGAAATATGTAAAAAAATATATCTATATAATGTTAAAAATAATACATGAAAATAAAAACAGGAGGTTTAGAAAATGGCAGAATTAAAAGTTTTAAATCAAAAAATATCTTACTTTAAAATAGAAGATGAAGATTATATTTCTATCACAGATATGCTTAAATCTAAAGATGGTGCTTTCTTTGTATCTGATTGGCTGAGAAATAGAAATACTATCGAATTTTTAGGTATTTGGGAAGAAATTCATAATCCTAATTTTAATTATGGCGAATTCGCCATAATTAAAAGTCAAGCGGGTTTAAATAGTTATAAAATTAGTGTTAAAGAGTGGGTAGATAAAACAAATGCAATTGGTATAATGTCAAAGGCAGGAAGATATGGTGGGACTTACGCTCACAAAGATATCGCTTTTGAATTTGGTATGTGGATTAGCCCAAAATTTAAATTACTTTTAATTAAAGAGTTTGAAAGATTGAAGTCTGAAGAGCAAAGGCAGCTTGGCTGGAATGCAAAACGTGAACTTTCAAAAATTAATTACAGAATACATACTGACGCAATAAAACAGAATTTAATACCTAATGAGTTAACAAAAGAGCAAATTAATTTTGTATATGCTGAAGAAGCTGATGTTTTAAATATGGCTTTATTTGGTATGACCGCCAAAGAATGGAAAAAAATAAATAAGAATTTAGATGGCAATATTAGAGATCATGCAACTATAAATGAATTAATATGTTTAGCAAATTTAGAAAATCTTAATTCAGTATTTATAAATGATGGATTAAATCAATCTGAGAGACTTGTTAGACTTAATAAAATAGCAATATCTCAAATGAAAATACTTAATGAAACAGATATAAAGTACCTTAATGGTAAATAGAAGAAATAATATAATCAAATAAAAGTCGCTTTTATGTTATAAAGATTTATATAAGATGTTTCTTGAATTGAAACAAGAGATTTCTATGAAACTTATGATAAAAGTAATAAAATTTAGGAGTTATAATAACAAAAGATATTACGCATATAGCACTACTTTTTGTGAGTGAAAAGCATTATAAACAATAAATAAATTATATTATAAAGTAGAATCTTTAAATAGTAATTTTTTTTAGTACTTAATGATTATGTGAAATAATGGGAATTATTTATCAAAAGTTGATTTTTTATTTATTTTATGGTAGTATAATACCGGCTAGTAGGGGGATGTAGTATGGAATTTACTAATAAGGAATATTTTGATGCTTTTTTAAGTAATTTATTTTTTTTGGGTCAAGGTAGTCAAGGAATATGTTATTTAGATAATAAAAATGGAATTGTCTATAAGGTTTTGCATGAATATTTTGACGATGATGATATTTATTTTAGCAAAGATGATTTACTTAAATTTAGTGGTATTAAAAATAAAACTTTTATATGGCCTACTGATATTATTAGTGTTGATGGTAAGGTATGTGGATATGTTATGCCTTATAAGAAGGCTAAGAATTTAAATACTATTAATCCTTTAATGGTTAATTTGAATAGTTTAGAAAAGGGAATACTAAGAGCTGAAAAGGATATTAGATTACTTACTGATAAAGGGGTAAATATATGTGATCTTAGATATAATACTTTGTATAGTAATGGCAATATATATGTAGTTGATACTATTGAATATGATTATAAGTTATCTACTTATAAAGAAAATAGAGAGGGACTTGATATGGAACTTATGCTTTTTTTAGTAGATAATTATTTTGATGATTTTGTATTTAGTGATAATATTTTAAGGGATATGTATTTGGAATTTGAGGTTCGTGGGATTGACTTTATGAAAGAATTTAGAAAAAGACTTTGTGAACATATAGGGGAAGATGTTGTTTATTTAAACAAAGCTAAATCTTTAGTTAAGAAAAATAATAATCCTATATATTGTAGAGGCTTTTTGGGAGGTAATATTTATGAGTGATGTAAAATCTGTTATGAATTATTTTGATGGTAATTTTTTATTTAATTTATATTTAAAGAATATAATTAGTAATACTAATGAGGAAAGTTATATGTATGAAGATAATTTATTAAACAATAGGAATAAGAATGCTATTATGATGGGATGTATTTGTAATATTATGACTTCTATTAAGAAGGGACTTAATGATAAAACTAATAGTTTTAATAAATATTTTTCAGAAATTGCTAATAAAGAATTATCTGATAATATTTTAATGATAGCTTCTAAAAATAAAGATGGATATGCTATTAATGATTATACTTTTAAAAATGTTTCTAGTATATTAGCAACACTTAGAAATAAACTTAGCTATGGTAATTTTGTGCTTGATTTAGAACAAGGTAATGTTACTTTTAAAGTTAATAATAATGATGTTAGTATTGATATAGATACTTTAGCAAATTATGTTATATCATCTTTATGGGCTTGTATGGGAATTGATGATAGTAATAAATATAAGAGAAATGTTGTTGTTACGAATAAATTTGATAATAGTCGTAGTACTAATATGAAAAATAGATTCGAACTTAAATCATTTATTAGAAGTTTTAAGGAAATTGATTTTTCTTTAAGTAGAAAAGATAATCAAAGAATAGAGGGCTATGTTATTAATAGATTAGAAGAACTTATAAAAGAATTTAAGATTAGTCATGATTTTAAGATATTTAATGATTTTCAAAAAGAAATTAAAGATAGATATAATTTTAGTTGTCATCATGGTAGAGTTAGAAATGTTAATATTGATAATATTTTAGATGATTTGCCTAGTACTATGATAGATGATATTGATTATGGTACACAAGTTTATTTAATTGGTATTGAGATGCAAAAATTAGTTGACGATAATAATTATAATAATGCTATTAAAACTAATTTAAGAAATTTAGTTTTAATTAATACTATGTATAAGTGTAATAGTACTGATAATATGGTTATTGGAAAAGAAATGGTTAATAATTATGGTATAGTAGATATTAATTATGATAATTATGTTGCTAATGAAATTGCTATGTTTAATTCTTTGTTTTCTTATGCTAATGATGAATTATATAAGAATAATAATAAGTATAGTAATTTAAATAGTGATGGTCTTGATTATGGTATGTTAAATTTATCTGGTATTAGGCTTAATACAATTAATTTAAATGATAATGTTATTACTAGATTATTAGGTGAAAAGATTAGAATTCAAAAAGAGATTAGTAAGATTAATGATATGATTACTATTTATAATAGTAATTTGGATATAGTTATTTTAAAAAAGAATATTAAAGCTATAGAGAAAATAAGTGAATTGTTAAAATCAGAATTTGAAAAAATAGATGTTTTACAATCTTTGTATACCGCTACGGAAAATAGCTTATCTTTTGCACAAACTTATTATAATAATAATGTTAATTGTTTAACTAATGAAGCTATTATAACTGGTATTAGAAATTCAATTGCTCATGGTAATTATAATATTGTTAATGATGATGATAAAATTAAGATAGTATTTAATGATAAGGTTAATAATAAGTTAGTTTTTAGTTGTGAAGTCTTTATTAATGATTTTAGAGATATATTAATTAATAGTGCTACTGTAGTTAAGTCTTTTATTGATAATAAATATAATGATAAAAATATTGTTAAAGTTAAAAGTTTAGTTATTGTTTAGTTTGAAAGACATTGTATGATGTTTTTCTTTTTTTATTGACAGTGATATTTTTATATGTTATATTTGGGGTAGTAATGGTGGTGTACTTATGAAGAAAATGAATATAATTGTTGTATACAATAAGAATAAAGATAAAATTCTTATGTGTAAAAGAGAAAAAAATCCATATAAAGGATTATATAACTTAGTTGGTGGTAAATTAGAGAGTGATGATGGTTATAATGAAGCATATAGAGAACTTAGGGAAGAGACTAATATTACAAAAGATGATATAGAGTTAATTTATTTTATGAAGTTTACTTATGTTAAATGGGAAATTGAGTTAGAAGTTTATTATGGAATACTTAAGCATGATGTTAATTTAATAGAAGAAGTTAATAAACTTGAATGGATAGATGTTAATGATAACTTTTTTGATATGTCTAAGTATGCTGGTGAAGGTAATATAGGACATATTCTAGAAGAAATTAAATATGATTTAAGGGAGAATAGTAAATAAATGGAGTATGAAGTTAGATTTTATTATCCTAGTGATATGTATGATGATTTGGTAGACAAATTATCTAATATTAGTGATTTGCAAAAGGGTTATAGAACTTACGAGAAAACGATGCAATTTAATCATTGTGATGCTAGATACAATTTCTATTCTAAAGAAATTGATGGTAGATTTAGATTTAGAATATCCTCTAATGATGAGAGAAATGAGGCTAAACTTAGCTGGAAGAGAAGATTACCTACAACTACTAATAGTTTGGTTAATAAAGAAGAGGAAGTTGAAGTTCATATTTTATATGAGGAAGTGGATAACTTTTTATATCTTGTAGAGAATGTTATGCATTTTACATTAGTGGAGAGTTATGAGAGATATAGAACAGTATTTATTAATGATGATATTGAAATAAGCGTAGATGAATATCCTTTTGGTGTTGCTTTAGAAATAGAAAATAAGAGTAAAGATAAGAATCCTGAGGATGTTACTTTATATTATACTAATTTGCTGGGACTTGATATTAATAATGCTTATAGATTATCTTGGGATGATAAATATGCGGAATTATGTAAAAAAGAAGGTAAAAAAATATATAAAAATGTTAGCTTTGATAAAGATATGCCTCATATTAAATAATTAGGCAAATAGTTAATTTTATGGAGTCAAATAATGATTTGTAACAAAAAATAGTTGACAGTTATATTTTTATATGATATATTTTATGTGAATTTAAAGAGAAAGGAGTGAAAAATATGAAGTTTGAATTTAGTTATTTGAATATTTTTGATAATGATAAGATAGTTTTTGATGAAAGTGAAAATCTTTTGTATTTTTCACTTGCTTTATAAGATAAAAAATATAAATTATTATAAGACTACTTATCAATAGTAGTCTTTTTTTGGAGGTTAGATATGAAGATGTTAAGAAATTTGAAGCCTCTAAATAGGGATATAAAGAAATTTATTGTTGTTGGTATGATGATTTTTATATCTAGTATTTATGATATTTTTATCAGCTACTTATGTAGTAAGATAATAGATGTTTTATTTAGTTTTGACATTGAACTTATTTTTATTTATTTTGGGATATATTTCTTTATAATTGTTTTTGTCAATAATATTATAATTTATAAAATTAAGTTAGTATTGGATAAGAAAATTAATGACTCTTCTATTAGAGGTAAAAATAAAAAGGGGATAATAGGGGTTAGAAGTGAATTTAGTAATAATATTATTACAAAGATTGATGTATTTAAAAAATCTTTAATGGATATTTATGCTTAGAACTTTAGTTTTAAAATTAATATTTGAATACTTGGTATTAGGGATTAACATATTAATATGTTATTAGTGGGAAATGTTATTATTTATGATAATATTGGGATTTTTATTAAAGATTTTATATATTAATTATTTTATCATTTGAAATAATGGATAACTATGACTTACATAAGGTCTTTAAATTCATAACATATATGGGATTAAAGAAGCACTAAGGTGGTGCTTCTTTAATTTAAATATTGTTTATAACAAAGACAATTGGCTTTGTTATACCTCTTAAGACTACAGGCTTAAGAGGATAAAAAATAGTTAATTTTATTGACTAAATAGTTTATATATTATAAAATATTATTAGTTATGAAGATGATTTAATTATATAGAATATAATTAAGAGAGGGTGATTATTATGTTATTATATAATACTTTAACTAGGAAGAAAGAGGAGTTTATTCCTTATGATGGAAAAAAAGTAGGTTTTTATACTTGTGGTCCTACTGTATATCATTATGCTCATATAGGTAATATGCGTAATTACATTGGTCATGATATACTTGATAAAACTCTTAGGTATTTAGGATATGATGTTACTAGAGTTATGAATATTACTGATGTTGGGCATTTGAAGAGTGATTCTGATAGTGGTGAAGATAAGATGGTTGCTAGTGCTAAAAGAGAGCATAAGAGTGTTATGGATATTGCTAAGTTTTATACGGATGCTTTCTTTCATGATTTTGATGCTTTGAATCTTAGAAGGCCTGATATTGTTAGTCCCGCTACGGATAATATTGACGAGTATATTAAGATTATTAGTAAATTATTAGAGGATGGTTATGCTTATCAGGCAGGTGGTAATGTTTACTTTGATGTTAGTAAGGTAGATGATTATTATAAACTTACTAATCATAAGGAAGATGAAATGGTTGTTGGTGTTCGTGATGGAGTAGAGTATGATAATAATAAGAGAAATCAAGCTGATTTTGCACTTTGGTTTACAAAGAGTAAGTTTGATGATCAGGATTTGAAATGGGATTCTCCTTTTGGGGTTGGATATCCTGGATGGCATATTGAATGTTCTGGCATTAGTATTAAGTATTTAGGAGAGCATCTTGATATTCATGGTGGTGGTGTTGATAATATATTTCCACATCATACTAATGAGATTGCTCAAAGTGAAGCTTATTTAGGTCATAAATGGTGTAATTATTGGTTTCATAATGAACATTTAATGGATGATAGTGGTAAGATGAGTAAAAGTAAAGGCGCTATTTTATCTGTTAGTAGGTTAATAGAGGAAGGATATAATCCTTTAGCTTTTAAACTTATGTGTTTAATGAGTAATTATAGAAAACAACTTGTATTTTCTTATGATATATTGAAACAAGTTGAAGGTGTGTATGATAAGCTTAAGAATAGAGTATTAGCTATTAATGATATTGGTCAGTTGGATACTACTAAGTTTGATTATTATACGGATAAATTTAAAGAGGAATTATCGAATGATTTGAATACCGCTAATGGGGTAACACTTATTTATGATTTACTTAAGGATGATAGTGTTAATGGTCATACTAAAATAGAAATTATTAATGATTTTGATAAGGTATTTTCTCTTGATTTGACTAAGAAGGATCTTAATACTTCTATTGATATGGATAAGTATATTAAAGATAAAATAGAAGAGAGAAGAATAGCTAAAATGAATAAGAATTATGAACTTTCTGATAGTATTAGAGATGAATTATTAAGTAAGGGTGTTATTCTTACTGATACTAGAGAGGGTACTACTTATAGAATTAGTAAATAAATATGAATAGTTAATGATACTATTCTTTTTTCATAGTTTTATATATTTTTATCTGTACTTTATTTGGATTATTTGTTACAATTAATGGTATGGAGTAGTGATTATATGGAATTAATTAGAGTAGTAGATGAAGATGGTAATGATACTAATGAAGTATTAGAAAGAGAAGATGTTCATGATTTATCTAAACTTCATAATGAGGTTACTATTTATATTATTAATAAAAAGGGGGAAGTACTTCTTCAGAAGAGGAGCGCGAATAGAAGATTTTGTCCTAATATGTTTGGTGTTATAGCGGGACATGTTGGATATTTAGAAGATCCTTTATCATGTGCTAAGAGGGAACTTGAAGAGGAAGTTGGACTAGTTGTGAATAAAAATGAGGTACATGTATTATGTAATAAGTATCTTGTATTGGAAGATGAGAATAATCATTTTATGTATCCTTATTATGTTATAACTGAATTAGAGGAAGATGATTTTACTATTCAAAAGGAAGAAGTTAGTTATGTTGAATGGCATAATATTGATGATATTATTAAGCTTATTAATGATGGTAATGCTGATTTTGTTTTTAAGAAGGAAGAGATTTATTTATTTAGAATGCTTAAGGATATTGTTTCTTAATAACTAAGAGATGTATATTATTGTGGTAATTATTTGACATAATATAGATATATAAAGAGGAAATAATGTATTTCTTCTTTTATTTTATTTGTTTTTATGTTAGAATTAGATTGTAAGGTAGGTTATAGATATGAAACTTAATGAAAAAAGGATTATTAATGATATTAGATTATTGGCTCTTGATATGATTGATACTGCTGGTAGTGGGCATCCTGGTATTGTACTTGATTTTGCTCCTACTATGTATACTCTTTTGGCATATCATTTGAAATTTGATATGGAGAGAAAGGATTGGTGTAATAGGGATAGACTTGTTATGTCATGTGGACATGGTTCTGCTCTTCTTTATGCTAGTTTGTTTTATATGCTTGATGAGTATAGTATAGAGGATCTTAAGTCTTTTAGAAAGATTGCATCTTCTACTCCTGGTCATCCTGAGTATGATTTATCACATCGTATTGAAATGACTACGGGAGCATTAGGACAGGGATTTGCTACTTCGGTTGGAATGGCTATAGGTGAGAAGTATTTGGAGACTACTTTTAATCGTAAGAAAAATACTGTATTTGATTATAATATATATTGTATATGTTCTGATGGTGATTTGATGGAAGGAGTATCTTATGAAGCTGCTTCTCTGGCAGGTAATCTTGGTCTTGATAATCTTATTGTTTTATATGATGCAAATAATATTACAGCAGATGGGGATATTGCTAAGACTTTTGATGATAATATTAATGATAGATTTACTAGTATGAATTGGAATGTTATTAAGGTTCGTAATTCGGAATCTGTTAATGAGATTACTACCGCTATTGAGAAGGCTAAGAAGAGTAATAAGCCTACTATTATTGTGATTGAATCAGTTATTGGTAAGTATTCTAAGTATGAGGGTACTAATCGTATTCATTCTGATTTGGATAAGAGTGATTTGGAGAATATTAGAATGACTTTAAAGGGTACTAGTCCTTTTACTTATAGTGAGAATGATAGAAATGGTATTCTTGAATTTATTAAGAATGGTACTAGTGATTATTATAGGGATTGGTATTCGGAATATGAAATGTATTTGGCTAATGCTACTGATAGTGATAGGGATAAGATTAATCTTGTTATTGAGAATGAGAGTATTTCTTTAGATATTGATGCAGTAGTGGATGCTAGTAAGATATTTGAAGATAAGCCTATGAGAGATATTAATTATCAGATTATGAATGTTATTGGTACTTTTATTCCTAATTATATGGGTGGTAGTGCTGATTTGTTTTGTTCTACTAAAACTTATTTAAAGGGTAAGAGGGAATTTAGTTATGATGATTATGGCGGTAGAAATATTAATTTTGGTGTGAGAGAGGCTCTTATGGGTGCTATTATGAATGGTCTTGCTCTTACTAATATTAGAAGTTATGGTAGTACTTTTCTTGCTTTTGCGGATTATATGAAGCCTGAGATAAGAATGAGTGCGATGATGGATTTACCTGTTACTTATATTTTTACGCATGATAGTGTTAGAGTTGGTCCTGATGGTATTACTCATCAGCCGGTAGAACAACTTGGTATGCTTCGTAGTATTCCTAATTTTTCGGTATATCGTCCTTGTGATTATAAGGAACTTATTGGTTCATGGACAAATATTTTAAGAGAAGGTAAGCCTTGTGCTTTGGTTCTTCCTAGGGGACACTTAGAAACGATGAAGCATACTAATGCGGAAAAGGTAAGTAGGGGTGCTTATATTATTAGTGAGGTTAGAACAAGACTTGATATTATTATTATTGCTACTGGTAGTGAGGTTGGTCTTGCTATGAAGATAAAAGAGGAACTTCTTAAGAATTATATTGAAGCTAGAGTTGTTACTATGCCTAATCTTAATTTGTTTTTAAAGCAAGATAAGGATTATCAAGAACAGGTATTTCCTACTGGTTATAGGAGAATGGTTATTGAACTTTCTAATGATGCTAATTGGTATCGTTTTATATCTAGTGATGAGGATTTTGTGGGTATTAATTCTTTTGGCAGAAGTGGTAGTGAGGAAGAGATTTTGTCTTTCTTTGAACTTGATATTCAGGATTTGGTTATTAAAATTAAGAATAATTTATAATTCGACAATTTATTTATATATAGTATGTTACATTAATATTGGTGATATTAATGAGAACATACTATATTTTTAATGTTAATAAATATTTTTCTTATATGTATAAGAAAACTCCTTTTAAGATGTATAAGATATTTGAAGATATATATAATACTAGGGATTATGATGCTAATAGGACTTATCTTGCACTTTATGATGTTGTTAATCCTTTTAATAAAATTATGCTTAGTGAATATATTTATTATGAGTATAAATATAAATGTGGTTATAAGAGAAGTGATAATGTTCATACTTTAGATAGTGGTGAGAAGACACTTCTTAGAATTAATAATTATAATATTAAACTTAAGACAGAAAATAATTATAGTATTTTTTTTAAGTATCTTAATAGATATAATAATAATCTTTTTGTATGTGATTTTGAGAATAAGGATTATTTTTGGCTTAGTATATTAGAAAATGGTTCTTTACAAAAAGATAAAGCTGTAGTAAAATAGTCTTAGGGAGGAGATAAGATATGCTTAGAGATATATTATATATAGTTGTTGGTTTGATAGTTGGATTTGTTTCTGGTTTTTTAGTAGCTAGACGTGTTATGAAAAATGAACTTAAAAAGAATCCTCCTATTAACGAACAAATGATAAAGACTATGATGAGTCAAATGGGTAGAACTCCTAGTCAAAAACAAGTTAATCAAATGATGAAACAAATGAATAAGATGATGTAAATCGTCTTTTTTTGATGCTTTTTAGCTTAATATGTCGAAGATATTTACTTTGATATAATAGTATATTATAATGTGTTTGTAGTAGGAAAGGAATATGTTATGAATATTACTAAAACTCTTACTTTTGATGTTGTTAATGCTAGAAGGATACTTAGATTTTGTCCTTATTATGATGATATTATTAATTATGATATTAGATATGATGATGAGTTTTCTTTTGATTTGATTGATTGGTATAAGGATTTTGTTTTTTCTTGTGATTATAAAAATAGTGATGATATTGATATTCTTAAACTTATTGATAAGAGTATGTATTTATATATTAATAGTTATGAATATAGAAATGGTTTGAAGAGAATTGTTAATATTAGGGATATTGATCTTAATAGTGATAGGAAAATTAAAAAACTTATTAAGAAGATTATTGGTTATACTAATAGATATGAAGATATGGAAATTCTTAATGTTAAAATTAATAGATGGATATAAGTAATATAGTGAAAATAATTTATTTTCTCTTTTTTTATTTTATTTCGATAAAAGTCTAGGCCTTTTATCGTAATTTAGAGCCTAAGGTCTCTAAATTAAATATTTTTTTATAATAAATTTTAATAAATATTACAATTTTATTATATTATGTTATAATTATTTTAGGTTTATTGATATTTGGAGGTGATTATATGTATGTTTCGGTTCTTACACAAATTGGGGCTAAAGCAGTTGATCAAACTTTTTTTTATCATGTTCCTAAGTTATTAGAAGATAGTATTAAAATTGGGGTTAGGGTTAGAATTCCTTTTGGGAAGATGATATTAGATGGTTTTGTACTTGGTATTTCTGATTGTTGTAGTTATGATAATAGTAGACTTAAGGATATTATTAATGTTATTGATGAAGAGCCTGTTCTTAATAAAGAGATGCTTCTTTTAGGTAGGCATATGAGTGATACTTTGTTATCTTCTTTATCTTCCTGCTACCAAGTAATGCTTCCTAAGGCATTGAAGGCTGAGGTTAAGAGTGATATTAAAATTAAATATGATAGGTATTTACATAGGATTAAGGATATAGAGGATATTGATAGATATATTAGTAATTGTAAGTATGAGAGTCAAATTAATTTGCTTTGTAAGTTAAAAGAAGGAGATATTTTGATTACTAAGATGTCTAGTAGTATTAATACTATTATTAAGAATGGTTTAGCTACTATTATATATGAGGAATGTAAGAGATATAAGTATGATGGTATTAGTAATTATAAAAGGGTTAATTTAACTGATAAGCAAAGATTGGTTAGTGATAATATTGTTTCTTCTTTTGATAGGAGTAATACTTTTTTATTATATGGTGTTACTGGTAGTGGTAAGACTGAGGTTTATATGGATGTTATTGAAAAGGTACTTAATAGAGATAAGACTGCTATTATGTTAGTTCCTGAGATTGGTCTTACTCCTCAAATTGTTGGTAAGTTTATATCTAGATTTGGTGATGTTATATCTGTTTTGCATTCTAAATTATCTGATAGTGAAAGATATGATGAATATCGTAAGATTACTAAAGGGGAATCTAAGATTGTTATTGGTACTAGGAGTGCTATTTTTGTTCCTTTTACTAATATTGGGGTTATTATTATTGATGAGGAACATACTTTATCTTATAAGCAGGATAATAATCCTAGATATTCTGCTATTAATATAGCTGAATGGAGAAGTAAATATCATAATTGTCCTTTGGTTTTAGGTAGTGCTACTCCTAGTTTGGAAAGTTTTGCTAAGGCAGGTAATCATGTATATAAACTTCTTTCTTTGACGGAAAGAGCTGGAGGGAGTGTTCTTCCTATTGTTAATATTATTGATATGAAAGAAGAAGTTAAGAAGGGTAACTTTATTTTATCTGATATGCTTAAGAATAAAATTTCTGAGGTTTTGGGTAGAGGTGAGCAGGCTATTATTCTTCTTAATAGAAGGGGTTATTCTAGTACTATTAGTTGTAAGGAATGTGGATATGTATATAAGTGTCCTAACTGTGATATTACTTATACTTATCATAAGAGTAGTAATAATCTTAAATGTCATTATTGTGGATATTCGATGGTACTTCCTAATAAATGTTCTATATGTGGTAGTGATAATTTGAAGGATTATGGGCTTGGTACGGAAAAATTAGAAGAAACTCTTAATAGTTTATATAAGGCTAGAATTGTAAGAATGGATGTTGATACTACTAGTAAGAAAGGACAGCATCAAAAGATTATTGATGATTTTGGAGAACATAAGTATGATATTTTAATTGGTACACAGATGATTGCTAAAGGGCTTGATTTTCCTTTGGTTACTTTAGTTGGGGTTGTATCTATTGATAGTAGTCTTACGTCTCCTGATTATAGGGCTAGTGAAAATACTTTTCAATTGTTATCACAAGTTTCTGGTAGAGCTGGTAGAAGTGAGAATAAGGGTGAGGTTATTGTTCAAACTTTTAATCCAGATCATTATGCTATTACTTTGGCTAAGAATCATGATTATATAGATTTTTATAAAGAAGAGATGAAAGTAAGAAAAATGCTTAAGTATTCTCCTTATTATTATATGGTACTGGTAGCTATTACTTCTTTAGATTATGAACTTGGATTTAAAGAAGCTAATAAGATTGGTAGTTATATTAGAAATAATATTAGTAGTGATAGTATTGTTTTAGGTCCTACTATGGCTAATATGTTTAAAGTTAATAATATTTATCATTATCAAATTATTATTAAATATAGAAAAGATGATAGTCTTATGAAAGTACTTAAATTTATTATAGATATGCAAGTTAAAAATAACAAGATTGATGTTTCGATTGATTTTAATCCTTCGAGAATTTAACTCTTGTTTTCTTTTTCTTTTTATTGTATAATTGTTTTAGATAATATACGATGATAGGGAGATTGGATGTGGGGAATATGAAGAAGAAAATTAATAATAAGGGTTTTACTTTAATAGAATTACTTGCTATTATTGCTATTACAGCGATAATACTTGGTGTTGGTACTTATGGTATTATTGATTTGGTTAATAAGTCTAATGAAAAGAGTTCTTTAATTAGTGAAACTAGTATTAAGGAGAGTGCTAGTTTATATGCTGATGAAGCTGGTGATAGTTTATGGGTTGATCCTGGTAATGGTGATTATAAATATTATTGCGTAACTATTGATGAACTTATTAATAAGGGTATTATTAAGAAAAATGCTAAACTTCCTAAGGGTATAGATAAATATAATTATGTTTCGGTTAAGAAAAATAAGGTTACTTTTGTTAAGGGTGAATCTTTAATAATAAAAGATGCACTTGATGGTAGCGCCGATGCTAATGCATGTGTTGGAAATATTATTAAAGAAGAAATAAAAAGCGCTCCTAAAGAAAAAAATGTTACTAGTTATACTGATGAAATTGTTAGTGTTTTTGATGATTTGGTTGGTGAATCTAAAATTATTGATAAAACTTGTTATTTTAATAAAGATAGTTCTTCAATAGCTAGAGATGATGAGCATAAAGGTGATTTTGATAAGTCTTCAAATACTTGTTCAATAAAGGGATTAGATGATGAGACAATTTATTATTATAAAACTTGTATGACGACAGAAAAGGGTTCTATTATTTGCTCTGATTCTTATAGTACTAGTACGGCTTCATTTGTTAGTCCTGAATTTTCTACAAAAGATGATACTATTACAGTTAAATATAAAGATGATAATGTAAAAGAACCTTACCATTATTTTAAATCTAATGTTGATGGTACTAGTGATAAGAATGTTAGTGAGTGTGTACTTGGTAGTGATAATAAATTTACTTGTAGTGGTAGTACTAGTAATATTACTAAGGATAAGTGGTATAAGGTTAATGAAAATGAAGTTAAGATTACTTATAAAGATAATGAAATTAAGAATGGTAATATTACTGCTAGAATAATGGATGGTACTGGTAATTATAAAGATAATGATAAGAAGTTTAATTTGTACCGAATTGTATTTAAGAAGGGTAATGCTGATAAAATTAATAATGGTACTAATGATATTACTAATATTTGTTTGAATGATATTGATAAGAAATGTAGTATTAAATCTCCTAGTATTAGTAAAGATGGTTATACAATAGTGGGATGGAATACTGATAGTAGTGCTAGTGATAGTATATGGAAGGTAAATACTTCTAAGGATATTGATGGTAGTAATACTTATTATCCTATTATTAAAAGTAGAGTTAATATTAAACTTAATGCTAATGGTGGTAGTGTAACTAAAGAAACTTCAAAAGGTGGTACATATACTACTGATTCTTCTGGTATTATTAGTAGAAATGGTAAAGACATTTTCCATACTATTAATTATGGTGAAAAGATGAATAGTAGTGGTCTTGCTAATTATAATAATAAAGATTATTTATATATTACTAGAAATGATGCTATTGTTACTAAGAATAAGGAATGGATTTGTTTAAGCGGATGTACTACTAGTGGAAAAGAATATAGTCAATATGAGGCATATAGTTCTGATGATTTTTGTGATGCAAAGGATAAGAGTTGTACTGTAGTACTTGGTGTTAATTGGAAAACTAAGAATTATACTTTGATTTATGATAATAATGGTGGTAGTGGATGTACTAGTAAATCAATAACTTATGACGAGGAATATGGTACTTTATGTACTCCTAGCAGAAGTGGTTATGCTTTTGTAGGTTGGTTTGATAGTAATTATAAGGATAGTCCTCTTAATTATTATGCTGATACTTATAGTGATTTAAAGAATGCTTTTGGTTATGATGCTAATCTTTTATATAAACATTATTTTGAATATGGTTTAAAAGAAGGTAGGAGAATATCTCAGTATATATCTTCAGATAAATATAATACAGAAGGTAATAAAACTATATATGCTGGTTGGAAGAGTGTAGTTTATAAAATTAATTATAATGCTAATGGCGGCAGTGGTACTATGGAAAGTGATAATGCTGAATTTGGTACTAATGTTACTATTAAGAGTAATAGCTTTACAAGAGATGGTTATACTTTTGCAGGTTGGACTACAAAGAGCGATGGAACTGATGATGGCTATGGATGGACTAATTGGAGTGGTACTTGGAACTATGTTGATGGTCAAAATGGTATAGCGGAAAATAAGCTTGAATTATATGCTATGTGGAAAAAGAATAATGTTTATATTAAACTTAATGCAAATGGTGGTAGTGTAACAAAAGAGACTTCGAAAGGTGGTACATATACTACTGATTCTTCTGGTATTATTAGTAGAAATGGTAAAAATATTTTCCATACTATCGGCTATGGTGGTAATCTTGGTTCTGATGGGTTGGCTAATTATAATAACAAGGATTGGTTATATATTACATTGACGGGATTTACTACTAATAAAAATCAAGAGTGGATTTGTTTAAGTGGATGTACTACTAGTGGAAAAGTATATAGTCAATATGAAGTGTATAGTTCTGATGATTTTTGTGATGCTAAAGAGAATAATTGTACTGTAGTACTTGGGGTTAATTGGATAGGAAAACAATATACTATTAGTTATAATGCAAATGGTGGAACTGGTACTATGCCTTCTGATAATGTATCAACTAATGGTAATGCTACTATTAAATCTAATGCATTTTCAAGAGTTGGTTATACATTTGCTGGTTGGACGACAAAAAGCGATGGAACAGATGATGGCTATGGATGGACTAATTGGAGTGGTACTTGGAAATATGATAATGGTCAATATGGTATAGCGGAAAATAAGCTTGAATTATATGCTATGTGGAAAAGAAATACTTATACTATTAGTTATAATCCTGGTTATACTGATTTGAATACTTGCTATAATATGTGTAAGAGTGAAAAAGATCAAGTGTCTTGTGGTGATAGGTGTGATGAATCTGCTGAACCGTATGATGCTGGGAAGATGGATTCTGATACTGTATCTAGTGGTAGTAGTGTAACTATTAAGAATAATACTTTTGTTAGAAATAGTTATACTTTTGCTGGATGGACTACTAATAGTGATGGAACTGATGATGGCTATGGTTGGACTGGTTGGAGTGGTACTTGGAATTATGATAATGGTCAATATGGTATTAATAATAATAGGTTAGTGTTATATGCTAGATGGAATATTAAGGCTTATACTATTAGTTACAATGCTAATGGTGGTAGTAATGCTCCTGGTAATCAGAGTAAAATAGAAAATAAAAGTATTAATTTATCTAGTAGTAAACCTACTAGAACTGGTTATACTTTTGTTAATTGGAATACTAAAAAGGATGGTAGTGGAACTACTTATAAGGCTGGTGCTTCTTATAATAGTAATGCTGATTTGACTTTATATGCTCAGTGGAGAATTAATAAGGTATATATTAAGCTTGATGCTAATGGTGGTAACGTAAGAAGTAGTACTACTTATGGTAGTTGTAGTACTAGTAATAATATTATTGGTTGTAGTTGGAATAATCCTAAAGATATATTTCATACTATTAATTATGGAGATTCTTTAAATAGTGCTGGTCTTGCTAATTATAATAATCCTGAATATTTATATATTACAAAAGATGGTTATTTTGCATACGCTAGTGAGGCTTGGATATGTGATTCTAATAGTGGATGTAGTACTGTTGGTAAAACTTTTGATCAGGATACGGCATATAAAGCTAGTGATTTCTGTGATGCATCAGGTGGAGATTGTACAGTAACTCTTAAGGTTAATTGGAAAACAATTAATAAAACTATTAATGATTGGAGATGTCATGATAAGTATTCTTACTTTATTACTTATTGTGAGCCTAATTATATGTGTGAATATACTAAGATTGCTTATAAAGAAAATGGTAAATCATATGTTAAGTATGTTAATGGAAAGATAGATAGTAGTACTTCTTTAAATAATAGTTCTTGTTTCTTAGATTCTATTAATGATTATAGGTGTAATACTGATGGTAAATATTATATTACTACATGTAGTGAAACTACTTGTAATTATACGGAATTTAATGGTAGTTCTACTTCTGGAACTGTTGATAGAGATACATTGAAGGAGTGTGCTCCGGATACTAAGACAATGTATGTTACTTCATCAAATGGAGTAAACTGTCGTTATGGTGTTGGAACTTCATATGGTATTGCTGTGGCCTATAGTTGTGGTGCTGCTTTAACTGTTAATGTAAATGCTACTAATGGATGGTATTATGTAACAAATGATGGATGTTACTCGGTTGGAAGTGCTTTGTCTTCAAGTAAACCTAGTAGTTGCGCTGGTTCTAGTGGTGGCGGAACAAGTGGTGGCTGTAAAAAAATTGTGAAATGTATTACTTCTGCTGGCTCTGATGCTCAGTGTCGTAGTAAGATTAGTTCCTTAGGTGGTTCTTATGCGGGTTATAATGGTAAAGGTGATTGTATAGGTAACTTCTGCCGTAGTTCTTGTCCTAGTGGTTCTGTTGAGACTGGAGGCTTTTATTAGAAATGGTGGATATTAGTAAAAAAATTAAAGTGTTATATTTATGTATTTTTGTTATTTTATTGGTAATGATTGGCTTATTGACTTTTGTTTTTATTAAAAAACAAGGAACTAAATTAGATGATAAAAACTATGATACTTGGAGTTATATAAAATATGAAACTTATGATAATAATGGTAATAAGATAGATATTCCTTATGATATGGCTCCTTTTACACTTACATTTCGTGATGATAAAGTAGATGTTTGTTATGAAAAATGTTATACTAATAATTATACAAAAAAAGATGATATATTAACTATTAATAATTCTGATTATTTTTCTGGGGTTTTTAAGGTTTCTTATGAAAATGATATGATGCTTTTAAAAGAAGATTCAGGAGAATTTGGCAGTACAGTATATTATTTTGAAAAACCATTAGGATAATAATAATTATATTTGACTATTAACATTTGTTTTGTTAATAGTCTTTTCTTTTTTTAAAAAATATATTATAATTAATTTTAGGATAGGTGTTATATATGAAAAGGATTAATAATAAGGGTTTTACTTTAATAGAGTTACTTGGTGTTATTGCTATTACAGCAATAATACTTGGTATTGGTACTTATGGTATTGTTAATTTGGTTAATAAGTCTAAAGAAAAGAGTTCTTCAATTAGCGAGACTAGTATTAAAGAGAGTGCTAGTTTATATGCTGATGAAGCTAGTGATAGTTTGTGGATTGATCCTGGTAATGGTGATTATAAATATTATTGTGTAACCATTGAGGAACTTATTAATAAGGGTATTATTAAGAAAAATGCTAAACTTCCGGATAATATTAATAAGAGTAATTATATTTCTATTAAAAAGGATAAGGTTTCTTTAGTTAAGAGTGAACCTGTTATATTGGGTGATAATGCTGATGTTAATAGTAATGACTATAAGGTTTGTGTTAATAAGGAAATAGAAGAAAATAATTTATATACTATTAGCTATAATGCTAATGGTGGTAGTAATGCTCCTGGTGATCAGAGTAAAATAGAAAATAAAAGTATTAATTTATCTAGTAGTAAACCTACTAGAACTGGTTATACTTTTGTTAATTGGAATACTAAAAAGGATGGTAGTGGAACTACTTATAAGGCTGGTGCTTCTTATAATAGTAATGCTGATTTGACTTTATATGCTCAGTGGAGAATTAATAAGGTATATATTAAGCTTGATGCTAATGGTGGTACTGTTAGGGGTAGTACTACTAATGGCAGCTGTAGTACTAGTAATAATGTTATTAATTGTTCTTGGAATGATGATGAGGTATTTCATACTATTGATTATGGTGATTCTTTAGATAGTGCTGGTCTTGCTAATTATAATAATCCTGAATATTTATACATTACAAGAGATAATTATTTTGTTTATTCTAGTGAGGCTTGGATATGTGATTCTAGTAGTGGATGTAGTACTGTTGGTAAAACTTTTGATCAGGATACGGCATATAAAGCTAGTGATTTCTGTGATGCTTCAGGTGGAGACTGTACTGTAACTCTTAAGGTTAATTGGAAAACAATTAATAAGGCTATTAATGATTGGAGATGTCATGATAAGTATTCTTACTTTATTACTTATTGTGAGCCTAATTATATGTGTGAATATACTAAGATTGCTTATAAAGAAAATGGTAAATCATATGTTAAGTATGTTAATGGAAAGATAGATAGTAGTACTTCTTTAAATAATAGTTCTTGTTTCTTAGATTCTATTAATGATTATAGGTGTAATACTGATGGTAAATATTATATTACTACATGTAGTGAAACTACTTGTAATTATACGGAATTTAATGGTAGTTCTACTTCTGGAACTGTTGATAGAGATACATTGGGAGAGTGCGTAACACAAGAACATACGCATGTATGGAAAGCAAGGGGAATTAGAAAATTTGCTATAGGACAATCAACACAATTTACTTGTGGCAATTATCACAGTTATGGATTTGCTGTTTATTGTAGTGTTTGCGGTATGTCAAAAGATTATTATAATAGTCATGTTGCTAAGATTGGTGAGAAATTTGTTTGCCCTGACTATCCGTATGGAATTCCTAATGGATGGAAAATATATGATGATTGTGCTATTACTACTAGAAGTTCATTACAAAATATTAGCGGTGGTAGAAATAGCTTTGACGAAACTACTAAAAATTCTTGTTAGAGGTGATATTAATGAATAAGAAAAGGGTATTAATAATTTTATTAATTATAATTATTGTTTTGATAATTGGTATGGTATTGTTTATTAATAAAAAAGATAATGATTGTAAGGAATGTCATACTGAATATGTTGAAAGTGTTGGTACTACAAAGGAAATTAATTTACTTGATAATATGAATATGGAAAAGTATGTATATGATAATTATGTTTTTACTGATATGTATGTTATATGTTCTTCTAATAAAAGTGAATTTGATGGATATGTTATGAATTTAAATTCTAATACTAATAAAGATCTTAGATTAAAGATTACATTATTTGATAAAGATAATAAGGAAATATATTCTTTTAAGACTGAAATTTATGAGTTGGAATTTGGTAAGAAGAGGGATTTCTTTTCACAAATTAATAAAGATATTAGTAATGTATATAGTTTTAAAGTAGAAGAGTATTAAAAACTCTTCTATTCTTTTTTGAATTTTTATTGCTAAAATTTGTTTTATATGTTATGATGATTATAGTATAGAAAGTAGGGAAAAAATTATATATTGTATATTTGGTATGGTATTTACTTTTATTATATGAAATGTTAAGATATATTTATGGAGGATTGTATGGGAAAGAAAAATACTGGTTTAGTAATTTTAATTATTATATTATTTCTTTTGATTATTTGTTTAGGTGGATACATTGTATATGATAAAGTTTTTAGTGATAAAATTGATGATGGTGTTACTGATAAAAATGATAATAATATAGATGGTAATGGTAATACTAATGTTACTGATGAGCAGGATAATAATAATGTTAATAAAAATGATAATAAGTCTTCAGTAAATGTATCTGATGTAATAAATGATTATAAAAAAATATTAAAAGAAAAGAAAAATTCTAATTATTATTTATATGATATGAATAGTGATGGTATTCCAGAGTTATTTATTGTTAGTGGTGATAGTGAAGATTCTAAAGAAATATTTGTTTATACTTATAATGATAATCCAAATCTTAAGTATGCTGATGATATTATTAGTGTTGGTGATTTTGGATGTGGACATAGTAATATTTATTTGTCGAATGATGGTCAACTAGTGATATTTTTTGCACATATGGGGTATCAGCATTATACTTACTATAAATTAGAAAATGATTGGCTTGTTAGAACTTATTATTCTGGTGATGAATATATAGAAGCTGGTAATGAATACAGGGCACCTGCAAATACTAAAGAAATGATAACTGTATCTAGTAGTGATTTGTCATTACTTGATAATTATAAATAAATTGTTTTTTAAAAGAAATAATGTTTTGTTATTTCTTTTTTTACATTTATTGTATATTATTTTGTTATTTTATTTATTTATATAGCAAAAATTGTCTAAAAATGTTATAATTAGTATGAGGTAGAAGATATGAAGAAGATAATTATTACTTTGGTATTATTTGTTTTATTTATAAATGTTGGATATGCCGCTAATGGAACTGCTTATTGTCCTGATGATAATGAACCTGTTAATATAAGAAATAGTGCTGGTGGTTCTTTAATAGGAAAGGGTATTCCATGTGGTAGTGATGTAGAGGTTCTTGATACTAATGCTGGGTCTACTAGTAATTGCAGGACTTGGTATAAGGTTAGATATGATATTACTACTGGTTATGCATGTGGTGATTATATTAAGCTTAAGGATTCTAATACTACTTATAAGGGTAAGGCTTTATGTATTGAGAATACTGATCCTTTAAATATATGGAGTGATATTAATAAAACTAATAGGGTTGATAAATTAGATTGTAATGAAGAGATGAAAGTATTAGAGAAGAATGTTGCTAGTAATACTAAGTGTGATAATTGGTATAAAGTTAGACATAATGGTAATACTGGATATGCATGTGGTAAATATATAGGTGATGTTAATAGTTCTACACCTGTTAAGGATATTGGCAGGGGTAGTGGAGATAATATATATAGAAAAGATAATTATAATTCTAAACCTAGTGGGGATGGAACTATTAGTTGTTTTGAGGATACTGGGGATTTATCTCTTAGAAAGACTCCTGGTGGTAGTACTACTGGTAAAAAGGTTAGTTGTGGTGAAGTTATAACTATTAATTCTTCTTCTGAATCTAGTGGTATTTGTCCTTATTATTATAATATAACTGATAGTAATGGTAATAGTGGTTATGTATGTGGTTATTATGTTAATACTACTAAGCTTTCTGATATGGCTATTAATTATTATAAGAATAATAGTTTGGATGATTATTATAATTATTTAAGAAATAGTGGTTTTCCTGATAGTTATTTGCCTTACTTAGCGGAGCTTCATGCAAGGCATCCTAATTGGAAGTTTATAAGTGAAACGATACCTCTTACTTTTGATGAGGTTGTAAGTGGAGAGAATGCTTATGGTCGTAATTTATTGCAGGGTAGTGCATTTAATGAGAATTATTATTCGATGGGTATAAATAGTTATGATATTTTGAGTAATAAGTTTACTTCTTATGCTACTGAGAATGGATGGTATGATGCTTCTTCAGAGGCTGTGGCTTATTATTTGGATCCTAGAAATTATTTGAATATTAAGTATATTATGGCTTATGAACTTCTTCATTATAATAATGCTCATACGGAAGAAGCTGTAGCTAAAATAATGGGTAATAATAGTTTTTGGAATAGTGTTTATTCTGGCTATGATGGTAATGTTTATTCTGATGTAGTTCGTGCTACTAGTGATATTGGTATTAGTTCTTTTCATATAGCTGCTAGAATTAAGCAGGAAATATCTGGTATTAGTACTTCTGATCCTAGAGCGGGAGGTTCATTTACTTTAGATGGTAAGAGCTATTCTAATTATTATAATTTCTTTAATATTAATGTATGGGGTACTGATAAGATTATGCGTGGTATGAGATATGCTATTAATAATGGTTGGAATAGTCCTTATCTTGGTATATATGGTGGTAGTAAATTTATTTATAATGAATATTGTGCTGTTAATCAAGATACTTTATATTATGAGAAGTTTGATGTTTCTACTAAGGATGGCAATTATACGCATCAATATATGCAGAATTTAGCGGTTATTGCTCAGGAGACTAATAAGGTTTATAAGTCTTATGTAGAGAATGTTTCGGATTATTTTGATAAGCCTTTAGAATTTACTATTCCTGTATATAAGGATATGCCTAATTATGTTGTTACTGCTCCTAGAATTGGTAATCCTAATAATTATTTGAGTGATTTAAGGGTTGATGGTAGTACTGTTAGTGGATTTAGTTATGATACTTATAGTTATGATATTAGTGTTCCTTATGGTACTAATAGTATTAATATTAGTGCTGATAAGATTGCTAGTTCTTCTTCTATTAGTGGTACTGGTGATATTAGTATTGATAGTAATGAGAAAAAGATAAGTGTTATTGTTACTTCGGAGAGTGGTAATAGTAGAGAATATGTTATTAATGTTAAACGTGATGAGATAGATAATCCTGATGATATTCCTTCAATTGATACTATTTTGAATAGTTCTGGTATTAAATATAATAATGATTATATTTTTGGTATTGATGAGGGTACTTCTATTAGTAGTTTAATTGATAATATTAAGAAGGTTAGTAATTATGCTAGTGTTAATATAAAGAATAGTAATGGTAATAATAAGACTAGTGGTACTTTTGTTACTGGGGACGTTGTAGTTATTGGTAATGGTAAGGAAGAAGAGATTCTTGGTATTGTTATTTATGGTGATGTTAATGGTGATGGTAAGATTGATAAAGATGATTGTTTGGGTATTTTGAGACATCTTAAGGGTTATGGTGATTTGAAATCTTATTATGCTATGGCTGCGGATAATAATAATGATGGTAAGATTGATAAGGATGATTGTTTGGGTATTTTGAGACATCTTAAGGGATATACTAATTTGAATAAATAGGAGGTTATTTTTGTGAAGAAAATTAGATTTTTTATGGTTTTTGTTTTTGGTTTATTTTTGTTTTCTACTGTGAGTGCTTCTAGTGTTGGTGTTAGTGCTAATAAAAGTTCTGTTACTAAGGGTGATAGTGTGACTATTACTGCTACTATAAGTGCTGGTAGTGGTATTTATACTACTGAGGGTTCTATTAATTGTAGTGGTGCTGGTGTTACTGCTAGTAGAGATATGTCTTTTGAGGATATGGATACTAAGAGTACTTCTAAGAGCTTTTCGTTTACTATTAAACCTACTTCTTCAGGGACTGTTACTTGCAAAACTTCTAATGTTGTTCTTAGAGAACTTGCTGTTGATAAGGGTTATTCTTTAGATAATAGTTCTATTTCTATTACGGTTAAGGAACCTGTTGTTATTAAGAAGCCTACTCGTGAGTATTCTTCGAATAATTATTTGAAATCTTTGACTATTGATGGGTTTGATATTTCGCCTTCTTTTGATAAAGAAACTAAAGAGTATAGTGTAGAAGTCCCTAATGGTACTGATAAAGTTAATATTAAAGCTGAGAAGGCTGATTCTTCTGCTAGTGTTAAGGGTGATGGGGAAGTTAGTGTTACTGAAGGTGCTAATAAGATTGAAGTTAAAGTTACGGCAGAAAATGGTAATGAGAGGGTTTATGTTATTAATGTAACAGTTAAAGAACTTGATCCTATTGAGGTTACTATTGATAAGAAAAAATATAATATAATTAGAAAAGAGGGTGTTATTGATCCTCCAGAAAATTATGAAAAGGATACTATTAAAATTAATGGTAATGATGTTTTATGTTATAGAAATAAGGTTACTAAAGTAGTACTTGTTGGTATTAAAGATGATGCTGGTAATGCTTCTTATTATATATATGATGAGAAGAAGAATACTTATACTAAGTATAATGGTATTAAGATTGGTAATTTGTATTTAAGTGTTCTTAATATGCCAAAGGATAAAATACCTGATGGTTATGTTAAGAAGATATTTGAGTATGATGGTAAGAAGATAGATGGTTATGTACTTAATAATAGTGATTTTTATCTTATATATGCACAAAATGAAACTACTGGTAAGATAGGTCTTTATACTTATGATAGGAAAGATGGTACTATACAAAGATTTAATGATGATATAGTTAATAGTTATAAGAAGAAAGCGGATAATTATTTTCTATATTTACTTATATCTATAGGAGTACTTGCTATTACTATTATTACTTTTTCAATTATTTTGATTAAGAAGAAGGATGATAGATATAAAATTAAGAATAAAAATAAGATTAAATAATATAATATAGTGCTACTAGAAGTTAGTGGTAATGGAAAATATAAGGATTTATATTTTCCTTTTTTTTGTTAACTTTATTGACTTGTTAATTAATTATTATTATAATAAAAAATACAAAATGGAGAAGGAGGTATCTTATGAATCAAGAAAGAATGCATTTAGTGAATAAAATATTTAATAATAAAACAATAAGAACAGTTTGGGATACAGAAAGTGAAAAATATTATATTAGTATTATTGATATTATTAAAGCATTAACAGGAAGTTCTAGACCAAGAAAATATTGGAGTGATTTAAAGAAACAATTAAATTTAGAAGGTAGTGAAGTGTCCGATAAAATCGGACAGTTGAAATTGAAAGCTCAAGATGGAAAATATCGTATGACTGATGTTGTTGATATTGAGGGAATATTTAGAATAATTGAATCAATACCTAGTCCTAAGGCTGAACCTATGAAGATGTGACAGCAGGTTTAGGGAGCGAAAGAATAAATGAAACTTTTGATCCTTCACTAGCCATGCAAAGAGCAATAGATTTATATAGAATTAAAGGTTATGATGAAAAGTGGATTACAAAAAGGATTAAGGGTATTCAGGATAGAAAAGGTCTTACTGATATATGGAAAAATGGTGGAATAACTGAATCAAAGGAATATGCAATACTAACAAATGAAATTTATAAAGAGTGGTCTGGCATGACCGCTAAGGAATATAAAATTTATAAGGGGCTCAGAAAAGAATCATTAAGAGATAATATGTCTGATGTAGAAGTGACATTAGCAGATTTAGGTGAAATAGCAACTAGAGAAATTGCTAAAAAGAAAAATCCTCAAGGTTTAAATGCAAATATTGAAATAGCTAAACGTGGTGGTAAAATTGCTAGTACTGCAAGAGAAGCTTTAGAGGATGAACTAGGAGAAAGTGTAGTTACTAGTAACAATGTATTAAGCTATGAATATATGGAAGAAAAAGAAATTGAAGATAAAGTGGTTGGTAAAATATAATAAAAACTGCTAAACAAAAAAGTATATAAAATGAAATATTTTAACTCAATGAAATGGTTATATATTTAAAGATAAACTAAGATATTAAGTCTTAGTTTTTACATATTTGCTTTTGGTGTTATTACTTCTCTAATGTATTAATTAATATGGTTATATTCTTTTTTGTTAACTTTATTGACTTGTTAATTAATTATTATTATAATAAATATTACAAAATGGAGAAGGAAAGGAGTAGATTTGAAGAAAATAATTTTTATTTTACTTGGTATTTCTTTTATACTTGGTGGTGTTATTTTTGTTTTATATAAGAATAATTATAGTAAAAATGATGATGTTGTTGATATTTTTAAAGAAAAAGATGATAGTGGTAATGATGATGTTATAGAGGATTTAAAAGATGATACTAATACTGTAATAGTGGATATTAAGGGTATGGTGGTTAATCCTGGTGTGTATGAGGTTCCTAGTAATTTTAGGGTTAATGATGT
Organism: uncultured Bacilli bacterium; assembly: GCA_934098435.1. Classification (GTDB taxonomy): domain Bacteria; phylum Bacillota_I; class Bacilli_A; order RF39; family UBA660; genus CAG-302. The sequence continues at coordinate 54,026 of CAKOOV010000008.1, forward strand.
TATTGAGACTGCTGGAGGACTACTTGATGGAGCGGATACTAGTAAGATTAATTTGGCTAAAATTGTCAGTGATGAGATGACTATTATTATTTATTCTAATGAAGAAATAATAGAAAAATATAAAAATGAAGTATGTATATGTGATTGTCCTGATATTAGTAATGATGCTTGTATTAGTGATAATAATGAAGAAGATGATCTTATTAATATTAATACTGCTGATATAGATGAACTTATGAATATTAAAGGTATTGGAAGAAGTAAGGCTAAAGCTATTGTTGAATATAGAGATAAGAATGGTAATTTTAATTCTATAGATGATATTAAGAATGTAGATGGTATTGGAGATTCTTTATTTGAAAAGATTAAGATGTATATTAAAGTCTAAATATTTATTTAAGTTATTAGCTTTAATTTCTTTAATAGGGGTGATATTATTTACTAGATATTATAGATTTGAATCTTGTTATGAAAAAGACGATGATACTTTTGTGGGTATTGTTACTGATTATAAAGTCAGTGATGGTAAGATTAGTATTAAATTTAAGGCTAAAGAGGTATTAATTGTTAATTATAGTTATGATAATTTGGTTTTTGATACTCTTAATTATGGTGATAAGCTTATTGTTAAAGGAAAGTTATATACTCCTAATGATAATAGTATTTTTAATTCTTTTAGTTATAAAGATTATTTATATAATAAGAAGATATTTTATATTGTTAGGGCTAGTAGTATTAATAAGATAGAGAATAATAGTAATTATTTTTATACTTTGAAAAATATTTTATATGATAGGGTTAATGGATTTGAGTCTGGTAATTATATTAAGACTTTATTATTTGGGGATAATAATCTTTCTAATGAAGTTAAAGATAGTTATAGAATTAATGGTATAAGTCATTTGTTTTCAATATCTGGTATGCATATTAATCTTATTATTGGTATTTTATATATTTATTTAGATAGGATTACTTACAATAAACATATTAAGTATTTGATTTGTGATGTTTTTCTTATATTTTATTTGATTTTTGCTTATACTTCTTCTTTACTTAGAGCTTCTATTATGTTTATATTTAGTAGTATTAATTATATTTTTAAGTTTGAAATTAATAAGATTGATATTATGTTATTTACTTTAGTTATGGCTATTTTTATTAATCCTTTTATTATTTATGATATTGGTTTTATTTATTCTTATTTAATTAGTTTTTTTCTTATTCTTTTTTATGATAAATATAAAAATAAGAATTATTTTGTTAAAGGTATTTATACTTCTATTATTGCTTTTTTGGTATCTTTTCCTATTACTGTATTTTATTTTTATGAGGTTAATGTTTTTAGTATTGTTATTAATATTTTAATTGTACCTATAGTTAGTATTATTTTGATTCCACTTGCTATTATTACTTTGTTTTTTCCTATATGTGATAATATTTTGTTTTTCTTTACTAATTTATTAGAAGATATATCTTTCTTTCTTAATAATATTTCTTTTATGAGAGTTATTTTTTATAAGCCTAGTATTGTTATTGTTATTTTATATTTTGTTATTATTTATGGTATTTATAGATATAAAAAGTTTATATATTTATTTTTTATAGTTATTTTAATTCATTTTTTTTATCCTTATTTTAATAATAATTTAGAGATTACTATGTTTGATGTTGGTGAGGGAGATTCATATCTTGTTAGTTTTCCTAATAATTTAGGTAATATTCTTATTGATACTGGGGAAGATGATGTATATTCTATTATGAAGAATGATATTATAATGTATTTAAAAAGCAAAGGAATTAGAAAACTTGATTATGTTATTATTAGTCATGGGGATAAGGATCATATAGGGGGACTTGTTAATTTGATTAATAATTTTAAAGTTGATATGGTTATTTTTAATAGAGGGGATAAGTCATTACTCGAAGAAGAGGATATTGGTATTCTTAATAGTATGAATATTAAATATGATACTTTTGGTGATAAAATTGATATTCATGGGATAAGTTTATATTTTCTTAATGATAAGATATTTGATAATGAGAATGATAATAGTAATGTTATTTATTTTGAATATTTGAAATATAAGTTTTTATTTATGGGAGATGCTTCTAGTAATGTTGAGGATTATATTATGTCTAAATATAATATTTCGGATATTTCTTTTCTTAAGGTGGGACATCATGGTAGTAAGACTAGTAGTAGTAAAGATTTTATAGATTATGTTACTCCTAAGATTTCACTTATATCTTTGGGAAGAGGTAATATATATGGTCATCCTAACAAAGAAGTATTAGAAAATTTAAATGATTCAAAAATATATAGGACTGATTTAGATGGAAGTATTAATATTAAGATTAATAAAAATAAGGTTAGAATTTATACTGCAATGAAGAGGGAAGGCGAATAGAAATGAATGAAATAAAGGAATATACAGAGAAAGTATTTGAAAATATTAAGCACATAGATGAAAATGGTAATGAATATTGGTTGGCTAGAGAATTAATGCCATTACTTGAATATTGCAAGTGGGAAAGATTTTCTAATGTAATTAATAATGCTAAAGTTGCTTGTGAAAATAGTGGTTACAATATTAATGAACATTTTCCCGAAGTCGGGAAAATGATAAGCATTGGAAATGGCGGCAAAAGAAAAGTAGATGATTATAGGCTATCAAGATATGCATGTTACCTAATTGCTCAAAATGGTGATTCTAGAAAAAAAGTGATAGCACTTGCTCAAACATATTTTGCGATTCAAACGAGAAAACAGGAATTAAGTGAAAGAGAGTATAATGAACTTGCTGAAGATGAGAAAAGATTGTATCGGAGAAATCAAGCGAGAAAGGGTAATTATAATTTAAATAAAACTGCAGTTAATAGTGGAGTAAAAGATTTAGCTAGATTTCATAATGCAGGATATAAAGGACTTTATAATGGTGAAACAGCAGATGATATTTTTAAAAGAAAGAAACTTAGATATAGAGAAGATATATTAGATAATATGGGTAGTGAAGAGTTAGCGGATAATATATTTAGAATTGCTCAAACGGATGCAAAGTTAAAAAGGGATAACGTAGATAATGAATATACCGCAAATTCTGTTCATTATGAGGTTGGCAGAGAAATACGAAATAGTATAGAAAAGTTAGGTGGAACTATGCCTGAGAATCTTCCAATGCCTGATAAAAGTTTAAAGGAATTGGAAAAAGTAGGTAAAAAAATAGATTTAAAATATAAGAATTAGTATTATATAGAGTATTCTAGTGATAATAGGATATATACAAGAGATTATGTAATAAGTTAGGAGGATGATATGAATTATTATGATGAAATTAAAAATAAATTAATAGATAACGAAGTATATAAAAGAGTAAAAGATTATTCTAAGAATAGAAATGATCTTAGTACCTACTATGAAGTTGGTAAATTGCTTTTTGAAGCAGGAGATCATTATGGCGAAGGAATAATAAAAGATTACTCTAAAAGACTTACTTTAGAACTTGGAAGGGGTTATAGTAAAAGGAATTTATGGTTAATGTTAAAGTTTTATAAATTAAATGAAAAAGTGCAGGCACTGCCTGCAGAATTGACATGGAGCCATTATATTGAATTATTATCTTTAGAAAATACAAATGAAATAAAGTATTATATAGATATTTCTATCAAACAGAGTTTGTCTTATAGGAAATTAAGAGAAAGAATTAAAAGTAAAGAATATCAAAGATTAGATGATAATACTAAGTTAAAATTAATTAATAAAGAAGAAGTTAATGTAAGTGATTTTATTAAGAATCCAATTGTTATTAAGAATAAATATAATTATGATATAGAAAATATTTCTGAGAAGATGCTTCAAGCATTGATACTTGAAGATATACCATCATTTTTAGAAGAACTAGGAGAAGGATATTCATTTATAAAAAATGAATATAAAATAAAAATGGGTAATACTTATAATTATATTGATTTATTATTGTTTAATTATGTTTATAATTGTTTTGTAGTAATAGAATTAAAAGTATGTGAATTAAAGAAGGAACATATAGGTCAAATAGAAGTATATATGAATTATATAGATAAACATATTAAAAGTATTAATCAGGATAAGACTATTGGTATTATTATAACAAGACGTGATAATCATTATTATATAGAATATTCTAGTGATAATAGGATATATACTAGGAATTATGTAATAAGTTAGGATGATGATATGGATTATTATGATGAAATTAAAAATAAATTAATAGATAATGAAGTATATAAAAGGGTAAAAGATTATTCTAAGAATAGAAATGAGATTAGTACGTACTATGAAGTTGGTAAACTACTTTTTGAAGCAGGAAAAAAATATGGTGAAAAGATTATTAATAATTATTCAAAAAAACTCACATCTGAAATAGGTGGTGGATATGGAATTTCAAATTTGAAAAGAATGCGACAATTTTATTGTTTAATAGAAAAAGGTGTGGCAATGCCACACCAATTAAGTTGGTCACACATTTTATCTTTATTACCTATTGATAATATAAATGAAATAAATTATTATATCGATATTTCTATTAAACAAAGTTTGTCTTATAGAAAATTGAGAGAAAGAATTAAAAATAAAGAATATCAAAGATTAGATGATAATACTAAGTTAAAATTAATTAATAAAGAGGAAGTTAATGTGAGCGATTTTATTAAAAATCCAATTGTTATTAAAAATAAATATAATTATGATATAGAAAATATTTCTGAGAAGATGCTTCAAGCATTGATACTTGAAGATATACCATCATTTTTAGAAGAACTAGGAGAAGGATATTCTTTTATAAAGAATGAATACAAAATAAAAATAGGTAATACTTATAATTATATAGATTTATTATTGTTTAATATTAAATTTAATTGTTATGTAGTAATAGAATTAAAAGTATGTGAATTAAAGAAAGAGCATATAGGTCAAATAGAAGTATATATGAATTATATAGATAAACATATTAAAAGTATTAATCATGATAATACTATTGGTATTATTATAACAAGAAGAGATAATCATTATTATATAGAGTATTCTAGTGATAAGAGAATATTAACTAGAGAATATATATTAAATTAGGAGGATAATATGAATTATTATTTGGGGAATTATTTTATAATGCAAATAGTCAATATGGTGAAGGAATAATTAAAGATTACTCTAAAAGACTTTCTATTGAATTAAATAAGAATTATAGTGTTAGATATTTATTTGACATTAGAAAATTATATTTATTTATAAAAGTGCACCCACTGGGTTCACAATTGACAGTATCTCACTGTAGACTTTTATTTAGATTAAATAATAATGAAGAAGTGAAGTACTATATAGATCAAGTTATAAATAAAAGTTTAAGTAAGAGAGAATTAGAATTAATAAATAAATTAAATATGTTTTTAACTATAACTTTAACCTTTGTTTCAATATTAGTAGAAAAACAAGATAGAAATTTTTATAGTAATTTAATATTAGAAAGAGCATGTTCATTAAAGAATAAATAATATATATGGGAATGATGGTAAGTGGTATTAAAGAAATATTAAAATATGCCAGGACAGGTATAAAGGAATGGCAATATATAGAAACCAGATCTAAATATAAGCAAATGCAGTTAAAAATATAAATTTAATTTGTTGTTAAAATATAGTAAAAAAGAACATATTGTTATGTTCTGCGTTAGCATGCCTTAATATTAAAAAAACAACTATGAAATTTTAAATTGATAATGAATATTATTAAATATATTTCTTTTTTTCATTTTTTAGTAAAATTTCTGTAAAAAACTGAAACTCAAAGAAATTTGTATTGTGTATGTAATAAAAAAATGGTATAATTGATTAGTATGAGTTTTAACTACATTTTGAAAATAAAGAGGAGAGTTTTTATATTATGAATAGTAAAATTTTTGGAGATCCAATTTTTTGTGATGAAAGTATTATTAAATACAATTTTAATGATATTAATGTAGAATTAAATATTGAGGATTGTGAATTAGAAGAAATTGAACCTGATGAATTGCTTTTAAGGGCGGAAAAAGTTTTTGAAATTAAAAATAATATTTATGAAGTAGTTTGTGATAAGTTATTAGAAACTAAAAATGAGTATTGGCTTGATGATGAGATACCTGTTACGAGAGAAGAATTTATAAAAAAACTAGAAATTTGTTATATTAATGTTGAAATTGAAAAAATCTATGTAGAAATAAATGATAATGATTTATTTTGTGGACATTACATTAATTGCATTTTAAATAATGATTATATTGTAACAAGGATAGATATATAGAAATAAAGTAAATGTTTTTAATCATTGAGTTCTTTGTCAAATAGTGTGGGTGAATAAAAATTCACTATAATAAAGTAACTATTTTAAGAAGTTGAAGATAGTAAATTTTTAACTTCTTTTTGTTTTGAGGTAATAAGTCCTTTACATATCATTATTCTTACTTTAAATCTAGTAAATGATCTAAATCTAAATGCTATTCTTTTTAGTACTTTTATAAAATTATTATTGCCTTCTACATAACCATTATGATAATTTGTTGTGAAGGTATTTTTAATATACGCTAAATATCCTTTTAGTGTTTTTATAGATGTTTGCATATATTCTGATATATTATTGTATTTTATATTTAATGTAGCTTCTAGTACTGATAAATTGTTATTTTGTAGTGCATATAATAAATCTTGATATACTTGATATGTTTCTTCAAATTCGCTATCTAGTGATACTAAATAATCAACGATATCTTGTTCTGTTGTTAGGTCCTTAAAAAGGATATTTCTTCCAACTTGAACAATTTAGTTTAAATCTAGATTTTAATATATTCTTCCAATATCTTTTTAATTTATTATAATTATCTTTATTTTTATTCATTAATCATTAATTTTATTCTTGTTTTATTTAATGATCTAGATATTAATTCTATTAGATGAAATTTGTCTATTACTATTTTAGCATTTGGAAACATGGCTTTAATTAAAGAAATATAAGGAGTATGCTTATCAATGACAATTACTTTGACATTCATTCTAGATTGTCTTGAGTACCTTGAAAAATATTTCATTAAGTTATTTAATTTTCTATCCTCGACTATATCAACAATTTTACCATTTTTAGCATTACATATTTGAAAACTCATTGTGCCATCAGCAGATTTAACTGATTTAAACTCATCAAACGATAATGCTTGTGGTAAAGTATTTTTATATACTTTACTATCTAATTCAAAATAGGGGTCAGTAATTCTTTCAACTGTATTAGTTGAAACATTATTATCAATAGAAATATCTTTTTCTGATCTTTTTTAGTTAAATCAAAAGCGATAGAATGTTTAGTATTGTTAGAGATATTACATCAATATTTAATAATACTTTTATTCTAACTATTTCCATATCTTTTTCATTAACAATTTTATCTTTTTCATCTAATAAAGGTTGATATTTTGCTTTTTCACTTTCTTTAAGATTATCTAGTTGTTTATTTTTAAGTTTATTATTCAATAATTGATATTCATATTGTTTATATTTCTCTGATTTTTTTATTGTATTTATCTAATAACTTTTGATAATTTTTTTCTAAAATCTTATTATAATTTGTTGTTTTCATAATATCTATCCCAATTACATTAATTTAAATTAAAAGATAGAGATTATTATCTATCTAGTTGTGAATAGTAACATTATGTGCTTAGTAAAAATAATAACTTATGGAAAAATACTTGCAATTTATTTGGAAGATAGTATATAATGTTACAGAAAGGGATGATTTGATGGCAAAGAAGTTAGTTATCGTGGAATCACCACATAAGAGTAAAACTATTGAGAAATATTTAGGGAAAGATTATAAGGTAGTTTCTTCCTTAGGACATATAAGAGATTTATCTACTTCTGGTAAATTTGGCTTTGGAGTGGATATTGATAATGGGTTTAAACCTGATTATAAAATTATTAAGGGTAAGAATAAACTTGTTAAAGAACTTAAAAAGGATGTTAAGGATGCTTCTTTTGTTTATTTGGCTACCGACCCTGATAGGGAGGGGGAAGCTATTAGTTGGCATTTATATGATACTTTAGGTCTTGATGATAATAATTATGATAGAATTGTTTTTAATGAGATTACTAAGAATGCTGTTATTAATTCTTTTGATAAGGCAAGAAAGATTGATGATAATCTTGTTAAGTCACAAGAAGCTAGAAGAATACTAGATAGAATTATTGGTTTTAGACTTAGTAAGCTTATGCAATCTAAAACTGGTGGTAAGAGTGCTGGTAGAGTACAATCTGTTGCTCTTAAACTTATTGTGGATAGAGAAAGAGAAATAGAGGCTTTTGTAGCGGAAGATTATTATGAAATTGATGCTCATTTTAATGATTTTGATGCTAAACTTGATACTTATAATCATAAGAAGATTGAAATTAAAAATGAGAGTGAAGCTAAAGATATTTTAAGTAAGTTATCTAATGCTTTTAAGATTGAATCGGTTGATAAGAAAGAGAAGAATAAGAAAAGTAAGGCTCCTTTTACTACGAGTACACTTCAGCAAGAGGCTTCTTCTAAACTTGGATTTACTTCAAAAAAGACGATGATGATTGCTCAGAAGTTATATGAGGGTGTTTCTCTTAAGAATGAGGATGTTGGTCTTATTTCTTATATGAGAACTGATTCTATTAGATTATCTGATGAGTTTATTAATTCTTGTTATGGATATATTAAGGATAAGTATGGTAGTGAATATGTTGGTTATGCTAAGAAGAGTAATAAGACAGAGAATGTTCAAGATGCTCATGAGGCTATTAGACCTACTTCTATTAATAGAAATCCTGAGGATATTAAGGAATATCTTACTAATGATGAATATAAGTTATATAAGATGATTTATTACAGGGCTTTAGCTTCCCTTATGTCTGATGCTAAGACTTTGGCTACTAGTGTTATTTTAGATAATAATAATTATCAGTTTAAGGCTACAGGTCAGGTACTTGTATTTGATGGTTATTTGAAGGTATATAGTATGTATGAGGATAATAAGGATAATGTTTTGCCTGATTTTGCTTCATATAATAGTAATATTATAGTTGCTAATAATATTGAATATAGTAAACATACTACTAAACCTCCTAGTAGATATACTGAAAGTAAGCTTATTAAAGAGATGGAAGATGTTGGTATTGGTAGACCTTCTACTTATGCTAAGACTATTGATACTTTAAAAGAGAGAAGTTATGTTAGAGTAGAAGATAAGAAGTTTGTTCCTACTTTAGTTGGTATTGAAACTACGGATAAACTTCAGGAATTTTTTAAAGATATTATTAATGTTGAATATACTAAGATGATGGAAGATGATTTGGATAAGATAGCGGAAGGTAAGATGGAATGGGATAAACTTATTAGTTTATTTTATAATGATTTTGAACCTAAAGTAGAAGTTGCTTTTAAAGAGATGGAAAAGAAGGCTCCTGAGTATACTGGGGAAGAGTGTCCTAAATGTTCTAGTCCTTTGGTTATTAAGAGAAGTAGATATGGTGAGTTTGTGGCTTGTTCTAATTATCCTGAATGTAAATATATTAAAACTGAGAAGAAGGAAGTTACAGAAATTATGGATTGTCCTTTATGCGATGGTAAGATAATAGAGAAAAAAACTAAGAGAGGTAAAGTTTTTTATGGCTGTAATAATTATCCTAAATGTAGTTTTGCTTCATGGGATAAGCCGATAGAGGATAAGTGTCCTAAGTGTAATGGTACTTTGGTTATAAAAAAGGATAAGGTTAAATGTATTAATTGTGATTATGAAGGGGAATATAAGGAAGAAGAATAGTATTCTTTCTTTTTCTTTACTTATATTTGCTATCGTGATAAAATTATATTGGATGGTGATTATGTGAATAGACAAGAGGATTTGACTAATGTTTTTGATAAGAGATGGAAGGCTAATCATAATGATGATGTTAAGAATGCTAGAAATAAAGAAAAGGATTTTATGAATAAGATGTTTAATACTAATAGTATTTCTAATAGTAGGATTATTACTCCTGATGAGATGGCTCGTAATCTTCATAATAATATGAATAGTGCTAATAGGGGGATTAATCAAAATAAGATTAATAGAATCGTAGGTAAGTTTAAATAATGGTTGATTTGTATAAATATGAAAAGGAACTTTATAAGAATGGATGTAAATATATTGGTGGGGTTGATGAGGTTGGACGTGGTCCTTTAATTGGTAGTGTGGTAGCAGCGTGTGTTGTATTACCTTTTGATTTTGTATTAGAGGGTCTTACTGATTCTAAGAAGTTATCTGAGAAGAAGAGAGATGAATTTTATAAGGTTATTTGGGAGAAGGCTATAGCTATTGGTATTGGTATTGTAGATGAGAAGGTTATTGATGAAATTAATATTTATGAGGCTACGAAGATTGCTATGAAGAAGGCTATTTGTGATACTAATATTAAGCTAGATCATGTTCTTATTGATGCTATGCCTCTTGATATAGATGTTCCTACTACTAGTATTATTAAAGGGGATGCTAAATCTATTTCTATAGCGGCTGCTTCGGTTATTGCTAAGGTTACTAGAGATAAGATGATGTATGAACTTGATAAGATATATCCGATGTATGATTTGGCTAATAATAAGGGATATGGTACTAAGAAGCATATAGAAGCTATAAAAAAATATGGTATTACTAAATACCATAGGTTATCTTTTAAACCTGTTTATGAATATAAGGATAAGATTATAGATTAATATAGTCTTTTTTTTACATATAAATGTGTAAAGTTGTGAAAAATATATTTACAAAGATATGTTGTTATAGTAAAATATATACATAGAGTGGCACGAAGTGGAAGAAAGTGGGGGATAATATGCTTATTGGTGAATATCATCATAATTTAGATGAGAAGGGTAGAATTATTATTCCTTCTAAGTTTAGAGATGATCTTGGTAATAAGGTTGTTGTTACTAGGGGACTTGATGGATGTTTGTTTGTATATGGTATGAATGAATGGAATAATATTATTTCTAAACTTAAGAGCCTTTCTTTTACTAAAAAGGATGCTAGAATGTTTAATAGGTTCTTTATGTCTTCTGCTACTGTATGTGATTTTGATCGTCAAGGTAGGATTAATATACCAGCTTCACTTGTTTTATATGCGGATATTAAAAAGGAATGTACGATAATTGGGGTTAATGATCGCCTAGAGGTATGGGCTACTGATAAGTTTGATAGTCTAATTAGTGATAATCTTGATGTTATGAGTGATGTTGCTGAGAATTTATTTGAAGGATTTGATATTGATGCATAAGACGGTATTACTTTATGAAGCTATTGATAATCTTAATATTAAAGAAGATGGTATTTATGTTGATGCTACACTTGGTTTTGGGGGACATAGTGGTTTAATACTTAAAAGAATTAAAAGGGGCTTTCTTTTCGCCTTTGATCAGGATGATATGGCGATAGAATATAGTAAAAAGAAATTAGAAGAGATTGGTAGTAATTTTGAAATTATTAAGGCTAATTTTGTTAATTTGAAAGAGGAACTTAATAAGAGAGGAATTACTAGGATAGATGGTATTGTATTTGATTTGGGTGTGTCTTCACCACAACTGGATATTCCGGAGAGGGGATTTAGTTATCATAGTGATGCACCACTTGATATGAGAATGGATACTGATAGTGATTTTTCGGCTTATAATGTTGTTAATGAGTATTCTTATGATGATTTGGTTAGGATACTTAGGGATTATGGAGAAGAGAAATATGCTTCTAGTATTGCTAAGAATATTGTAAAAGAAAGGGAAAATGGTAGTATTAATACTACGTTTGAACTTGTAGATATTATTAAGAAGAGTATGCCTTATAAGGCTATGCGAGATGGTCATCCTGCGAGACGTTCGTTTCAGGCTATTAGGATTGAGGTTAATCATGAACTTGATGTACTTAAGATAGCACTTGAATCTGCTATTAAGATGCTTAATGTTGGTGGTAGAATATCTGTTATTACTTTTCATTCTTTAGAAGATAGAATTGTTAAAGATATGTTTAATAAGTATTCTAAGATTGATAGTAATCTTAGTAAGCTTCCTTTTGTACCTAGTGAGTTTGAACCTAAATATAAGACTGTTCTTAATATTACTCCTAGTGATGAAGAAATTAGTGAAAATAATAGGGCTAGATCTTCTAGACTTAGGGTTATTGAAAGAATAAAGGAATGATATAAATGAAAAAGAAAAAGAAGAAGGGTTTTACTAAAATAGAGAAGTTTTTATATAAAAGTTCTATGGCTATTATTTTGTTTCTTTTAGTGGGAATTGTATTTACTAGCGCTTCAGTATCTAAGATGAATATTGAACTTCAGGAAATGACTAAAACGGTTGAGAGTCAAGAGGATACTAATGAGAGTCTTGCTATGAAAATAAATGAAATGGCTTCTTTAGAGAATATTCAAACTATGAGTAGGAATTTGGGACTTGCTTATAATGATGAGAATATTAAGACGATAGAATAAGGTGATTATTATGAAAAAAGGTAAGGTTAATAATGATAGGTTTAAGGTTAGTAAGCGTGTTATTATTGTTACCTTTTTTTTGTTTTTGGTTCTTATTGTTAGGCTTTGTTATTTGTGTTTAGTTGATTATAAGGTTGGGGATTCTACTATTAGTATGTTTATTAAGAATAGGAATACTAAAGAAGAAGTTATTATGCCTAAGAGGGGTACTATATATGATATTAATGGTAATATATTGGCTAATGATGTTATTAGTTATACTTTAGTGGCTTATTTATCTGATAAAAGAGTTGATGCTAATGGTAATATTGATTATGTTAGTGATATTGATGATACTAGTGATAAGCTTGCTAGTGTACTTGGGGTAGAGTCTTCTAGTATTAAAGAGATTCTTACTAATGGTAAGAATAATGATAAATATCAGGTTGAATTTGGTAGTTTTGGGAAAGGCCTTAGTGAACTTGCTAAAGAGGATATTGATAAGCTTAATCTTCCTGGTATTGGATTTATTAAGAATGTTAAGAGATATTATCAAAATGGTAATTTTGCTTCTTATTTGATTGGTTATACTGTTACTAAAGAAGATGGTGAGGGTAATAAATGGATAACTGGTGAGATGGGACTTGAAGAGTATTATAATAAAGAGTTATCTGGTAAGAGTGGTTATATTACTTATGAGAAGGATAAGTATGGTTATAAGATTGCTAATGGTCGTGAATATGTTGAGCCTGCTACGGATGGTAATGATATTTATCTTACTATTGATAATAATATTCAGTTATTTGTAGAGAATGCTGTTCGTTCTTCGGAAGAGAATAGTGAAGCTGAATGGACTTTGATGGTAGTTATGGATGCTAAAAGTGGTGCTATTTTGGGTTATTCTTCTCTTCCTAGTTTTGATCCTAATATTAGGAATATTACTTCTTATTTGGATCCTATTGTTAATCAGGCTTATGAACCTGGTTCGACGATGAAGATATTTAGTTATATGTGTGCTGTTGATTCTGGTAATTATGATGGTAATACTACTTATACTTCTGGTAGTAAGTCTTATACTAGTGAAGCTGATGGTAGTACTGTAACTATTTCTGACTGGAAGAAAGAGGGATGGGGGACTCTTACGTATGATCAGGGTTTTGCTTTATCTTCTAATATTGCTGTTGCTAATATTGTTGAGAGTGTTATTACTAAAGAGGATTTGAAGAGTTGTTATGCTAAATATGGTTTTGGGAAGGCTACTGGTTTTTCTTTGAAGAGAGAGGATAAGGGTAATATTGATTATAAATATCAGATAGAGGCTGCTACGGCGGGATATGGTCAGGGTATTACTACTACTCCTATGCAACATATTCAAGCTCTTACAGCTATTGCTAATGATGGTGTTATGCTTAGACCTTATGTAGTTGATAAGATTACTCTTTCTAATAGTAAGAAGAGTATTTATACTGGTAAGAGAATGGTAGTTGGTACTGTTGCTAGTAGTGATACTATTTCGAAGATGAAAGAACTTATGAAGAGTGTTATTACTGGAGATGAGACTAATTCTACTGGTTATGCTTATTATATGGATGGTTATGATTTGATTGGTAAGACTGGTACTGCTCAAATATATGATTATACTAAGGGTGGATATATGAAGGGTAGTAGTGATTATATTTATTCTTTTTCTGGTATGTTTCCTGGAGATAATCCGGAGATTATTATATATGCTGCTGTTAAACTTCCTAAGGATACTACTAATTATATTGCTCCTATGGTAAAAGAAGTAGAGAAGAATATTACTAAGTATTTGAATATTGAGAATTCTTCTAAAAAGAAGGATAATTATGAGATTAAATCTTATTTGAATAAGAATACTAAGGAAGTTGAGAGTGAACTTAAGGCTAATAATCTTAGGGTATTAGTTTTAGGGGATGGTAATAAGATTGTTGATGGGTATCCTAGTAGTAATAGTAAATTATATGATAATGATTTGGTTATTCTTAAGACTAATAGTTTTGATAATAAGAAGATGATTGATTTGATTGGTTATTCTTATAAAGAGGTTAATAATATTCTTAAACTTATGGATGTTAATTATTCTATTGAAGGTAATGGTTATGTTTATGAGCAGAGTATTAATACTGGAGATGATATTGGTGATAATGAAATTATTGTTAAACTTAAAGAGAAATGGTGATGGTATTTGTTATGGAAGATGATACTAATTTTATATCTAAAGTATTATATACAATACTTATTATTCTTATTTGTGTTATTCTTGGTATATATGTTGCTAAATGTATAATTGGATAATATTATTATATATTCTCTTAAGCCTAGGGTCTTAAGAGGTAAATTGGAGCCAAATTATTTGTCTCCAATTTAATTATTTTTTCTTGTTTTAATTTAATTTTTATGATATTATTTATATGTAAGATAAAGAAAGGAAGTGACTCTCTGATATGAAAAATATGCTATTTAAAAACGTTAACTCATTGTTAATTGGGGGGGGGGCTTGTAAATTCTTATAATATAATAAAATATGTAAATAATAAAGACTATGAAATAACTAATAGAAATA
>CAKOOV010000009.1 GCA_934098435.1 uncultured Bacilli bacterium
TAATAAATATAAATAAAACAATAAGTAAAACAATTTTAATACGTTTATGAATACCTTTATTAAACATAATAGTCACCCTACTTAAGAATATTCAATAAAAAAACATAAATTACAAAACAAAAAGAAGTTGAAAATTTAGTCTTTTCAACCTCTTAAAATAATTACTTTATCATAGTGGATTTTTATTCACCCACACTATTTGACAAAGAACCATAAAAATTACATTTTCAGTCTAACAGAAATAGATAATTTTATTTTTAACTCTGTAGAAAGAATTAATAAAGAACTAAAAAATTACATTCCAGACTAGAATGTAATTTTTTTTCTTTATTGTAATTTCAACCGCACCATTTTATCTATATTTTAATTCTATATTATATGATTAATGCTATCTTACCTTCAAATAGAACAATTGGTTATTATCAGTAGTAATTCTTATAATATAACCAGTTTTAAATTCTCCATCTTTTACAGGAACATTATTTTCATCATAGACTTCAACAGTTCCATTATCTACTTTTAATACATCAAATTTTTTATCATTCAAATAAATATTCAAATAATCATCATCAAGTTCTAAATAAGCAGATTCAATAGGATAAGTTATTGTTGTATTATTTAATCTAATAGTACCAATTAATGAATAATTAGAATTCATAAATAACATACTCAACATTTTATAATCATTTGTCTTATAATATGGTAATATTAAATTTTTAATACGTACAAAATAATTTAAATTACAATTACAATTATTCAAAATATAGAAATTTTCAATTAAAGAATTTTTAATTCGATACTCTGGTTTCTGATACAAGCTATCCTCACCAGTAACATCACAATAAAAATTCTTCTCATTTAACTCACTAATCTCAACAAGACCAAGAAAATGTCCAACACCATCACCATTTTTCTTTACTGTATAACCATTAGGTTTAAAAGAAAACGTATAATATTCATAAAGTTTTAAAAAGTCAGCTTCATTATAATTTTTAGTATTTAAATATAATGAATTATAATAACCAGATTTATTTTTTTCTTTTAATCTATTTTTTATCAAACTAGACTTATAGTTAATAAAATATGGATATGATGTTTTAAATTGTGAATTATATGAATCTATAAAATCAACATAAATCTCATAATCCTTAAAATCACTATTAACTAGTTTAAATAATATCTTATTATTTTGACAAGGTAAAAACAATGAAACAAATACAAATAAACAAATTATGACAATTTTAATTTTTTTATATTTTTTATCACTAAGATTAAATATAATCATAAATATAAATAGCATAAATAATATACAATTTATAGATGAATATATTATATATTTACTTTTATTAGAATAAAAATGTCCATCACCTAAATTATTTCTAAGTATAAATAAATATACAAAAATAAATAATATAGACATAATTACAAATAAAAAATATCTTTTTTTAACAGTCAAACCATATTTATTTAAACATTTATAAAAAACAAACAGAACTAATAAAGATACAGTAAAAGCAATTAAACTTTCAACTGCAGAAATATAATTCACTGTATACATCTGTAATATCACAGATATAAGCAATAATATATATATAGCACATACAGACATAATGCAAATTAAAACACCCTTATTATTAAATATCTTTGCTAAATTGCTCATTTCTTTTATATTTTTCTTTTTATTCTCTTTTTCTTCTACTTTTTTCAATTTTTACTCCACCGCCAATCATTCTTCTATAGTGTAATCTAACTAATATAAATACGATAAACAACTACTTCAATAACAAGGGTACCATAAAAGTTATCATAAGTCAAGCTGTAAATTGTTTTTAATGTTTTTTAGTTTTAACTGAATTGTAATTACTACTAATATCTTTAACCATTGCTTTTTTTACTCACAATGATATCATATTATTTTACGATTTTCATTTATAATCTTTTTTATATTATATTATCATGAAGATTTTTATAAACATCATACTTGTATTGATGAAATACCTATAGATAAATTAAATATTTTAATTGCTAAAATAAGTATCATAATAGAAAATTCTAAAAATAATTATTAAGTTCATCTTTAACAAAATTAATTATTTGATTTACTTTTTCTAAATAAAGTCCACTAGCCAAACTATTAAGTTTTTTATAATCAATAACTTCTATATAAAATACTTTAGCTATTATTATAATAAATATAAATAAAACAATAAGTAAAACAATTTTAATACGTTTATGAATACCTTTATTAAACATAATAGTCACCATACTTAAGAATATTCAATAAAAAAACATAAATTACAAAAGAAAAAGAAGGACCAAAGTCCTTCAATTAATAATTATCCATTAATTTGCTTAGCCACTTCATCAGCAAAGTTCTCTTCTTTTTTCTCTAAACCTTCGCCAACTTCATATCTAACAAAAGATACTATTTTCATATTTTTGCCTTCAACATATTTAGAAACTTTCATCTTATTTTCTTTAACAAATCCTTGATCAACTAGGCAAACTTCTTCAAAGAATTTATTAAGTCTACCATTAACAATCATAGGTAATTTATTAGAATCAAGTCCTTCATTTTCAGCTTGTTCCGTAAGAATAGCCTTCTCTTTTTCAATCCTTTCTTCAGAAACTGAATCTCTATCTAAGTATAAAGGTCTCATAGCAGCGATTTGCATTGCAATATCTTTTGCTACTTCTGTGTCATTTCCTTCAAGAAGAGCTAAAGTAACAATCTTACCTCCCATGTGAGAATAAGTACCAAATACTTGATTATCATTTTTTTCTACTAATTCAAATCTTCTAAAAGATAATTTTTCACCAATAGTAGCTGTCTTATTAACGATAGCCTCTTCTATAGAAGTACCATCCAATTCCAATTTCATAGCTTCTTCCATATTAGCAGGTTTTTTATCTAATATAACATTAGCAATACCATCTACTAAAGAAATAAATTCAGGATTCTTAGCAACAAAATCAGTCTCAGAATTAACTTCCACTAAAACAGCATCATTTCCATTTATCTTAGCAGTAGCAAGACCTTCAGCAGCAATTCTAGTTTGCTTTTTAGCAGCCTTACTAATTCCTTTTTCTCTAAGCCAAGTAATAGCTTCTTCCATATTACCATTAGTTTCAGTAAGAGCTTTTTTACAATCAAGCATACCTGCTCCAGTTTGTTCCCTAAGTTCTTTAACCATATTTGCAGTAATCATAGTATTCCTCCTTATTTTAAATTTTCAATTAATTCTTCTTTTTTCATTTTAGAGTAACCTTTAATTTCTTTTTTCTTAGCAAGTTCTCTAAGTTCAGCAACAGTTAGAATATTTAAATCTAATTCAGGCTTTTCTTCTTTTTCTTCTAAAACTGTAGCTTCTTCTTTTACTTCTTTCTTTTCTTTTTTAACAAAAGACTTTTCTTTAGAAGGTTTCTTTTCCTCATCACCAACATAATCAACTATTGTTCCACCATTAGCTTCAATAATAGCATTAGTTAAAGCACCAAGTACAACTTTAATACTTCTTACAGCATCGTCATTAGCAGGAAGAACATAATCAACATCATCTGGATCACAATTAGTATCAATAAGACCAAATACAGGTATACCAAGTTTCTTAGCTTCATGTATTGCATTATATTCTTTAGTAGAATCAACAATAATAATAGCTTGAGGTAACTTAGTCATTTCTCTAATACCACATAAATTCTTATTTAACTTCTCATATTCCTTCTTAAGTCCTACTACTTCCTTCTTAGGTAATTTATCAAAAGTACCATCTTTTTCCATTTTTTCTATTTCTTCAAGACGATTTACCCTTCTTCTAATAGTTCTAAAATTAGTTAAAGTACCACCTAACCATCTTTCAGTCATATAGTACATATTACTTCTTTCAGCCTCATCCTTACATACTTCTTGTGCTTGCTTTTTAGTACCAACATAAAGTACTTTACCGCCTTCTGAAGCAATCTTATTAAGAGCTTCATAAGCTTCTTCTAATTTAGCAACTGTCTTTTGCAAATCAATGATATAAATATCATCTCTAGAGTTATAAATATACTCTTTCATCTTAGGATTCCATCTTTTAGTCTGATGACCAAAATGAACTCCAGCTTCTAACAAATAGCTCATAGATACTACTGTCATAATTATCATTTCTCCTTTCGTTTTGCTTCCAAATATCTCATTTTTAATATTCACCATAAGGCACTAGAATAATTAAATCAATATTTGTGTATATTTTTTTGAAAAGCCATATATATATTAACATATAATATGAAATAAGTAAATAAAATAATCATTATTTTAAATAAAAAAAGCAGTAAATTAACCGCTTTTTATTTATAATTAATTTTATATTTAATAGAATAAGCCCTATCAAGATTAATATTTTTACCCAAATTAATAGGTATAGTCTCTAAACTATAAAATTTATCTTCTTCCATTACATATAACATACTTCCAATTTTTTTATTTTTATTATTATAAAAATCAACTTCAATACTATCAATATCATAATCTTTATCACTGACATTTTTAACCATTGCGCTAAACATATAATAACCATCACTGACTTTATTAATTTTAGCACTCATAAATTGAAAATCATCTACAATAGTGTCTTCTTTATATAAGGCACTAGAAGGATCAACAATATCACCCTTAGAACTATCAATAGCCTTATATATAATAAATCCAACACCCCCTATAACAAAAACTCCCCCAATAACTACAAATATTTTTAACCATTTATTCATACTAATCACCTCTATTTATATGCCATAACTTTAAAACCATTTATATTATCACCATGTGAATTTTTTTCATTAGATACAAGACTATATTTAAGATTAGTATAAGAACCACTTTTTCTAATAGGATAAATGGAAAAGTACCTATAACAAGCATCACTACTACTATAAATACCACCATTAGCACAACTAAGACCCGTTTTTGTACTTACTAACCTTCCACCAGTATACCATATAACAACATCAGAATTATTATATATAACCGAAAATAATTCATTATTTGTAGTTGCACTATATGAAGCAATATAAGGATACATTTCATATCCGTAACCATAATGGCCAAGACGTCCTTCTTTAATTTCAGCAGCAGTACAATTATCACGAGTAGCACATACAAGACTTCCGACTTGAATATTGCCTGTTATTTTCATAATACCATATCCAAGATAACCAATAACAGACATTTCAACACCAGTACTATCATTAGTCGGATAAGAAGATGCAACCCTAAGTACACCTGGATAGGATATTCCCGTACATGCATATATATGCATACCATTAACTGATGATTGAATATGCCATTCATCAGTAGCATACGATTTAATACCAGTAGTACATGCAGTAGAAGCTGAATTAATAACTGAAGCTTCAATAGCAAGTCTGCTACGCTCATCACTCAAATAAAGTTTAGCAGAACTTTCAACTCTTATTGCACTATTTAAATCATTTGAAATATAAGTTCCACCATCTAAATAAAGAGCTCCACTATTAACATGAAGTAAAGCAGAATTATCACTTATATTAGTTTGAGATGAATTATAAGTAATTTTACCCGGTCCCCTTATAACAGCTCCCCCACTAGAACTATTAAAAGTTAACGACGGTGTAGTTAAAGTATGACTATTAAGCTCAATATATATACCTTTACCAAGATCAGTAGGTCCATAATCAGTAAATGTATAACCAGAAGTTTCCGTAACATCATTTAATACTGTTATCGTAGAACCATAACACTTATCATAAGCACCACCAATTGTATCAAAATATCCTTCACTACATGATGAATTAGAGCCAGAATTTTTAGTACGTTTATAATTAAACTTCAACCATCCAGCTACTAAAGTTTGATTACCATTAACACTATATGTATCAGTAGAAGTAAATTCAGAAAACTTTCTAGTAGAATTAGTCAAATAGTTATTATATAAACCAACCTTATCATTTCTACCAATAGAGGAAACAGTTGAATTACTCTTGTATTTATCATAATAATAAGTCCAAGGAGCATTAGCATAACTACTACTATACCAACCAGCAAAAATATATCCACTTCTAGTAGGAGTACATAAAGTTCCATAAGTACTACCATATGTTACAGTTTTACTAGAACTACTACAACCGCTTCCACCATTATCATTATAAGTAACAGTAAAATGATTGTCCCATCTAGCATATAACACTAATGAATTATTAGTAATACCAAGTTGTCCGTTATCATAATTCCATGTATAAGACTTACCAGCTGTCCATCCGTATCCATCATCTGTTCCATTACTATTAGTTGTCCAACCTACAAATTTGTAACCAGTTCTAGTAAAAGTATTATTTTTAATAGTTACAGAACCACCTGTAGATACAGTATCAGATGACATTGTACCACTTCCACCATTACTATTATAACTAATAGTATAACTATTTGCAGTCCATCTAGCATACAATTTCAAAGTATTATTAGAAATTCCTTTCTGTCCATTATCATAATTCCATGTATAAGACTTACCAGCTGTCCATCCATAACCATCATCTGTTCCATTACTATTAGTTGTCCAGCCTGCAAAAGTATAACCTTTTTTTGTAAATGTATTATTTTTAATAGTTACACTACTACCACTAGATACAGTACTAGAGGACATCGTACCACTTCCACCATTTGCATTATAATTAATCGTATAACTTTTAGGATTCCATCTAGCATATAACACTAACGCATTATTAGCAATACCATATTGACCATTATCATAATTCCAAGTACCAGACCAACCTTCAGCCCATCCGTAGCCATCATCTGTTCCATCACTATTAGTTGTCCAACCTGCAAAAGTATAACCAGATCTTGTAAAAGTATTATTTTTAATAGTAGCAGTACCACCAGTAGATACAGTATCAGAAGCCATTGTTCCATTTCCTTGATTTGCATTATAACTAATAGTGTAAGTTTTTATAGTTTTCCATCTAGCATACAATACAAGTTTACTATTAGCAATACCAAACTTACCACTTGTATAATTCCAAGTACCACTCCATCCTGTCCAACCATAGCCATCATCTGTTCCATCACTATTAGTTGTCCAACCTTCAAATAAATAACCATCTCTTGTAAAACCATTATCTTTAATAGTTACAGTAGATCCAGTAGTTGCCAAAGTAGAATTCATCGTTCCACTTCCCTCATTTGCATTATATTCAATAAGATATCCAGCCTTCCAACCAGCATATATAGTTTGATTTGCATTAGCAGTAAATTTATCACTAGCTTCATATTGTGATATTCTTCTTCCTTCATTTTTACCATATTCAAGATAATGATTATATAAAGCATCTTGATCAGTACCAAAAGAATTTTTTAAATCACTATAAGTATCAGCATAATAATTTAAAGGACTATCCTTATAACCACTATCAAACCAACCAATAAATGTATATCCCTCACGCGTAGGAACGCACATTGTTCCATATATACCGCCTGGAGTAACAGTCTTACTACTACATCCACTTCCTCCATTATTATTATAAGTAACAGTATATCTATCATTCCAATTAACACCAAGAACAACAGAACAATCAGATTTAGAAGCATCACAAAAGTCACTAGCAGCATATTGATCAGTTTGATTAAAGACCTTATTAGCTTGTGTACAACCACTCATACATATCCATTCTTGACCAGAAGTAACAGCGCTACCTGTTTTCTCAACATATAAATATTTAGTATTATTATAATTAGTAAGTCCGCTTGTACCCAAAGTACCACCATATGATATTGAGTGAAATTTATAAGAACCATTTTTAGCTATATTACCATTAGTGTCCGCTACATAAACATCAGTATTTTTCGTTATACTACCACCATTAGTATTAAATCCAACATAAACCTTATTAATTCTCCATTGAGCATATAAAACAGTATTAGCATTATTAGTAAAATCAGCCCCACTTGCATATGCAGTACCACTACCATCACTAGCAGTATTCCATTCGGTAAAAGTATATCCAGTTCTAGTTGGAATAGAAGTACTAAGCTTAATTCCAACTCCATAAGATTTAGATTGTGAAGCAGGAGCACCAGTACCATTATTAGCATTATAACTTATTGTATAAGTATCACCAGAAATTGATATATTTGTAGTAGCATTATTTGAAGCATTATAATTAGTATCAGATGCAGTTGATATAGTAATAACACTGCTTCCTACTTTTAATGCGTTTAAAGTAGCACTTGTACTAGTTACACCACTTACTATAATATCACTAGTACTAGAACTAGTAACACTAGGTACTTTAGAATCAGTACAACTATATTTAATAGTACCAGTAGCACTACTTGGATACTTAAGTGTTGGTACCGATGTTATACTACATTGTACATCCTTTTTAGCTATAGACCAAGAATAAGATTTCGTAGTAGTAGTACCATCAGTCCAACAATAATTAGTTTTAGGAGTAGCCTTACCAGTATAATTACCCGCATTAATAGCGCTTGTCGTACTAAGATTTACATTACTACCACCTTTTAAGCCAGTTTGTGAACTACCATTATAAATAAGTCCAGTAACAACACTAGGTTCAGTAGCAGTATTAGAACAATTTATAACAACATTATTACTAACACTAGATGAGTTATAATTACTATTACTTGGTATACCATTAATAGTAATCTGAGTATTTCCTACATTAACTGGCGTAATAGTTATTTTTTTATTAGTAGTATCCACACTACAAGTTGCAACATTAGCATTAGAACTACTACAAGTTACATTTCCAGTAGGATTTAAAGTATATGTTAAAGTAGCAGTTCTACCATAAGTTATACTTTCAGGAATACTTGCATCCAAAGTACTATCAACTTTATTAATAACTAAAGTAGCACAATTACTATCAGATCTAGCATATTCCCCATAAGCATTAGCAGTAGCAATAACAGAATAACTACCAGCATTACTAGGAGCGCCACTCAAAGCAGTACCATTACAAGAACCGCCATTATAATAAGTATAAGTTAAGGTAGGACCAGTAATAATATCACCATCAGAATTCTTAATCACTGGAGTATCAATATTAACAGCACTACCAGTATAATCAGCCTCTTTATTATTTAAAGTAATATACATAGTATTACTCTTAATAGACCACACATAATCACGTTTAGTAGTAGTTCCATCATTCCAACAATAGTTAGCTTTTGGAACAGCCGAAGCATTATAATTACCTATAACAGTAGCCTTTAAAGTACCATTTAATTCAACATTACTTCCACCACTAACACCAGTTTGCTCACTACCATTATATCTCTTATTACCAACAGTTGGAGGTACAGCAGTATTTAAACAATTAATGGTTAAAGTACCTGATATATAATTTAAGTCATAATTATCTGTTACATCATTACCAGATGTATCAACAATTTTACTTTTAGTAGGAGTAATAACTCCAGTACCAACTTTATTAATATTAGTATCCAAATAAATAGAATCAACAGTATGACCTGAAATTAAATTTGATACAGTATACTTACTATTATCAATAGAAGAACCATACTTAATAGTTTGATTACTTGCACTGATAGAAGCACTCTTCTTATTTATAGAACAATTTAAAATCTTATCATTAGTAGAACCATCATTCCATTTAAATCCATCTTTAAGTTTAAGTGTTACCGCATAATCGCCAGCATTAGTACCAGTACCATTAATAACAGTATAATTATCCCCAGCATTAACTAAAGTTTGTAGACTGCCAGTATAAGTAAGCGTATTACAAGTAGGAGTACTAGTCATAGTATAATTACATGAACCGCTTACACCAGTAGTTCTAACCAAAGTCTTTTTACTTTTAGTAGCAAGTTCTACCTTTATAGAACCACTTAAACTTTTACCAAGATATTTACTTTGATCTTGTTCCTTAGAACAAGTAGCTATATCACCACTACAAGACTCACTAATCCAAAGTAAAAATACATATTCATCCTTAGTAGTAGTTAAATCCTGTTGTGTCTCAGTAAGAACTAATCTATTATTACTAATAGTATCAAATTGAGGAGATAAATTTCCACTAGATAATAATTCATTATTTTTATATAATCTCCATTTTAAATCTTCAGTTCTAAGTTCACAATCAATATTAAAATTATGAATAGCAATATCATATATACTATTTTCAGGATTAGAATTACTACCGGAAACATAAAATTTAGCCTTAAGTACCCTAGAATCATTAACAGTAGGACCAGTAACAAGACTATCATCAATAGGAAGTAAATTACCAGAATTACTAATATCAGCACTATTAACACCAGTATCATATGTAATATTAACATCCATACTAGTACTATCAATATTTACAGCTATTTTATTAAAAGGAGCGACTTTAAGAGCATAACTAATACCAAATATACCTAACAAAATCACCATAATCATAGCACTAATAAATCTAATATTTTTCTTAATAATATCTTTTATATTTAAAGTCATATAAATTACCTCCATAAAAAGAATTAATAATATAAATAGTATAATAATTACCTATTTTCCTACATTATAATTTTATCACAAGAATGTACTAATTACAAGATAAAATTAAAATAAAAAGAAGTATTTCTACTTCTATTAAAATATTAATTTTTATTAATAATACTATTAATAACTTCTCTTTCATCATAATGAACTCTAATACCATTTTTATCCTGATAAGTTTCATGACCTTTACCAAGAAGTAATATAATATCCCCTTCCATAGCATTATCAAGAGCATACTTAATAGCCTCACTTCTATTAGCAATTTTAATATATTTACCATTAGTCTTCTTAATACCAGTCTCAATATCATTCATAATATCATTAACATCCTCAAATCTAGAATTATCCTCAGTAATAATAGTAAAATCAGCATATTTACCAGATATTTCTCCCATATCATATCTTCTATCACGACTTCTATTACCACCACATCCAAATAAACTAACAATTCTTTTAGGATTATATTCCCTCATTGTTTTAAGAATATTTTCCAAAGATACACCATTATGAGCATAATCAATAATAACACTATATTTATCACTAACAGGAACAATTTCCACTCTACCTTTAACAGCAACCTTCTTAAGAGCATTTTTAATACTATTAATATTACATCCAAGTAATTTAGTAACTAAAGCAGCACAAATACCATTATATACTGAAAAGATACCAGGAGTATTAATAAGAATACTATCTTCAATAATACCAGTAGTATGAACTTCTACACCAATAAAATGATTCTTTCTAAGTAGTTTAGTATCAGTAATAACCAAATCACTATTCTTATCATAACCATAAGTATTAAGAAAACAAGTAGCATTACAAATCATTTTATAAAAATACTTATCATCAGCATTAAACACCCCATATTTACACATTTTAAATAATAAACTTTTAGAATAAATATAATCTTCCATATCAGGATGTTCTCCTTCACCAACATGATCCCTAGTAAGATTAGTAAACACCCCATAATCAAATATCATACCATCTACTCTACCAACCTTTAAAGCTTGAGAAGATACTTCCATAACCAGATATTTTACACCATTAGAAACCATTTCTCTTAAATATTTTTGAATCTCATAGCTTTCAGGAGTAGTATTAACTGTTTCATAATGCTTATCTCCATAAAAAATACCCATTGTACCAATAACCCCAACACTTTTACCATCTTCTTCTAAAATATTTTTAATCATCCAAGAAGTAGTAGTCTTTCCTTTAGTACCAGTAATACCAATAGTAATCATCTCACTACTAGGATTAAAGAAATAATTAATAGATATTCTAGATAAACATCTCCTAGTATCATTAACTTTAATAACAGTTATATCACTATCAATATTAACATCCTTCTCTACAATTATACATTTAGCACCATTATTAATAGCACTGTCAATATAATCATGACCATCACTACTACTACCAACCAAACAAATAAATAAATCATTATTTACTACTTTCCTAGAGTCATAGCAAATATCATTAATAGATATATTAATATCCCCTTTAACAATCTCATAATCAACATTATGTAATAAACCAATAAGTTTCATATCGCACCTCCAATAACATTATATAATATAAAAGATAAAAAGTAAAAAAAAGAATGATTTTTTACATCATTCCTTTACATTTTATTATCCACCTATAGCATTAGGATCTTCTGTACTAATTTTTAAATCAAAAACAATATTTCCACCAGATGCACTATTTTCACAGTCAACATCTTGACCTTCAACCCACATATATACTCTAATCTTAGAAACACCCTTTGCAAGTGGGAATATAGATTGATAATTAGTAAATCCAGCAACAGTAGTATAAGTAGGAGTTACCGCTTTAAATTTATCAGCATTATCAGTAGCATTAGCTTTACCAAGTAATATATCCTTAGTAGTATCAATTTCTGCAGTTATACCAGAATATCCAAGAGCAGCACCACCAGTTTTACCAACAGTTATACCATATACGTCTCTGGCATTAGCAACACCAGCATCAGTATGAACATCATAGTTTGGTTCCCAAATATATGCAGGAGATGCAGCAGCAGCATTAAGAGCTTGAATATCAGCTACAGTAGCATTTGCTTCAGCAGTACCTAAATATATAAATCCAATTCTTGAAGCATTCTTAATACCAGTATCAGTAGTATCATCAGTAGTAGCACCAGAACCACTAACTAAGAATATAGGAGTTTCTTTTTCAACCTTAAAGAATAAATCAAACGCAATAAATTTACCTTCAGTACCAGCAACTTCAGTCTCTTTAGTAGCAGTCAAAATATATTCACCATTATTATTTTCAGTAGTAGAAGTAACAACAGTACCATAATACATAGGGAATTTACCATCAGCTCCAACTACTCCAGCAGTAGATACAGGTTCCAAAGTATTAGGTATTTGATTTGTACTACCAGTATAAGTACTATTCTTTACAGCAAGTAAATCAGAAGCCTTAACTATAGATTTCCAATTAGTACCATCAGCAGATATTTGAATACCACCTTTAGCTTCAATATTAACCTTAATAGAACTTACAGATACATTCTTATTAGAAGTAAACCATGCATAAGTTGAAGTAACAAGCATAGTACCAGTACCTAGTAATAATAAAAGTAATATTAATAACCTATATTTTCTTCTCTTTCTTCTATCCTCTCTTCTTTTTTTCTTTTCATCATCAGTAAGAATCTTTTCTTCCATAACAACACTCCTTTTTATTAAGAATAGGAGTATCCTCCCTATCTTATAATTCTATTTCAGTATATCACAAAAAAAAATCATTTGCAAGCAAAATTCGACAATTTATTTATTAATTATATTAACCCCATATTTTATGCGCCATCATCAATCACTTGTCTAGATTCTATAACAATTTTAATACCCTCAACAATCCCCTGATATTCAAACGAATCATAATCTTTAGGAAAAGAAATTACAAGTTCATAATCATTCTTTTCATCTTTCTTAAAACCAAACACCTCTTTTTCAGTACCAAGCGTTCTAAAATAAGTAGCATCATCGTTATCAGCATCTCTAGCAATAACATCACTAGTAATAATATTAATACTACCCTTATCACCATGCTTTTCATTCTTATACAAACTATAAGAAAGAGGCAAATTAGTAGTGGTAATTATCTTCAAAGTATATTCCATATTAGTTTCTACCCTATTTTTACCATCATTATTCAAAATAGAAAAATTATAAGTATATACATCATCACTAGGAACAATATCATCAATAAAAATACTAGTCTCATAATAATCAGCCTTTAAAATATAAAAAGCCGTATCAACTTTAGCATTACTATCAGCCTTAGAAAAAAACTTAGAATAAGTAAAAGGAACAATAATAAGTAATAACAAAAATATAACTACTAAAACAAACACCTTACTAAATTTTAAAAATCTTATCCTATCAATCATATCACACCAACCTTATTTCTTATTAATACAATCAAAATCACTAAAATTATTATCCAAATCAGCACATTTTTTATGTTTTCTTAAAGGCGTATAAGAAAAACATAAACCAAATAAAAGTAAAGTAATCAAAATAGAAATAATAACCTTAGGTTGAATAAGTATTCTTCTCCACAAACCACCTTTAGGTATACATAAAATAACCTTTCCTACAATATTATTTTTTTCAACATTAACATCCTCACTATTATTAGCATCACCCTTAGTAACAACAAAATCATCAAAAACATTAATAACCCTATGAGTAATAAAATCCCCATCACTATAATAAGTAATAATATCATTTTCATTAACATTCTTAGTATTTTTAACCAAGATTAAATCATTAACCATAATAGTAGGACTCATACTACCACTAATAACTTCAAACATACTATATCCAAAAAAATTAGTATAATTCTTATTCATAAACTTTATAGAAATAAAATTATATAATGAAAAAAAAATAAAGATAGTAATTATAAACACTAAAATCCAAGTAAAAAATCTAAAAATATTATTTACAAATTTTAACATTTATATCACCACTTTATTCTAAACTACCATCTTCATAAACATCAATAACCTCACCCAAATATTGATAGGCAACTACAGTAACCGGTATGTTAATAAAATTATTATTCACACTACCAATATAACTATCACCCTCATCATCAACATCATCCCACTTAATATAAACCCTAATTGTATTGGTAACATTATTCTTAATATCATCTAACGTAATAACTCTAGAATAAGTACTCTTACCAGTTCTAATAAGATTAAAAGAATTAACTTCTTCGATTTTAGAAACTACAATTTTATTATTAAGAAGAGAAAAATCAAACGAAATATCATACCTAATAGAAGTATCACTACCATCAGGATCAATCATAATATCAAAATATCCATAACTTCCAGGAGCCATCTTTCCACTAATAACATTATCATTATTTACAAGATTAATCTTATCAACCACAAAAGTTTCACTATTTTTAATATCTGTTCCATTAACAAGTATATTCCATTTCGCTATATTACTATCAACGCTCAAAGTATTTTTACTCTCAAAAAGGCCATAACTATCTATAACCATAAAAATAGTCATAGATAAACATAGCCCACAAATAAAATATAATATTTTTTTATTCATCATCTATAGGACTCTTAAATTCCTTAATAGCAGCATAAATCTCATATATAAATAAAATCAAAATAGGAAAAATAATAATAAATAGAAAACCATATCTAGATTCCAACACACTAAGTATACTACCTAAATTACTATAGCTCTTACTAGTAGAAGCTTTACCAATAACATATTCACTAGATATAGGATACTCACCATCCATTATAAAAGTAGTTTCCTTATCATTAACAACTTCCTTATTAACAACATTACCTAAATTAACAGTTACATTATCTTTTTCAATTTCGTAAAAGAATATTTTATCACCAGGTTTAATATCATTATTATCATTCTTCTTAACAACAACTAAATCACCTTTATTAAAATCAGGTTTAAGATCATCATCTCTTACAATAACAAAAGAATTACCATTAATCTCAGTTATATTATAATCATTATATTTAAGTAAAAATGACGTAAGTGTAATAGCAACACCAGCATAAATAACCAATAATATAATTCCAAATACTTTCAAAAACTTCTTCATTTAATTCACCACACTTTACTTAAGTATAGCATATAAATATATCTTATGCAAGCATATTTTATACTACAAATCCATATTTATAGCATCCTTAATAAATTTAATTTTATCAACACTAATTCCAAGTTTATCCATATAAATACTATTAATAATAACATTAACATTATCTATAATATTATCCAAATTATCTTCTTCTAACAAATCACTATTTAAATTAAAACCAAACAAATTATATCTATCAATAATAATCATACTAATATCCCTCTCATCATTAATCAAAATATTAGAAAGAATATTAATATGTGGATAAAATACAAATTTACACAAATCATTAAACTCATCTATATTATCAATATTATTATCCTTCATAAGCCTTTCTAAATAATTATAATTAGAAGCAGCCAAGTATAAAACATCATATAAGCTACTCTCATCCGTAAGAGATGCAACCCTCTCTTTAAAATAATTATCAGAAAGTTCATTATATAAAATCTTCAACTTATTAATATCATCATTAATAATACTATTATATAAATTAAATTTATCAATTTTATTACTATTAGCAAGTTTAAATATCTTTTTATTTTGCTTAAATACCTTTTTCTCTAGCTTACCAATTTCCTTCTTTTTAGAAGCATATATCCCCTTATACTTATCTTTATCCTTGTATATAATTTTAATATCATCAATAATATATTTAAAACGCAAATAATTTTTATATTCCATAAGAGAATAAGACAAATTAATAATATCATCATTAATACTATTATCTAAAGAACCCTCTACTATATAACTATAAGATTTTTTTATCTTATCAATAGTATAATTATTAATATCAAGTTTATCATTAATAAAATTATTAATATATAAATATTTACTATTAAATATACGTTTTTCTCTTTCAATAAATAAATCATCATATTTTCCTCTAACATTAGAAGTATTAATTTCCATTAAAACATTATTATAATATTCATCAAAAATCTTCTTATTAAAACAATACAAATATTTAAAATTAACAGAAATATGATTAATAATATCAGGACATTTCCAATAAATCTCATCAAAGCATTCCCTAAGAATATCATCCCTATTATCATTAGAAATAATACTCAAAAACTTTTTCATATATAAATTACAATAATAACTGTAGCAGAAACAATCACCATTAACAGAAACACCAACCAATTTAAAAATATCTAATATAGCCAAAATATTTTCATTAACCTCTTCATGAGTATCAGTATAAAAATGATCAAGTTTATATAAAAGTTTGTCAAGACCGCTCTTCTCATAAGAAGAATTAAAAGGATTTCCCACTAATAACTTATTATACATATTATCAATATTAGAAGTAATATCATCAATATTACTATCCTTATTAGCGGTCATATATTCATTCTTTCTCTTAGTAATTTCAGTAGCTAAAAGTTTAACATCATTCATATATTCATCTTTAAGTTCAATAATTTTTTCATTATATACCTTATTATTCTTAGCATTATTTCTAGGAAGTGCTTCTAGCACTTCCTTTTGAACATCAATCTTCTTATTATAATCATCAATCATTATTTTCACTCTCCAACTTATCATCAAGATATGTAATAAACTTCTTAGCACTAATATAAAGTTCTAATAATTCCAAATCACTAATATCCTCTATAATTTTTTTAGTCATAACACACCATCCTTATCTAATTATAACATATTTATAAACTTCTCCTATATAATTATTATCATCATATAAAGCAAATCCTATTTTATAAGTACCAGAAAGTAAATTATCTTTAAAATATAACGTCAAATTAAGACCATTAACAGGATTATTACTTAAATAATACTCATATTCATTAGAACTACTAGTTAAATTATTACTAATATAGTCTTTTAAATCAACAGTATTATACTTATTACTATATACCGAACTATAATCCCTTCTATAAAGTTTTATCCTAATATTAGGATTATTAAGTCCAGAAGAATAATTTATGTTAAAAACATAAGCATTAGTATTATTAAGATTATTACCAGTAGCCTTATCAATAAACATAAGTTTATCCGTAGTATTAATCTTAAGACCATATATAGTATCAATAACATTAAATTTAACTTCCAACTTTGAAGAAGAACTATTACTATAATAAATACCATCAGAAGAACCAAATGATTCCATAACCAAAGTATATTCTCCAGTAGCCAAATTACTATTCTCAGTATTAATAACAAGCTTAGACTTAAAATTACCAATTTTCTCAGCTATATTAATTCTAACTGTACCATTATATCTAGGATAATAAGTATTACCACCATAAGTAAAATTAACACCCATTAAACTAGAACTATTAAGTAAATTACCATTACTATCATAAATAGACAACTTAACTCCAAGCTTCTCATCATCATATCTAGTATCATAAATAGAATTATTAAGAACTGTACTTTGTGTAAATTTAGTATCAAAATTCAAAGTAGTAGATTTACCAAGATAAATAGTATTATCACTAAGTTCACCATTTAATTTAATAGTAGCATCCTTATTATTATATAAATTATATTTCATAGTCTCCTGCTCAATACCAAGAACACTAATAAGTGTTTGATTATCATTATTTCTCATCTCTAAAAGTAAAGACTTATCAAGAACATCATCTACAATATTAGAATCCTTAAAATCAACCATAAAAATAAATTCTTCAATAGCCATACCATTTTGATAATACGTTTCATTCGCGGAAGCATCATCATAATTATTATTATAACTAGTACTACCCATCCGTACAAATTTAGATAAATCATAAGAAACTTCACCATATAAATTATACTCATTTTGAAGACTATTATAATCTTCTTCATTAACAACATAATAATAATAAACAGGTTTACTTTCTTTATGAAAATCAATCATTGTAATCTTTGTATTAACAGGAAGTAAATAAGTAGAAACCAAACTACGATGATAT
Source organism: uncultured Bacilli bacterium (assembly GCA_934098435.1). Classification (GTDB taxonomy): domain Bacteria; phylum Bacillota_I; class Bacilli_A; order RF39; family UBA660; genus CAG-302. The sequence goes on from CAKOOV010000009.1 coordinate 18,635, forward strand.
CCATCCTTATAAGGACTATTATCCCTTTCCATAAATAAAGAATAATAAGCACTAAAACTACTCTTATTAGTAATATTAACATTACTAGTAGCAAACATTTCATATTCTTTACCAGGAGTAATAGTACCCTCATAATCATTAGTATTATATAAAGCAGTAGATAAATTAACGTTAATATTAATTCTCTTAACATCATTATTAAGATCATCAATAGGAGTAATAGCAGCCATAGAAATAGTAACACTGCCAAGTTGTCCACTAGTAGTCAAATTCTTAGAGTGATATAAGTAGAAAACAAGTCCCGCAGCAGTACTAGTATTCTCTCTTTCATAATCCATAGTACCAATAACATTACTATCACCACCAGTAATAAAACTAGTATTACCCCTAGTAATCCAACCATTTTGTCCCGCTCTCATATTAAGACCAAATGTCTTATTAGCCACTTCAGTACTACTAGCTACTCTAGGAATATCCTTATAAGAAACAAGAGAAATATCAGGATCTAAAGCACTATAACTAACACCAAGTATAGAAAAAGTAGTATTAGGTTTAACATGATTAATAAGTGACAATTCATAAGTACCTAAAGTAGAATATTTAGAAGCAGTTAAATTAACTTCATAAGAATCAACTTGCTCACCAACTGTCCACATATAAAAGTTAGCATCACTAGGAGTAGGTTCAATATACTTCATAATAACCTTTGTATTATTATCATCACCATAGTTAGAATAAAAACCATCAATAGTAATATCATGATTAGTCATATGACTACCAAGAACATAACTACCACTCGTAAAGAAGAATACATCTCCAGAAGAAATATCCTGACCATAACTATAATCATCATATAAAGCTGTAACAATATTACCATTATGTAAAGAAGAATACATACCAAAGAAAGTCATACCAGAAACTTCTCCATATGTAGTAACACTTTCATTAGTGGCTATATTAAGATTTTTACCACCTAACATATAAATCCTATTATCAACATTTCTCTCAAAAGTACCATTCTCATTATCTATATTAGCACTAGCTTTAACCTCTTTGCCATCAACTAAAGCCCTACTAGATAATTTCTTAACTAAATTAGCACCAGTTTTTAAATATAGCGAAGAACTATTAATAAGCTTAAGTTCATTAATTCTACTCAAAGTAAATAATACAGTAGAATACTCATTAGTTCTATCAGTAGCACCAGATAATTCAATATAACTATTATCAATAGTAACCAAATCACTTCTCTGAATAGATATATTTTTCTTAATATCATTTTTCGTACCATAATTACTAATATTAATATAACTATATCCAGAAGTACTAGAAGCATTACCACTACCAAAGATAGAACCACCAATAGCAAAATTACCATGATTACTACCATCAATATTAATTTTAATTCCCTTAGTTACACTAATAAATGAATAATCATATTCCTCACTACCACTGGCATTAGCTTCTCCTCCACCAAAAACAGTTCCAACAATATTAATATCACCAGAAATAAGATTCTCATTAGTAGAAACATTTTTACCAATATTAACAACAGTTTCACCATACAAAACAGAAGTATTAGCACCACCATATACATTTCCATCAATATTAGCACTAACAATATTAACAGTTCCAAGTGAACTATTCTTCTCTAAACTACCAGTAGCAGCAGCATTACCACCACCAAATACATGTTTATTAATATTAGCATTATTATCTATATCAAGTGAAGTATTACCATTAGTAATAGCAGTTTGACCATTACCACCAGCATATACACTATTATTAACAGTACTACCAGAAACATATACATAAGTATTACCACCAATTCTAGCAGCATTACCTCCACCATATATTGAATTAGTAACAACTATATCTTTAGTATTAACAAAACTACTACCAATAACCATACCAAGATTACCGCCACCATATATATCTTTTACATATGTATTACCATCAACTAAAACATTAGTATTTCCCATAATCTTAGCAGGATTAGTATAACCACTAGTATCACTAGTAGTAGATAAAGATTCACCATTACCTCCACCATATATTGCTGTAGTAATATTAGAATTAGTAACTGTAACATCACTACTACCATTAATAGCAGCAGCATCTCCACCACCATATACAAGAGAAGAAGTAGCACCATTTAACGTAAGTTTAGATACAACATCATTCTCACTATTTCCAACAGAAGCCTTATTACCACCACCAAAAATAGCATTAATAACATTACCACCATTTATCGTAGTATTAACATTAAGAGTAACCTCACCAAGATTACCACCACTATAAATATTATTATTAACAGTAGTATCAGTAACATTAAGAATAACCCCTTTATTAACCTTAGCAGCATTACCTCCACCATAAATATTATTATTAACATGGGCTCCCGATATATTAACATTAACATCATCTACAGTAGCCTTATTACCACCACCATATATATTATCAGCAGTAAGATAACTAATATCAATATTAGAATTAGTACTAATAGCGGAATATCCGCCACCATATATTTCTCCTATCTCACCACGTGTAAGGTTAACATTAGTACTAACAGTCTTACCACCAGCATTATTACCACCATATACATATGAAGCCTTAACACCAGAATTACTATATCCAACATATTTATTACCATTAGCATCATATCCAACAATACTATATCCAATAATTTTAAATTCATCAAAAGGAACATAAGAATGAATATTAAAATCAAACTTTAAAGAACCACCATTACTGAGCGTATTAGTTCCATACCAATTATTAATTTCATTAGCATGAAAAGCAGAATTTACCATATCAACTTTAACACTTGACCAATTAGAATCAAATATAGCATCACTAGTATTAATATATAAATCCCATTTAACCAAATCAACACCAGTATTATTTCTAATATCAACACTAATAGTCTCACTAGAACTAATATCAGTAGCCCCAGAATTATTAATAGTAGATTCACTAAAACTAGTATTAACATTCAAATTACTCTTACTAGAACTAAGAGTACTCAAAATATAACTATCATTAACGTCACCACTATTATTAGAACCACCAAAAATATAATTAGCAATTACATCACCAGTATCAATATTAGTATTAACAGCACCAGCTTCATTACCACCACCATATACATAATTAACATTACCATAATATAAATTAACATTAGTAGTGGTAGTCTCAGCCTTAAGACCTCCACCATAAATATTATCAATATTACCACCATAAAAATCAACTTGTGATCTATTAGTAATACCACCAGCATTATTACCACCATATACATATGTAGCAGTACCATCATTAATATTAACAAAACTATTTGAAACATCACCACTCAAGTTAGAGCCACCAAATAAAGTATCACAATTAGCATTAAGATTAACCATTGTCTTTGTAGTAACAGACGTTTTTTCTCCGCCACCATATACATAAGTAATATCTCCACCATTTATATTAACATTAGTAGTACCAGTAGTACCACCAGCATTATTACCACCATATACATATGTAGCAGTACCACCAGTAGTAGTAACATTACTAACAGTAACAACGCCACTCAAATTAGAACCACCAAATATTTTAGTAGCACTACCACCATTCAAATAAACATTAGTCTCCAAAGCAGAAGTTTCATTACCCCCACCAAAAACATTAGTAACTTCACCATCATTAACAATAACATCAATCTTCCCATCAGGAATACCAGTTTTATCATTACCACCATATACATTATTAATAATACCACCATTTATAGTAACCAAAATATCTCCATTAACAAATGGTGTATATTCCGAATTACCTTGTCCACCACCAAAAGCATTATTAATAATACCCTTATTAATAGTAACATTAGTCTTATAATTAGAACTATTATTATTATTAGAAGTACCATTTACAGTACCATAAGCACTACCGCCATATATAGAGCCATTAATAATAGGCGTGTACTTACTATCAGTATTACCTATAACAACATTTACATTATTACTAACATAAGTACCAATCATAGTATCAGAAAGATAACCACCACGGCCACCACCATATACAGAATTAGAAATTTCACCACCAAAAACATTAACATTAACATTACCATATATAGTACCCAAAGCATTACTACCACCATATATAGAACCAATAACATTACCATTATTCATAGTAATATCTATATTAGTAACATTATCTAAAGAACCACCACCATTATTATTACCACCACCATATACAGAACCATTTACAAGTCCATCATTAATAATAATTTTAGAATAAGAACCACTACCAGTGGCGCCAAAATTACCGCCACCATATATATTCCTATTAATAGTAGCCTTACCATCAATAACAATAATTGAATTTGAAGCAGTACCAATAGAAGAAAGACCTTCCTTACCATTACCAATACCAAATATACTACCAGCTTCTGAACCAAACAAAGTATTATTATTTTTTACATATTCCTCTTTACCAATCGTAGCGGTACCGCCAACATATATATAAGGGGTACCATTTAAAATACCATCACCTTCCCTGCCTTTATAACCATTAGAACCACCAAAAACACTATAATTGACAGTACCACCAGTAATACCTATAATCCTATTACCATAAGTAGCATCCTCACCAGCACCACCAAATATAAAATCAACTTCTCCCCCAGTCATATAAATATACGAGCTATTAACACCATCCATACTACTAGCGGTTAATGGACCACCAATTAAATTATAAATATATCCACCATCAACTTTAACTTTACTAGGAGCATAATGATTACCACCATTTCTACCCCCTACATATATACCAGTATTATAATTATATTTACTACTACCAAAAGTACCACTTTTAACATTCAAATCAAAAGCAATATCATTACTACTGCCACTATAAATATTATTTCCCCAACTTCCAGAAGCACAAAAATAAATATTTAAATTACTATTATTCTTATTTACTCTATCATAATCACTACCATATATAGACTTATTATTAATATAATTAGCAGAAACACCAAAAGAAGAAGGCGTAGCCAAAGAAATAGTATTATACATACCACTTTCAATAATAGTTTTATATTTAGTAGGATTATTACTAGAACCAGTACTATTACCAACTCCAGCAATTATAGCTTTTAAATTAACATATGAACCATATTTTTTAATTCCCCTACCAAGTTTAATATTATTATATCTACCATATAAATTACCCGAAGTATTACTACCTGAAGGATTAGAAGTATTAGTACCACTAGAATTATACATTCTAAGATTCTCAATAGTAGTATCACCATAACAATTAATAGCGCTATTAATAGTCCAAGACGCATTATAAGAAGTACCATTATTAATACCAGTCAAAGTAAAACTCTTAGAATTATTTCCCCAAGTACTACTAATATCCTGATTAAGTACCAATATATTAATATCTCTAGTTACCAAATAATAATATTCTTTATTATAATCAAAAATTTCCTCGTCACCATTAGCATCATAATAATTAATAATTTCATAAACATCACAAGTATTATTATTACAAGTACCACTATTATAATAATTACCATTAATATCATAGTAGCCACTCAAATCTCCATATCTAGAAACACTAATCTTCCTAAAATATGTTGACATATTAGTATTTTCATAACTTTTATCAATCTTAGTATCAATAATAGGTTTCTCTAAAGTATTATTATCAACCTCTTGCATACTACCATTTTTAAGTTCATAATAACTACTATTACTATCAAAAACTTCATCTTCAATTTTCTGATAATAAACACATCCATTCCACCAATTACGACAATAACCACTATTTTGATAAACACCATTACTATCATAATAACCAGCATAACTCTGTCCATAACTAAATTCCTTACTATGAAAATAACCCTTCATATTAAGTTCCCCATATGTATAAATAACCGTTTCAACCTTTTTCATACCACTATCATATAAATTATTAATAGCATTATTAAAATTGTTATTAACCATCTGAATATTTCCAGCGGTCCATTTAGCCTTAAAAACAATATCGATTTTCGAAGGCCTATCGCCATTATAACTAACAGGTACTTTAGCTTTTCTCTCATAATAATTACTATCAAACTTCAAAGAAGCCCCTCTATAACTAGTAAACCAACCATTAAAAGCCTTATCATTAGGTCTATCAGTAAAAGGATTATCAATAAGATCAAGCATAACATAATCATCACTTTTATCCGTAGTACCATTATCACTAACAACTAAAGTTTTATAATAAATAAAAGTATCTTGTCTTTCATTTAAAGAAACATATCCCTTATTATTACCATCATTACTAAGATAAGTAATTTTAACTTGCACCAAATTACCATCATTATAAATATTCTTATTATTAGTAGTAGGAAGATTACCATCGCTTGAAGTATAATTAAGCCCCATATAATAATCATAATCAGCCTTCAAATCATTAACATAAACCTTATTTCCAGAAATACCACTTTCCATATAATCAGCATCATCTTCAAAATCAAGAATCATATCACCATATGTATTAAAATAAGTAATGGCCCCAAAAACTAAAATAAATAAAGAAAAAAGAAGTGTCATAAAACGTACTTTTACTTTAGAATCATTAAAAAACAAAGTATGTATTTTCTTACGTCTAACACTTCTCATATACTCACCTCTACTATAGATAAGTATACCATATAAACAAAATTATGTAAATTAAAATAAACTAGTTTTCTAAGAAGGATTACTACTAAATTGTAGACTTAAAGCAACATTACCAATTGAAGCATTATTCTCACAATCAACATCTTGACCCTCAATCCACATATAAACTCTAATCTTAGAAATACCATTCTTAATATTAAACATTTTAACATTATTATTAAAACCACTAATAGTATAATAATCAACTTTAACAGTACTAAAATATTCCGGATAATACCTACTATTAGCCTTAGTAGTAGTAATATTTTTATCTTTATCAAATTCCTTTGCTACCCCATCATATAGAAGACTATCAGATGTAGTACTAATATTAATTCCATAAACATCACGTGCATTATTAACCCCATTAGGAGTATGAACATCATAATTAGGTTCCCATACATAAACATTATTTCTGTCATTAGTGGTAAGATTCTGAATAACATCTAAAGAACTCCCAGTAAAAGTACTACCTTCTACAACAAAAGCAAACCTTACTGCATTTTCAATACCAAAAGAAGTATCGCCACCATAAGTAACATTAGATTCTGGAGTTAAATATAAATCAGTATCCTTATTAACCTTTAAAAACAAATCAAAAGTAACAAATTTACCATTACTATCATTACCAAAAGATTCCTCTTCAATACTTCTAGTAGTATCTAAAACATAATCACCATCACTATTATTTAAAGCAACACCATAAAAAAGTTTAACTTTTCCATTATCTATATCCATAACTGAAGATACAGGCTCTAACACACTAGGAATCTGATTAACACTATTGGGATAATTTTCTCTAGCTTTTGTAATATCATCAGCACTAACAGAAGACTTCCAATTACTACCATCAACAGAAATTTCAATTCCCCCTTGTGCTTTAACACTAACATTAAGTAAATCAACCTTAACAAGTCTATTAGAAGTAAACCAAGCATAAGAAGATACAGATAAACTAATTACAGTAACAAATAATAATAAAAGTAAATAAAACAACCTATTTTTCTTTCGTCTCTTCATTTCCCTTATGTTCCTCTCTTATTTCCATATGCATTTTAATTTCTCCACCCAATATACTATCAACACAATCAGGATCATCACCCTCAAGCCAAATAACCACTGTAAACTTATCTATATCCCCAGGAGAAAAACCGCTTCTATTTTCAAGCACAGCCTCTTTATCACTAAAGAAAGCCTTAGTATCATCCTCTTCTTTACCAGTAAAAGAATTAATCTTAGCATAAACAGATTTTTCATCATTCAAAAAAATCATCACTCTAACAGCTTCATCAACATTCTTAATAACATCATCAATGATAACAGAATACCAATAATCAATAACTTCTTCGCCTTGATTAGCAACATAAAAAGTATAAGCAATATAATTATCACCATTATGTGAACCATCACGTTCATTATTAATATTACTAGGTATCCAATTAATAGAAATATTATCCATAAAATCTAAATCATTAGCCTCAAGCTTTCTCTTACCTTCTTTAGTTTCTAAATCATCATATATGACAATATTATTATCAAGTGCCAAATTACGATCAAGAGTAACCGTAAATTTACCACCTTTATATATAATACTAAGAACAATAAAAGAAAACACAAGTACTAATAAAACAATTCCTAAAATAATTTTAAATTTACTATAAACCTTTTTTCTCTTATAAATTTTATCAGCGGTAACCTTAATTTCTTTAGCCATTTAAATCCCTCTATCTTAAAACAATTCTAACATAAATAATTTTTATATTCAATTAAATAAAATAAACTTTACATTAACTATACAAGCACTCCTTGCATAAAAAAGACAATTATGATATAATTTTCTCATAATACGAGGTGTAATATGAATAAAAAAATAACCATACCATTATGTATAATATGTCTTTCATTATGCCTATTTTTCATACAAGATACTTATGCAAAATACATAACAAGTACAAACGAATCCGCAAATATGAACATAGCAAGATGGCGAATACTAGTAAACAACAAAGATATAAGAGAAAATAGTACTACAAATGCCACTATAACTCCAATATTTAACGGCAATGAAAATATAAATAGCAATATAATCGCTCCAAATAGCGAAGGATACTTTGATTTAATAATTGATACCACTGAAGCAGATGTATCATTTAAATACAAAATAGAAATATCAGTCAATCAAAACAGTCCAGTTAAAGACTTAATAGCAACCAAATATATAATAGATACCACTGAAGAAAAACCATTAGAAAGAAATAATGCTGTTATAGAAAATACTGTATTACATAAAGATAACACAAAACCAATCAGCATCAGAGTATATATAAAATGGGACGATTCTAATGAAGCCACTATGGATAATGATGCCGATACCAATGCCACAAAACAAGTAGACAATCCAGCTAAAATGGATGTAAAACTATCATTTATTCAATTAAAATAAAAATCAAGTGAATAAAATATTCACTTGATTTTTTAAAAAAACAAACATCTAACTTTATTATAAAAAAAAGAGAAAATAGTTTCTCTTACAAATTTTATATTTGTACCGCACTAACTTTAATAAGTAGTTTAATACTAGGTAAAAGTGGATTATCCCTATGAAAATCATAAGCCTTCTCTCCCCACCTAGTATCCTCTTCATCATTACCAGAATCATAATCCCAAGAAGCAGAAATAGTTATACTCTCTTCACCACCACCTGCTGTAATAATATCAGAAGAAGCAGAAATAGATATAATAAAAGGATAACTATTTTTAAAACTATCAAGTATTTCCGAAGAAGACATACCCTTTTCTATTAAATCATCTCCAAGTACATTAGCAGATACAACTTCATAAGTAATTCTAGCATCAGCTTCACCATCATTAGAAGCTTTTAATTCCTGATAAAAAGGCTGCATACCAGGATATATATTATCAATATTTACCTCAATATATTCCGAAGCAGATTCACCACTACTAACATTAAAGCTAACATGCCAACTTCTAACCTTAGCGGTAATACTATTAGATACTCTAGTAGAATAAATAAACCAAGCAAAGCTATTAGAAGCAAGTGTAAGGAAAAGAAAGAACAAAGTACTCGTCCTAATCCTTCTTTTTCTTTTCTTTCTCTTAATATTATTATTCATAAAAAGTCACCTACTAACTTTTCTTTTCTCTTCTTTCATATACAATATCAATAATTTCCATAACTAAAAGAATAGCAAAAGGAACAAATATTACAAAATAAAAACCATAAATATTATTAACAACCCTACTAATAAAACTAAGAATATGACTTTTAAAACTTATCCTGCCCATAATTTGATCTGCACTAACTAAAGGATCTTCAACATCATTAGCAATACCTTTAGTATGAAAGTAAGTATTACCATCTATCTTATCAATTTTAATAACTTCATGTGTTACAATCTTACCAGCAAAATCACTCTTCTTACCTAAATATACAACATCATCACCAACTTTAATATCATTAGTATCAACCTCTTTAGCCACTATCATATCAAAGACATTATACTTAGGCACCATACTTTCAGTAACAACTGTAAACAAACTATATCCACCCAAAGAAGCCTTATTATTAGAAATTCTCTGAATAAAAATAATACTAATAACAATTATAATAAAGAAAGATACAATTGTCTTAAAAAGCATTGCAATTATTTTAAGAGCCTTATTATTATTAATTTTTTCTATCATTTTTCATCACCATCACAATTTTACTTCTCTAACATCCTTTAAATACTTATCCATATATTTTTTAAAAGTATCTTCAATCTGTTTTTCATTAACAACTGTCTTATATTTAATAACACTATATTGTTTTTCAATAATATCCTTAAGTTTCTTCTCATCAATATTAGCATCAATACTCATAATTTTCTCTACCATATTAGAAGCAATCTTCTCAGATAAAGCCTCCTTATCAACACTACTATTATCATTATTAATAGAATTAAGTACCAAATAATCAAGGAGAAAAGACTCATCAATACATTTTTTCAAACGACCATCATCATAATAATCATTATTCTTCTTCTCTTTTTTAACATCATCATCTAAATGTTCTTGCATATAATTCCATAACGTAAGAGCATACTGAAAATTAACATTTTTAAGAATAACATTAGTCTTCTTAATAGGAGAAGTAACAAGTGAAACATGCATCTTATCAATAGTTTGATAAACAGAAGAAGAACATAAATCAGATATCTGAAGTTCTAACTTTTCAATCCTTTCTTCTATAGACATACCATCATCATTTTTAATAGACTTCTTTTCATCCTTATTAGATTTAATAGTCATAGAAATATCAACATTTTCTCGTCCAATACTACTTTTAGCATTATATTCCATCTTAGTATCATCTCTACTAGAAGACTCCGTAACAAGATTACGTTTCTTTCTATCAATATAAAACTTCATATTCTTAATAAGACTATAAATAAATCTATTCTCATAAGTATCAAAACTCTCTTCTTTATTAATATTAAGAATTTTACTAGGTCTAACATCTCCAGTTTCCTTATTATAATCCTGAATAAGATTAGTATTCTTAGATAAATGTTTAATACTCTCAACCGTAACCCTTCTAGCAAGTTCAATTTTAACAATATCCTCTTCATTTACAATAAATCTATTAGGATTACGAAGAATATTATCAAGATATTGAATAGTATCCTCCATAATATCTAACCATTCAAAACTACAATTAACCCTATCATAATTAGTAACAACTCTTAAATTAGAATCAATATTATTACAAAAAGAATCAATTTTCTTATCATCATACTTATCATATAAATCAACTATTTCAAGTCCATTCATAAACTACCTCCTATGTAAGCTTTTTAAGTCTAAGCAAATATTCCTCACATTCCTTCATTTTACCCTTACCAAAAGTTTTATCTAAAAATTCAATATAGCCATCAATTTCATCTCTAATATAAGAAATATTAAGCTGTTCAAATTTTCTAAGTATCTTTCTAGCAATAAAGTAATCAACACCATCAACTTCATCACCACCACAAGCAACATATACCGGAACAAATTTCTTCATATGAGCCACAATACGATTACCAAAAGCAATTCTAAAATGTTTAATAACATAATCATCCATATCATTAATCTTATTTAAAGTATCTTCACTTATAGGATTATTACTCATAGCCTCACTAAATAACTTATCTAAATAAGTATAATTAATATCTTGTGCCGAAGTAGGAATAGGATCAAATACCTGTCCCTTATCATTAATATCAAGAGGCATAGCTCTATCATATACCTTATCAGTTACCATAAAAGTAGAATCATCATTATTAATAGTACCAATATACCATACATTAGGAGGTATCTTAAGTTTACCATCATCAATATTCTTAGGATCATCGTCCCAAGCACTAGATACAAGTTCAACTATCCATTCATCCTTATTAGGCATCTCAAGAATAGATAACATTTCAGCAAAATAATATTCAACCCTAGAAATATTCATTTCATCAAGTATTACCGTATAAATATCATCAGTATATCCAGCAACATATAATTCCTTAAGAACCTCAGTCTCATTAAATTTCTTAGTAAATTCATTAAAATAACCAAATAACTCAGTTCTATCCCTCCATGAAGGTTGTACCGAAGCAACACAAGAATCATGCTTCAAAAATTTACCCCAAGCATAAGCAAGTGAAGTTTTACCAGTACCACTTATACCTTGTAAAATAACAAGTTTTGTCGAAGCCAAAGCAGAAATAAATAATCTTATCATTTCAGATTTATAATAAAGCTTAAGTTGTGAAGCAGCAAAATTTCTAAAAGTTTCTACAAGTTCCTCTAATGTAAAACTATTATTATAAGTCTGAATCTTATAATTAGCATATTCATTATCCACTGCGGTAAGCTTAGGAAATCTACTAGAAGTAGTATCAACATTCTCATCTTTTTTATCATCTATACTTACAGTATCATCTTCTCCAGGCTTAAGACCAAGTTGCGATACCTTCATAGCTAAAATACTTTCCTTCTCATTCATCAAATCAGCAACCTGATTATTAAGATCAGCTACTTCTTCTAATAAAGATTCTTGCTCTACTACAGTTTTTCTAAATCTAAGATATTTCCTAATTAAAAAATAAACAAATAAAACAATACCAATTACAATAAGAACAACACATAAAATAGCAAGAGAAACAAGTACCCACTCCGGACCATTAAAATCACCCTTATAAAAATTAATAATACCAATATAAGATTTAATATCAAACATCTTAATTATACCATTATATATTCCCTTAAACATAAGTATAAAAGCTGAAAAAAACTGCTGTAAAAACTCATATAAAAATCTAAAAAAAGTATCCACATAATCACCTACTTCCCAATATTAATAACCTTATCACTATCAAAATCATAATTATATTCATAATTAGTAATAATATAATCAAATATAGTAAGCCATTCATTACTAATATCATCATATTTAAAACTATCATCTATGTAAATAGCCACTCTAAAACCATCCTTAATCCATTCATTAATCTCATCCTTATTCTTAGAATAATCACTATAATTAAATGTAAGTACAATATAATTTTTAGAAGCACTATCATTTATAATAGATAAAAGTCTATTCTTTTTATCACTCTTTTCAAATAAAGAAACAGGATAAGAAACCAAATAAGACATATCAAATTTACAAGAAACAATATTCTTAAGTATCATATTACTAATCAAATAATAAGTAATAAAAATCTTTTGTTCATTAACAATTCCTTCATTATATACCTTATTAATAGAATAATCACTATATATTCTATTAAACTTAATATTATAATCAAGACTACATAAAAATACATTTTTCTTATTAGTATTCCTAATATTTAAAGAAAACCTCTCACTATCAAAAGAATCCAAATAAACCTTTTTCTTTTTATTATCTTCCTTAATCATATCAAGTATTTCATCACAAAAATCATCATCAATATAACCATAAGTATTACGTCTATATTCATCTATCTCTAATATAATATCCTTAACATCAATATCTGTAATAACATCATCAAAATACAATACATACTGAAATAAATAAAACATATCCTTAACACATTTAACATATTTATCATCATCACTATCCAGCATTAAAGAAGCACTATTTTTCATATAATAATTAATATTAGAAGAAACATTCTTATACTTAATATCAAAATAATTATAATATCTAACCTTAATATAAGTATCCATAAGACTATCAAATATACCCTTATCAAAATTCTTACCCATAATAAGTTTAAAATACTTATATATACATTTCTTAACAAAATCAATATATTCTAAACAAACACTATTATTCATTTACTTCACCACCTATTGAGAGTAACTAAAACTAACAATCGAATTATCATTAACAATAGGATAAGAATAATTCATATTAGTATCAGCTTTATAAAATTTAACAGTTTCACTAGATTCCGAATCCATCTTAAAACTAATACCATTAACATAATCATATCCATCTATTTTAGTAATAGAAACATTATACGCATTCAAATAAGCACTATTAGTCATATCAAGAATTACAACTCTAGGATCAAAAGATAAACTAATAAGCGCAGATGTACACTTCTTCTTATCCTCATCAGATAACTCCATATAAGTATTTCTATCAATTCTATCATCTATCTTATATTTACCAAAATCTTGTTTAACCAAATAATAATCAAAAGTATTAGTAATATTAAAATTAAAATAAGGACTTTTAGCTTCATCATCAATAGAATAAGAAAGACCTACTTTGCCAACTTTTAATATAAATCTAGCACTAAGTTTCTTCTTATAAGGATAAACACTATTAGCATAAATCTCCATATAAGCCTCATCACCATCTTTAAAAGTATCATTAGGAGTAATAACCGCTGTAAAAGAATCATTATGACTACTAGTATAAATAGTACCAGTACTTTTATTAATAGAACATAAAACATTATCAGAACAAATATAACTAATATTATAATCAATATCACTATTAGCATGTACTAAATTATTCTTACTACTATTCATATTAATAACAATAGTATAAGGATCAACCGCCGACCAAGTATCTACCTGATATATAGCCCTATTAGTAGTAAGTTTATCACTATTAAAATAAAAACTCTTACTAGAAAAATAAAAATCTCTAATATCATTATAAATATATCTACCATAACTAATAAAAGTAATACTAAGTATAACTATAATACCAATAATAATATAACTCTTCTTACCCATCTTCTTAATAAAATTTTTCATTATTTCTTCTTAATTTCCTTAATAATTTCATATATTTCATAAACAAAAGCAATAAGCATAGGAAAAATAATAATAAACAAATATCCCCATTTAGAAGTAAGTACATTATATATACTACCTAAAATACAATAACTCTTACTATTATCTTTACTACCTAAAATATTATCTTTATCCAGTGTATATTCATTATCTAAAGTATAAATACCATCAGATATATTAACTACTTTACCTATCTTAACCTTTCCATTATTACCATAATAATAAATATTATCATCATTATTAATACTACTATCTTTATAAACAACTACTAAATTACTTTTATCCGCAAATAAATAAGAATTATTAAATTCTGCAATATTATATTTATTATAAGAAAGTAATACATAAGTAATTAAAATAGTAGTAATAAGATAAACACCAATAAAAATATTAAGTACTATTTTTTTCATTCTACCACCATTATAAGTATAACATAATTTTAAAACATATGATAGTAAAAAAAACTATTTTTTTATTTTATCGTCTCACATTTCATTGTTCGTCGTTTTCTAATGCCCAAAGTCATTAGAAAAAAATTTGGAGCTATAATCTCCAAATTAACAGTTAGTTTCTAATTTTTTATCATCTATATATTTATAATTTAAACTATTTTCACTTTTAATTGCAGTCCCTCCAGTCTCTTCTTCATATAAATCTCTAGCCCCTTTAGCAACACTTCCACCTCTATGAGCTACTTTAATATTCTCCCCAAGTCCTTGAGGTTTCTCTTTCTTAGCTATATCTCTCGTGGCAATTTCACCAATATTAGTTAAAGCAATTTCAATATCTGTCATATTATCCCTTAACGATTCTTTTCTAATACCTTTATATTCTTTATATTCACTAGCCTTCATACCTGACCAAGTTTTATATATTTCATTAGTAAGAAGAGCATACTCCACTGACTTATCTATTCCTCCTTCCTTCCAAATATCAGTAAGTTTAAATCTATCAACAATTCCACTTAATCTCAATTTTATCCATTCATCACTATAACCCTTATTACGATAATAATTAACTGCACGATTAATTGCTATCTCCGGATCAAATACCTCATCAATCCTCTCACTCCCTAAGTTAGCTAACCAAACCTTCATAGGTTCAGCCTTAGGACTAGGTATAGACTCAATAAGCCTAAATATCCCCTTAGTATCTAAAGTATCAGTTTCACGATATTTACCATCTGAAGCCAGCAACTTTAAACGTACGATATTTTCGTACAGTTGACTTCCCTCCTCATTCAACTTTCTTTTTAAATCACTCCAATATCTTTTAGGAATATTACTATCAGTTAATACCCCAATAACATCAACCACACTAAAATAATATTCTTCCTTCTCACCATCCCAAATACTTCTAATCTCTTTTCCTTCAAATAAATTTGAAATAGTATTTAACTTCTTTTCTTCCATCAAAAACCACCTCTTCCATTTTATTAAAGTAGTACCATTACCACTCTACACCAAATACTATCATACCATATTTATAAAGTCAATACATTTTAGTACATATGTTCGCTAAAAAAGTTAATTTTATTTTCTAACAGCAATAGAATTATCCACTTTTTCTTTTAATGAATTTTTAATATGTCTATAAACATTAAAAAAGATACTAATCTAATTTAGTACCTTCTATCTTTAATTCATCTTTAAATATTTCTTTAAAACTAATTAATTCTTTACTAATAACATCAGGATATACAGCTTTAGTAGTTCTAATAGCATCATATATATTTTTAAAATTAATAGTTCTTCTATTCTCATATATAGCATTAGAAAAACATTGTCTTAGTATTACTAAAGCAATATCTGGATATCTAGAAGATATCTCATATACTCTTTTAAACTCACTAGTCATATTAACAATAAACTTCATTATCTTCTCATTAATAAAATCAGTATATGGAAGTATTACTCCCGTTTGTTTTTCTAATTTAGGTAAAGTCTTCATAAGAATTTCTACAGTCATATCCATAGTAGGTTCTTCTACATCTACCTTTTCAAATCTCCTTAAAAAAGCCTTATCCCTCATAATATATTTTTCATACTCATATGTAGTAGTAGCCCCTATCATTTTAATAGTACCTCTACTCAAACCTTCTTTAAACATATTAGCCAAATCTAATGCTCCAGCAGCATCATTACCAATTAAAGTATGAATTTCATCAATAAATAAAATAACCTTTTCCTTATCTTTAAGTTCATTAACAAGTTTAAGTACTCTATTCTCTTCTCCATTATTAGTAAGTAATGCCGTAGTATTAATTCTATATATAGTATATCCTAAAAGAGCTTCAGGAACTTCTCCTCTTTGTATTCTATAAGCTAGTCCCTCTACAATAGCAGTCTTACCAATACCAGGCTTACCAACAAGTACAGCACTTTTTTCAGGAGTAAGAAGTACAAGTATAAGTTTTTTAATCTCATCATCTCTAGCCACAGCAGGATTAGTAATATATTTAACATCAGTCAAATTATCCGAAAAACGTTCCAATATCGAATCCATTTATTTCACCCCAATCACAATTATATTAATATAATTCCTTTATTTTATTCCTAATATTCACATCATCTATAGTATCAACAATTTCATAAAGTTTTTCTCTATTTTTAAATAAATTAAGTTTATCTTCATAAAAATAAAGCTTATCCTCACTAGTCTTAATATTTTTATAAATAGCATTTCTACTAAGACCCATATTCTCACTTATTTCACCCAAAGATAAATTATTAAAATAATAATCTTCAAAACATTCTTTTTGTTTATCATTTAATAACTCACCATAAAAATCATATAAAATAACCAAATAATTTCTCTTATCCATTATATAATATTAACCAAGGTATAAATAACTTCAATAATAATTAGAAGTACCCCAACTCCAAATAAAATATATACAAGTTTTTTCTTACTTTCATCTTCTATATAATAATAACATACACAAAATAAAAGTAAAGCAAATGAAATAAGTGCAGCAGGTATAAATATTTTATTAATTATAGCACACACAAGAAGTATTAAAAATATAATACCCACAAATATAGAAATAATAAGTTCCATCTTTCTTAATTTATTAACATCAATAAATTTATATTTATCTTCTTTTTTCTTAATACCCTTCTTTTTATCCAACACAATCACCCTTTCTATAAATCTTTAAATAAACCATAAACATATTTTTCTATATCAAAAGATTCTAAATCATCATCGCCTTCACCAAGACCAACAAATTTAACAGGAATACCAACTTCTTCCTTAATAGCAAGAACAATTCCCCCTTTAGCAGTACCATCAAGTTTACTAAGAACAATACCAGTAATATCAGTAACTTCACTAAAAGCTTTAGCCTGATTAATACCATTTTGACCAGTAGTAGCATCCACTACTAATAAAGTTTCATGAGGAGCATCAAGTATTAGTTTTTTAATAACATTATTAATTTTACCAAGTTCATTCATAAGATTAACTTTATTTTGAAGTCTACCAGCAGTATCAATAAGAACAACATCATATTCCTCTTTTATAGCCTTATCTATACTATCATATATAACAGCACCAGGATCCTTACTTTTACTAATAACAACAGGAGCATCTATCTTCTTACCCCATTCTACCAATTGTTCAGTAGCACCTGCTCTAAAAGTATCACCACCAACAAGCAAAACCTTTTTACCATCATTTATAAGCTTCTTAGCAATCTTACCAATACTAGTAGTCTTTCCAACACCATTAACACCAATAAATAATATTACCGTAGGACCATTATTACTATAATTAATCTTACTACTCATAACACCATTATCAACATACATAATCAAAAGTTCATCAACAATAATCTCTTTTAAAACATTACTATCAGTAATTTTCTCATCACGAACCCTACGTTTAAGTTTATCAACAAACTTCATAACAGTATTAACACCAATATCAGCCATAATAAGAATATTCTCTAATTCTTCAAAATAATCATCATCTATATTCTTATACTTACGAGATAAATTACTAAGTTCCGTAGCAAATTCATGTCTACTTTTACTAAGTCCCTCATCATATTTAGTAGCATCTTTATCTTTACTAAAAGTATTCTTAATTCTATTAAATAAGCCCATATTCCCTCCTTGTATTATTTAAGTATTCTCTTTTTACCACTATTCTTTTCCAGATAATTAAGATGTATATATTCAGATTTAAGTTTATTTTTTGCAAATAAATACATCTGCTTATTATTCTTATCCTTGGCACATTTCTTAACTGATTCATCAAGTCCATCACTATTAATAAAAACCATATACCCACAATTAGGACATATTGTATAATATTTTTCAATAGTTTCACCAAAATAATTAACACCATCAATTTCATATATATTATCATTTGATAATACTATATCATTATGACAACTATTAACCACAACATCATTATAATAATTATCTACATTTTCTTTACATTCAACTTTAAAACTATTCATATCAATACTTCCTTACTACTAAAGTATACCATTTTTAAATATAAAAGTAAAGAGACTATTTAGCCTCTTCTTGTGCTCTAGTCTCTCTAATAACTGTAACCTTAATAGTACCAGGATACTTAAGTTCATTTTCTATTTTCTCTTTTATTTCTCTAGCTATTTGATGAGCAGTTAGATCATCAACCTCTTCAGGTTTAACCATAACTCTAAGTTCACGTCCAGCCTGTACAGCATAAGCTTTCTCAACGCCCTCAATATTATTACCAATTTCTTCCAATTGTTCCAATCTTTGAATATAATTTTCCGAAGAATCATTTCTAGCCCCTGGTCTTGAAGCCGAAATAGCATCCGCTATAGCCACAATTGATGCAATAACACTAGTAGGAGAAGTATCACCATGATGAGATGCAATAGCATTAATAACAATCGGATCCTCGCCATACTTCTTAGCTAAATCAACACCAATCTTAACATGTGAACCCTCCATTTCAAAATCAATAGCTTTACCAATATCATGAAGAAGCCCAGCCCTTTTAGCCAAATTAACATTTTCACCAAGTTCAGAAGCAAGAAGTCCAGCTAAATTAGCAACTTCCATAGAATGATTCAAAGCATTTTGACCATAACTACTTCTAAAATGAAGTCTACCAACAATCTCTACAAGTTCAGGATCCATTTTAGATAAAGAAAGTTCATATAAAGCATTTTTACCATAATCCCTAATAGTCTGTTTCATATCACTACAAGTCTTAGCATATAACTCTTCAATTCTAGCAGGATGAATTCTACCATCCTTAATCAAACTTTCAAGTACAAGTCTAGCAATTTCCCTTCTTAAAGGATCAAAACTAGATATAACAATAGCCTCAGGAGTATCATCAATAATTAAATCAACACCAGTAACAGACTCAATAGTTCTAATATTTCTACCTTCCCTACCAATAAGCCTACCTTTCATTTCATCATTAGGCAAATTAATAACTGAAACTGTTTGTTCAGAAGTAATATCAGCAGCATATTTTTGCATAGCCCCAACTAATAACTCTTTAGACTTTTCATCAACATTAAGTTTAGCCTCTGCTTCAGCCTCCTTAATATATGTTGCTATTTCCTTGGACATTTTGTCCTCAACCATTTTCATAACAGCATCTCTAGCCTGTTCTTTAGTATACTTACTTATTTTTTCTAGTTCCTCAAGCTCACGTCTCTTAATATCTTCCACTTCTTCTTTAGATTCTTGAATTTTTTGCTGTTTAACTAATAAATTATTTTCTCTCTCATCAAGAGAAGACTCCCTATTTTGAAGAGCCAAATCTCTACGATCTATATTATTTTCTCTTTGAAGTAACCTATCTTCTTGTTCCTTAATCTCACTCTTCTTTTCCTTAATTTCTTTATCAGCATCAATTTTAAGTTTATGTATTTCCTCTTTAGTCTCAAATAAAGAATCTCTTTTAATTTTATCAGCATCTTTCTTAGCGGTTTCAATTATAGAATCAGCTTTCTTACTGTCTCTTTTCTTCTTTAAATAGTTAACAAGAAAAACAACTGCAATTCCTATAATTAACCCAAGAACAAATAGAAAAATGGAGAAAATTGTATTATTCATTATAAACCTCCATTCTAATACATTTATAGAAAAAATTATAAAATTTTAATTTAAACTATACAAATTAATTGTATCTTAGAATTAATTCATTGTCAAGTAATTTTAAAAGAAAAAAAGGACTTCCAAAAGCCCTTATTTACTCAAAAATCTCTTAGCAGTTCTAACCATCTGCATAGAATATCCCATCTCATTATCATACCAAGCAACAACCTTAACCATTTGTTTACCATCTACATCAAGTACTTTAGTCAAAGATAAATCAACCAAACTACCACACTTATTACCAATAATATCAGAAGAAACAATAGGATCATAAGTTACTTTCAAAGTATCATTAACATTATTTAAAAACACACTATTAACCTCTTCTTCAGTAACCTTTTCTAATAGTTCTAATGATAAATCTACAAGAGAACCATCTTGTACAGGTACCCTAAGAGCACCTCCTGCTAACTTACCCTCAAGTGAAGGAATAACTTTTCCAATAGCTTTAGCAGCCCCAGTACTAGTAGGTACTATATTAATAGCACAAGCTCTACCTCTTCTAGCCTTTATTCCTTTCTTATGAGGAACATCTAAAGTAGCCTGATCATTAGTATAAGCATGAACAGTTGTCATAAAACCTCTCGCAATACCAAAATTATCATCAAGCACCTTAACAATAGGAGCCAAACAATTAGTAGTACACGATGCAGCAGAAATAACCTTATCATCACTATCAATAATATCATCATTAACATTATATACAATAGTCTTAACATCACCCTTACAAGGAGCACTAACAATTACCTTTCCAGCACCAGCTTTAATATGAAGCATAGCACTATCTAAATCAGTAAATCTACCGCTGCATTCAAACACCAAATCTACACCAAGTTCTTTCCAAGGAAGAAGAGAAGGATCCGCTTCAGCATATATTCTAGTTTTCTTACCATTAACTATAATACCATCATCATCGTAAGTAACTTCCTTATCATAATTTCTATGTGTACTATCATATTTAAACAAATATGCAAGTTCTTCACAACTAGATAAATCATTAATAGCCACAACATCAAAGAAATCATCTTCCTCCATTAATCTATATACAAGTCTACCTATTCTACCAAAACCATTAATTGCAATTTTCATCTATAATCATCTCCTCTTATTCATTAGCATAGTTATCAAAATAACCCTGAATATATACAACCGGTGTTCCCTTATCACCACTACCACTAGTCAAATCACAAAGAGAACCAACCAAATCAGTAATTCTTCTTGGCGTAGTACCAAGGCTCTTATTCTGTCCTACTAAATTATCTTCTTTCTTTCTTATTTCATCTTTCATAGCATTATTAAGTTCTTCTCCTCTAAGATTACTAAGTACATTATCAGATATATATTTAAGCTTAATCTCATTAGGAGTACCCTCTAACCCACTAGTATAAAATGGTGAAACAACCGGATCAGCAAGTTCCCATATCTTACCCACAGGATCCTTAAAAGCCCCATCTCCATATATCATAACCTCAACATTCCTACCAGTTTCATCTTTAATTCTTTTCTGAATATTATATACAAGTTCTTCACCATCTTTAGGAAATAACTTAAGTTTTTCATCAGTACTCTTATTAGAACCCAAAAGACCATACTTAGGATTAAATCCACTACCATTAATACTAGTATTCATAATATTATCAAGACCATATAAAATATCAGCAGATTTCAAAGCCTTCTTAGTCTTTTCTCTAGTATGAATATCACAAGCTAATATATTTTTAGTATATTTAAAAATCTCCTTAGGATTATTAGAAAAAATAAATTCAATATCACAATCCTCATTCTTACATATTTCACTATATACATCAATATAATTAACCCCAGTAAATTCATGTACAATACCCCTAAAATACTTATCATAAGTATCAATACCAAAAGAATCACTATAAGGATTAATATTATATTCTTCTAACAATTCATCATTAAATAAATGATTACCAACTTCATCAGAAGGATAAGATAATAACATATATATTTTTTTACTGCCTCTAGCAATACCCTTCAAAATCATCGAAAACCTATTTCTACTAAGAATAGGAAATATAAGACCTATTTCCCCATCAGGATATTTACTTCTAATATCAGTAGCAATATCATCTACAGTAACATAATTACCATAAGCTATACCAACTACAGCCTCAGTAATCCCAATAATATCCCTATCTTTAATATCAAATCCATCACTCAAGCTAGCTCTAAGAACAGAATTAACAACAATATCTTCTAAATTATCCCCATTTTTAATAACACCTGTTCTAATACCTCTACTTACTGTTCCTACGCATCTCATTACATCACTCTCCTATTATCATTATATAATAGAAAAAATAAAAAAGTAAAGAATAATACACTAATTTGACACCTTAGTACTATGAATATATCTATTAATACCATTACTAATAACACTACTAAGCCTATCTATTTGAAAATCAACCTCTTTAGGAGTAACAATAAAATTATAATCAAGCCCATTAAGAACCTCATTAATAAGATTCATCTTATCATTATCAGATAAAGTACCAAATAAACCAGCAAACTCCCTTTTCTCATCATAAGACAAATCACTATCATTAATCTTATTTTTATAATTATATCTATTAACAATAAGCTTATTCATATTTACATTATTTTTAATATAAGAAATATGTTTGAATAAATAATCCATTGTATCATATACAATAATAGAAGAAAAAACAACCGTAGGAATACCAATAGCAATAACAGGAACACCTAAAGTATCAAAACTAATCTCTTTTCTCATATTACCAACACCACTACCAGGATGAATACCACTATCAGTAATTTGAATACACTTATTAACCCTCCCAATATTTGAAGCAGCAAGAGCATCAACAATAATTACTAAATCAGGTTTAATATCTTTACATAACAAAGAAATAATATCAAAAGTCTCAATACCATTATTTCCCATAACTCCAGGACTAAAACTAGAAGTACATTTAAAACCATCACTAACATCTTCTCCAAGTAAAAACAAATGTCTAGTTACAACAATATCATCTATTACTTTAGGCCCTAAACTATCAGGAGTACTATCTCTATTACCAAGTCCAATTATAAGTACACTATTAACATTACTAATATCAAAAACATCATTAAGTTCTAAAGTAAAAATATTCTCTACTTTATTCTTATTATCTGTATCAGTAACATCATCAAACTCAATTGTAATATATTTTCCTTTTTTCTTTCCAATAATCTTACTAACACTATCATCTACCGTTACTTTTGTAATCTTAATATCACCTTGAACTTCAACCAAAGTATCAATATTATCATCGTTATTATCAATTGTATCAATAACCAAATCAGTTCTAATATCATACCTTTTTAAATCAATTTCATGCCCCATATATATCACCACTAATATTTTTCACAAAAAACAAGGAAAATATTTGCTTTTTTCATATTTTTTTGATAAAATTATAAGTAGTTTTGGAAGGAGATGAAATTTTTATGGCAAATGTTAAAAATGCAAAGAAAAAAATAGTTCAAATTAGAAAGACAACTTTAGCACATCAACAACTAAAATCAACTGTTAAAAATGCTATTAAAGAAACAGATAAAGCAGTATTAGCAGGAAATAAAGAATTAGCAGAAAAAAGTTTAAAGAAAGCAATCAAATCTTTAGACAATGCTGGTGTTAAAGGTTTAGTACATAAAAATAAAGTTAATAGAGAAAAATCAAGATTAACAAAAAAAGTAAATACTATGGAAGTAAAATAATTACTTCTTTTTTTATTGCATTTTTTTAAAATATAATATATAATGTATATGGAAAGAGAAATCTACCCATAATAAAAATGGGTAACGCCTATATTCGAAAGGTGTTCTCTCCATGTAATGTATTATGGAGCACTTCCTTAAGTAGAGTGCTCCGCTTTTTTATCTATGATTATTCTTACTTAAAGCAAGAATAACCAGAATAGTTAAAGCATAGCAAAGTACATATGCTAAAACTGATTCCACTACTCAAAACCCCCTTTACGGAAATTTCTTTCATATAGCCTCACTCCTTCCTAATCAAATTAAAAAGGAGAGAACACCCATATAAGTATTACCACTTAACCATTATATATAAATTAATATTCATAGTCAATATCAAATAAACTATTTTCAAAATTAGTTTATAAAGCCTTTATTTATAAGTATTCATACAAAAGTATAGTACAAAACATCTGTACTATATTTAACTTTAAATTATTAAAGAATTGCATTTTTTTAAAATATAATATATAATGTATATGGAAAGAGAAATCTACCCATAATAAAAATGGGTAACACCTATATTCGAAAGGTGTTCTCTCCATTTGGTTTATTTATGGAGCACTTCCTTAAGTAGAGTGCTCCGCTTTTTTATCTATGATTATTCTTACTTAAAGCAAGAATAACCAGAATAGTTAAAGCATAGCAAAGTACATATGCTAAAACTGATTCCACTACTCAAAACCCCCTTTACGGAAATTTCTTTCATATAGCCTCACTCCTTCCTAATCAAATTAAAAAGGAGAGAACACCCATATAAGTATTACCACTTAACCATTATATATAAATTAATATTCATAGTCAATATCAAATAAATTATTTCCAAAATTAGTTTATAAAGCCTTTATTTATAAGCATTCATACAAAAGTATAGTACAAAACATCTGTACTATACTTTTTATTTATAACATAAAAAGAAAGAGAATAATTTCTCTTCCTATATCATATTTTCTAGGTCGTTTACAGCTTTAGTTTTAGCGGAGTTCATCTTTCTAACCCACTTTTTCATATTACCATTTTTTACATTCTGGTATAACGCAGCACTACCTACGCCTATACCTAAACCCATTAAAGCCATGCCCATTTTGGATTTCATAACACCAACTCCTTTAAAATATGACTATATCTAAATAAATTAGATACAATAATATTATTAACCTATTAAAACAATTTATACATTATTATAATAATTAATAATAAAATCTTTCAAAGTAGTTCTTCTATTATCAACATAATCATTATTAATACCATATATAAAAGAATTAGCATCTCCAACTATAACCAAACTTTTTTTAGCTCTAGTAACACCAGTATAAACAAGTTTATTATAAAGCATTCTCTTAAAGGAAGGAACAATAGGCATAACAACCATATCAAATTCACTACCTTGTGCCTTATGAATACTAATGGCATAACCATGTCTAAAATTAATAAATTTATCAGGAGTATACTCCACAATATTACCATCATAATTAATATCAATCTGATTAACAATTTTTTTATCTTTAGATATAATAATATTTTCTATATAGCCAATATCACCATTATATACATTATTATCTGGATCATTAACAAGTTGAAGCACCTTATCATATTCCCTAAAAATAATACCATGATAATTAACCTCTACTTTTTTATCACTTTTAGGATTAAAAAGTTCTTGAAGCATAACGTTCAAATTATCAATACCATTAATAGATTTATACATAGGAGCAAGTATCTGTAGTTCCCTATCACTAAAACCCTTTTTAATAGCTTTAGAAACAACCTCTTTAACAATACCTATAGTATTATCATTATCACCATTAACAAATAAATAATCATCTTTTTTTAAAAACAATTCTTCTCCAATATTCTTCTCTTTGATATCATAAGCCAAGTTAAGAATATACGATCCTTCTGTTTGTCTATAAATTTTATTAAGTTTAATAACAGGAATACAATCGCTATCAATCAAATCTTTAAGAACTTGTCCCTCACTAACACTAGGAAGCTGATAATAATCACCAACCAATATAAGTCTAGCATCTCTTTTAATACCTTTAAGTAAAGCCTCCATAAGCAGTGTATCAATCATACTGACCTCATCAACAATAATATATTTTTCATTTTTAGGAGAATACTCATTAGTAGCAAAAGTATTAGTATCCTTATCCCATCCCAAATATTTATGAATAGTATAAGCACTTTTACCAGTAGTTTCCATAATCCTTTTAGCAGCTCTTCCCGTAGGAGCCAGAAGAGCAATATCATCATTTTTAATTTTCTTATTTTCTATAAGTATTTTAACAATAGCCTTAATAATCATTGTTTTACCAGTACCAGGACCACCAGTAATAATAGTAATATTATTATTAACTCCACTTTCAATAGCTTTTTTTTGAACATCATCATAAACAATATTACTAAACTTCTCATTATCAAGATACTTATTAATATTTGTATGACCAATAACACTCATGTCATTAAGAAAACATATCCTCTCACAAATATATTTCTCAGCCTCATAAAAATTCTTCAAATAATATCTATCTTCAATAATAACAATTTTCTTATCACGAGTAAGCTTAACCATCAAATAATCCAGTTTTTCAGAAGTAATACTTACATAATTAGAAATACCAAAAGATATATCTTCTAAAAACAAATAAGTATCACCCCTATTAAAACAAATATCTTTCATAACATAAATAATAAGTGCTTTAACTCTTCTATCATCATCTTCATTAATCCCCATACCAATAGCAATATCATCTATTTTTTTAAAAGACATATCATCACTATCAATAAGTTCATATATATTATTATTAACAGTATCAAGAATTTTATTATTATATTTATTCAAAAAACTAAGTGATTCTTTCATATCAAAACCAAGTTTAGTAAGTTCAATAACAATATTAGAAGTATTCTGGTAATCTTTAAGAACATTATAAATCTTATCTATTTTCTTCTCATTAAGTCTAGGTATCAACTGAAGACAATCCTTATTATCTAGAATCTTATTAACAGTATCTTCATGAAACATATCAACAATCTTTTTAGCGGTAACTTCTCCTATAGGAAACAAATCACTAGACAAAAAAACAACCAACTCATCTTCACGTGTAGGTATAACAATATCAAAAGAATTAACACTAAACTGAATACCATATTTAATATGATTAACAATATCACCATATAAAATATATTCTTTTCTATCATCAAGTACAGGTAAAATACCAGTAATATTAATAATATTATTATCATAATCAATATTACTATCATTAATCTTAAATAAACCAACCATATAACCATTCATCTCATTACGATATATTTGTTTATATAACTTACCTTTAATAAAATTCTTATCCATTATATACCTCTTTTCTTATTAATTATACCAATTAAAAATATCAAAGTAAAGACAAAATAAAAAGATAGAAAATTCTATCTTCTACTATGATTTTGTACCAATTTCTTAACAATAGGTTTATTCTCTTCACTATTATTAGAATCATTTTTTGACTTAGGATAAACTCCATCAATTGTTAAAGCCACCATCTTGGCAATTTCTTCCATAGAAAAGTGACCATTTATATACTTCATATTATTATTTTCCATACAAATAAACGCCTCCTTTTTAAAGCTAAACTATTATAATAAATTTTTTCAATAATGTCAACCCCATTAGCCCATAAAAGACAAAATACAACATATAAAAGAACTATCTACTATGATAGTTCATAATCAAATTACTAGTTTTATATAAATATTCTATCATCTTATTAATTTTTATACACATTTCATATTCATCACTCATAATTTCTATTTTATACGGCATAGCCATATAAATAAATAAAAGTAATTTTTCCTCTTCTTTCAAAGGATAACTTTTCTCATAAAGATGAAATAAATCATCAAAATCAAAGTCCAAATAATGATTCTTATAAAAAGAAAGCAAATCATATATTGGACTATCAATTCTACTCTTATTCCAACTAATTAAATATGGCTTCTCATTTTTTATATAATGATCAAGACTAATATTATTATGAATATTAACAACTCTCTCATTCTTATTATTATCTATTTTTTTATACCACTCTTCAAGATTATGCTTAGCATAATAAATACTATCAAAAATAATATTAATATTTCTAGCAATCAAATACCCAGATGGTGACATATAAACTTCTTTTTCAATCATCGTAATAAGGTCATTATAAAAATTATTTAAATATTCCAACTCATCTGATATATTTTCATATATCTCTTTATTTTTATCAATATCAATTTCTCTATAAAAAGTTGTCTTACTATGAAGTAATCCCAATAAATACATAATATCAGTGGCCTTTTGTTCACGAGGTTCATAAGTATCCTCCAAATATGGATAAGCCTCATATAAATTATCTATCATAACTGGTTCAGGAAAATAATCAAACGATCTAGATTTTAAATATTTATAAACATTATTCAAATCATTATTCTTCTTTTTCTTAAGAACAATTTTATCATCAATAATTCTAGTATTATTTTTAATAGTAATTTTATTTATAGGAATATTATATTCACTAGCAATTTTTCTAAGATAATTATTCACTAGTCTTTGGAATAATTACCTTATCACCAGGTTTAATAGTAGTTATATCATTATAATTTTCTATATCTTCTTTAGTTACACCATATAAAGAAATAATCTTATCTATAGTATCTTCCTCCTTAACAATATAAACATAATAAGTAGTATAAGTTTCTGTATTATCTAAATTAGAAAACAAATCATTAGTAAAATCCTCTACATCATTACGTTCAATATCATTATTATTAATATCGTCATTATTAATTTTTTCAGAAGTATCTTCTTCTTTTTCTACTTCTATAAGTTCATCTTTTTTACTATCACTTTTTAACTCATTTCTATCTTCTTCCGCATATTCATCTTTTTTTTGAACATTATCTATTTCATTATCTTCTTCCGCATGTTCATCTTCTTTTTGAACATTATCCATTTCATTATCTTCTTCCACTAAAACATCATTATTCAAAGAATTATCTGGTAAATACTCTGCTTCAATGTATAAATCAATATTAACCTTTAAAGTATCTTCATTAATAATATCATAATAAAAATCCTCAATATCAGCCTTTACACTACTAATATCATATCTAGGATCAAGAGTAATATCAAATGGCAAATCAAAAGAAAATTCTTCCCTATTAATAGAGCCCTCATTCATCTTATAATCACCAGTAATATAAAAAGTACCAGTAACAATGCCACCATCCAATATTTCAATTTTTCTTTCTAAAGATATAGAAGTAATATCGCTAACTTTAGTTTTAAATGGTAAATCCTTTTTAAATGGTATAATCTGTTTCATAATCATTCTTCCTTTCAATTAAGCATATTCCACATATATAAAAATAGAACAAAAAAGAAATAGAAACCTAAGTTCCTATTTCTTCTAAAATCTTAATATTCTTTTTAAGTCTTTTTTTATAAAAATAATGACCATTTCCAATACCATTAACAATCATTCTAAGTGTATTAATTTCTTTTCTATTCTTTTCCCTAAATAAATCATCATTTTTACTAATAAGTATCGATCCCAAATATAATTCCTTATAATTATATTTCTTCTTACCCTTAGAAAACTTAATAACAGTATAAATAATATTTTTATCTTTAACTAAAGTTTCATCAGCAATATAATAACCTAAAGAAACAATATTCTTTCTCAAAAAATATAAATCAGTATTACTTTGAATAATAATATCATTTACATAAATAAGTTTATTTCTAGCATATTTAAGCATTCCAACAATAGTATTAGAACCCATACCACTAATAACAATAGTATCAATCTCATCAGCAGTAACAACATCAAGACCATTACCAAGTCTCGTTTCTATTTTATTTTGAAGATGCATTTTATTAATATTTGAAATAGCATTGTTCAATGCATTCTCATTAATATCACTAGCAATAATTCTAATATTATCATATTTCTTAGCCAAGAAAATAGATAAAAAGCCATGATCACAACCAATATCAATAACTTTAGAATTATCATCGACATAATTAGCCACAGCTTCCAATCTAACAGATAACTTATTCATTTAAGAAATCCTTTAATTTTCTACTTCTCGAAGGATGTCTAAGTTTTCTAAGAGCTTTAGCCTCAATCTGTCTAATTCTCTCTCTTGTAACGCCAAACATTTGCCCAACTTCTTCAAGTGTTTTACTAGAACCATCATCAAGACCAAATCTAAGTCTAAGAACTTGTTCCTCTCTTTCAGTCAAAGTAAGAAGAACATCACTAATTTCTTCTTTAAGCATTTCATGAACGGTAAAATCTTCAGGAGACATATTACTTTCATCAGGAACAAAATCACCCAAATGTGAATCTTCTTCTTCTCCAATAGGAGTTTCAAGCGATACCGGATCCTGAGCAATCTTAATAACTTCTCTAATCTTTTCAGGGGACATATTCATCTTTTCAGCAAGTTCCTCATCAGTAGGTTCTCTATTAAGTTCTAGAGTAAGTTGCCTTTGAAATCTTGATAATTTATTAATAGTTTCTACCATATGAACAGGTACCCTAATCGTTCTAGCTTGATCCGCAATAGCTCTTGTAATAGCTTGTCTAATCCACCAAGTAGCATAAGTAGAAAACTTATATCCTTTAGTAGCATCAAATTTTTCAACAGCCTTCATAAGACCAATATTACCTTCTTGTATTAAATCAAGAAAAAGCATTCCTCTACCAACATATCTCTTAGCAATAGATACAACAAGTCTTAAATTAGATTCAGCCAATCTATTTTTGGCCATTTCATCACCTTCGGCAATTTTTTCAGAAAGTTCAGTTTCCTCATCTAATGAAAGCAAACTAATCTTACCAATTTCCTTAAGATACATTCTAACCGGATCATTAATAGTTAATTCCTTAGCAATACTATCATCTTTTAGAATATCTTCTAAATTACCACCATCATCTTCCTCACTATCATCATCCAAATCACTCTCAGAAATAACACTAATATCATTTTCCATAAGAGCATTATAAAGCTCATCAAGTAAATCGCTACTTACTTCAAGTCCTTTTAATTCTTCCGCTAGCTCTTCATATGTAATAAAGCCAACTTCTTTACCTTTTTTAATAAGTGTTTCTTTTCTTTGTTCAAAATCTTTAACTTCTGATATCATTTTTTCACTCCCCTTAACTTCATAATTTCTAAAGAAATCTTAGCCTGCTTTAACGGATCTTTTTCTTCTCTTAACTTTTTGTTTAAATCATTTATCTTTACTTCTTTATGATACTCATTTATAACAAAAATATAATCTTCAATTTCCTCTATTAAAAAGTCCTCTTTAATATTCATAGCCAATATTTCCTTCAAAGTATTTAAAATTTCATCTCTAGAAGATATATAACTAATAAAATCAGCGATATTTATTATACCATATTTATTAAAATAGTAAATAATTTCATTAGATAATTCCCTAATATTTTTATCAGGAAAATATCCAACTCTTTTTTCTACCATATTTATAACTTTTTCATCTTTAAGCATATAATAAATAAGATAATATTCAGCTTGTCCATATCTATTATATACTTTTTTAGGTTTATTTACCTTAACATAACTATCTTTATTATTATTATTATTTTTAAGTTTTTCATATTTATTAACTAAATTATCATAATCAATATCAAAACTAGTAGCTAACTTCTTAAGATTAAGTTCCACTACAATATCATCTTTCTCATATATAAGTTCTTTTAAAGCAGAATTAACATAAGAAGATATATCTTTAATATTACCAAAATCTTTATTCTTTTTAAGAAGTTCCATTTTATAATCAATCAAATTAGTAGCATTACTAATTTGATATAAAAAACTATCTTTTCCCTCTTTAATAATATATTCATCCGGATCCATACCATTAGGTAATCTAACAACTTTAATATCAATACCAGTATCCTCAAGTAACTCTATTGCGTTAATAGTGGCCTTTTCACCTGCACTATCACCATCAAAACATAAAACAATATTATTAGTCATATTCTTAATAATACTTTTATGATCACGAGTTA
Source organism: uncultured Bacilli bacterium (assembly GCA_934098435.1). Lineage (GTDB taxonomy): Bacteria > Bacillota_I > Bacilli_A > RF39 > UBA660 > CAG-302. The sequence goes on from CAKOOV010000009.1 coordinate 51,659, forward strand.
AAGCAGTTCCCATCGTAGCAATACAATTATTAACCCCAATAGTACTAGCCCTAATAACATCCATTTGACCTTCCATAATAATAACACTATCATTCTTCTTCAAATGTTCTTTAGCAATATGATAATTATATAAAATCTTACCCTTCTTAAACTTATCAGTTTCTTTAGTATTAATATATTTAGAAGTATCCTTAGTATTATATATTCTACCAGAAAAAGCAACAGGATTACCAGCTAAATCATATATAGGAAACATAATTCTATTAATAAAAATATCATTACCATTATCATTAGTAAGACCAACATCAATAAGTTTATCAATAGAATAATTCTTATTCTTTAAATAATCAGTTAAAGACAATTTTTGTACAGATAGCCCAATTCCAAACTTCTTAATAGTATCTCTATCAATATTTCTATTTTTCAAATACTCCATAGCATTCTTACCCAAATTAGTAAATAAACTATTCTGATAAAATTTATTAGCACTATCATATATATCAAAGTATTCATCTCTTTTACTATTACCAATATAAGTATTATTACCAATACTAATACCAGCCTTCTCTCCAAGTAATCTAACTGCATCACTAAAAGATATCTTTTCAAAATCAGATACAAAAGTAAATACATTGCCAGTAGCACCACAAGAAAAACAAGTAAATATTTGTTTTTCAGGACTAACACTCATACTAGGAGAATGATCATCATGAAAAGGACAAATTCCAATATAATTCTTTCCTTTTTTTGTAAGATTAACATACCTAGAAACTACATCAACAATATCAGTTTTATTTCTTATCTCATTAATAACATCATTACTGATAAAAGCCATAGTCTCACTTCCTCACAAAAAGCCAATATAATTATATAACAAAAGTAATATTTTGTAAAGAAAAATCAAATTTTATACAATCATCTAGCATAACCATATACTTTACCATTTTCTAAAGATATCCCTTTATAATAAAAAAGTTCATTTACTGTAACAAATTCATATCCATTATCCTTAAGTATAGGAATAATATTACCAAGAGCATTAAGACTAGCACTATAAATATCATGCATAAGAATAATATCACCATCACGTACCTTATTAACTACTCTACTAGTAATCCTCTTAGAATTATGATACTTCCAATCCAAAGTATCAATATCCCATATAATAATAGGCATATTAGCCACTTTCTTAATTTTATTATTAACAGAACCATAACTAGGTCTTAATAAATTAGGTCTCTTATTCGTAGCACTATATATAACATCACTAGTATCCTCAATCTCACTTCTAATCTTATCTTCATCATATTTAGTAAGCAATAAATGATTATACGTATGATTACCAATCTCCATACCACTATCAACCATCTTTCTAAGAATATCTTTATTATTTATCGCCCTATTACCAAGAACAAAAAAAGTAGCCTTAATATCATATTTATTAAGAACATCAATAATCTTACTAGTATTATAATTAGGACCATCATCAAAAGTAAGAGCAATCAACTTCTTACCATTATTTATCTTCCTGTTAATAATAACATCATACTCATAATTAGTCTTATTAATTCTATTAATACTATTATCACTAGTATCAACAACAAAAGAATCACTACCATCGCTTACCATATTATCATTCCAAAAATACTTATAAAAAGTTAAATAATATAAATTATCATTATCATATATATCATAATCAATAATAGTATTACCATCTATATAACTATCATAATTCAAATAATCACTAATATAATTATCAATATCATTATTACTAAAAAAAGGATAACTAATATCATAATTCAAAGAAACAACCTCTTTATTAATAACATCATTATCACTATCAACAATAAAAACCATTAACGATATAACAATTATTGGTAAAATAAAATATCTAAGTTTCATATAATCACCAATACAATAATATGAAAAAATGACCCCTTTTAGAAGTCACTTATATCTATACCATCAAATTTAACATTAATAAATTTCTTACTTGATAAAAAATCACACATATGTACAAATCTTTGATACTTATCCTTAGGAATAGGTAAAACCTCATTACCATTATAATCCTTATTCCAAATACCCATATGAGAAGCAATAACTCTTGTAATCAAATCAATCTCATCATCATTTAAAGATAACTTATTTTTATTTTCTCTAACATACTCACTAGCAAGTAAAGGATGATCAAACCTTGTATATTTTTCCTTAATCTTACCACTTTTAAAACCATCATGAAGTACTAAAGCCATAATAATAATATCTTTTTCACTATCTGTAAAATTATTAAGTCCAGGATTATTAAGAAGTTCATAAGCAATACGTACCGCTACTTTAGTATGTTTAACAAGGCCATGTTCAGTAGCGGCAAACTCGGGATGATATTTACCAGTACTAGAAGCAGGTATTTCAAAAAAATAATCAGGAAGACCACTAACAAGTAATACCAAATCATTTCTCTTATTAGTATCTTTAATATAATTATATTCTTTATTAAAATAATCTTTTTTTTCCATACTACTTTCTTATATTAATATCCACAGTTGTATAAGGAATACTAATATCCTCCTTATCAAATCTATCTTTTACCATTCTAAGAACCTTTCTCTTAATAACAAATCCTGTCATAGCCTTACAAGTAATATCTACCATATATATAATAGCGGAATCACCAAGTTCATCAATACCTAAAAGTTTATAACCTTTAACATTATCAATTTTAAGAATATCTTCTTTCATGCTCTCCAATACCTTTTCAAGCTTATCAATATCAGTATCATAAGCAACATTAAGCTTAATAAATAAATCAGCATCAGATAAATTATAATTAATAACCTCACTAAAAGAAGAATTACCAATAGATTTTACTTCTCCAGAAAAAGATTTAATTTTCGTAGTTCTAAGTCCAAACTCAATAACAGTACCAGTAAAACCATTAATCTGTACAACATCCCCAACAGCATATTTATTATCAAATATAATAGAAGCTCCCGCTAAAACATCCTTTAAAATATCTTGAAAAGCCAATCCAATAACTGCGGCAAATACCCCTATAGAAGCAATAATACTAGTAGTATCAACACCATATAATTTAAAAATACCAAGCACTACAAATATAAGTATTAAATACTTACTAACACTTTTAGCCAAATTAATAACAGTATCTTTTCTTTTATCTTTACCACTAATACTTTTATGTCTAGCACCAATTTTATCAACAACATTACCAATTAACATATTAAGCACAAGTCCTATAGCAACATACACAAAAGGCAAATAAAACTTTTCACTAGTAATAACAGCAATAAACTTTTCCATAAAACAACCTTCTTTCTTAACAAAATTATAACATAAAAATAATATTATTTAAACATTCTAACAATAATTTCATTAGAAATATACATATATTTCTTATCAATCTTAAGATAATCATCTTCTAAAACCAAATAACCATCATTAATCAAATCATAAATATTAAACACCTCATCAATAAAAACACCATATTTATTCTTAAAACTATTCAAATTAATACCATTAAACTTTCTAAGTCCTAACATAACTTCATTTTCCATTCTAATATCAATAGATTCTTCTTCAACACTTCCCATGTATTCACCATCTAAATACTTAGCCAAATTCTTCGTATTAACCATTCTTTCACCATTAATATAACTAGTACTAGAAAGTCCAAATCCATAATAATTATCATTATTCCAATATACCAAATTATGACGAGATTCATACCCCTTCTTAGCATAATTACTAATTTCATAATGAATATAACCATTATCCTCTAAAATATCTTCTATGTATTTATACATTTCATAATCCAAATCCTCATCTATACCATTAAACCCATTAACCTTAAGTAAAGTATTATCTTCAAGTATTAAACTATAAGTAGAAATATGTTTAACATCTAACTTCAAAGCCTTATCAATATCCCTTTTTAATATATTAATATCATTATAAGCGGCATATATAATATCAATATTAACATTATCAATATATCTTTTAATTAAATTAATCTTATCAAATACCTCTCTCTCAGTATGCCTTCTACCAAGTAATTTAATAATATCATTATCAAAAGATTGTACACCAATACTAATTCTATTTACTCCATATTTTTTCATAATATTAAGTTTACTCTCAGTAATAGATTCAACATTACATTCTATAGTAAATTCATAATCACTACTAAGATTAAATATTTTAATAATATCAAATAGCATAACAAGTTCATCATCCTCTAAACAACTAGGAGTACCTCCTCCAATATAAATAGTATTAACTTCTTCCCCTTTATACCTATCAACAATCTCATTTCTTAAATTATCTAAATAACTTTTAATATATTTCTTATTATAAAATATCTTACAAAAATCACAATAAGAACAAATACTATTACAAAAAGGAATATGAATATATATAGACATATTTAATCACCATCTATAGAATACCATAACAATAATTAAAATACAAGGAATAAAATAATAATAATATATCATACTAATAAGGGTGATAAACATGAATAACATAGATATAAGACAATACATAAAAAATAATTTCAAAGATGATAATATTGAAGATATAAAATCATCTATTGAAGACTCTATATCTTCCAAAGAAGATGATCCACTAATAGGTTTAGGAGTATTATTTGAAATACTATGGAATAATTCAACTAAAGAACAGCAAACAATAATATTAAATAACATAAAAAAAGGTATGTAACAATTACATACCTTTTTCTTATCGTCTCACATTTCATTGTTCGCCGTTTTCTAATGCCCAAAGTCATTAGAAAATAATCATCACCTTTTCTTATAAGTCAAATACCCATTAGTATAATTAGCCATACTAACATCAAATTTACCATACTCATATGGTACCGCTCCAACAAGTGAATTACAAATAGAAAACATACCACTCGAATTTGTTACATTACTTGTATTCCACAAATCAGATACATATATTGTCTTTAATTTTTCATCATTCCAAAACATATTACTCATATTAGTAACATTTGATGTGTCAAAGCTAGATAAATCTAAAGTTGTTAATGAATTACACCAAGCAAGCATAACACCCATATCAGTCACATTTGACGTATTAAATGATGATAAATTTAAATTTATAAGACTATTACAATTATAAAACATACTACTCATATTAGTAACATTTGATGTATTAAATGATGATAAATTTAAATTTATAAGACTATTACAATTATAAAACATACTACTCATATTAGTAACATTTGATGTATTAAATGATGATAAATTTAAATTTATAAGACTATTACAATTATTAAACATACCACGCAAATTAGTAACATTTGATGTATCAAATGAACTTAAATCTAAACTAGTTAATTTATAACAGCCATCAAACATATATACTATATTAGTCACATTTGATGTATCGAAGTTGGATAAATCTAATGCTGCTAATGAACTACAACCTCTAAACATACTATGCATATTAGTTACTTTTGATGTATCAAACGAATTTAAATCTAAACTCGTAAGTAATTTACAATTTCTAAACATCTGATTCATATCAATCACATTTGATGTGTCAAAATTTGATAAATCTAACTTTAACAATGAATTACATCCGGTAAACATACCACTCATATTAGTTACTTTGGATGTATCAAACGAACTTAAATCTAAACTAGTTAATTTAGAGCATTCACCAAACATATCAGCCATAGCTGTTACATTAGATGTATTAAAGTTTGATAAATTTAAATTAGTTAAATTAGAACAACCTTCAAACATATTACTCATTAGTTTTACTTTTGATGTATCAAACGAACTTAAATCTAAACTTGTAAGTGATTTGCAATTTCTAAACATACCACCATAACTATAGTTATATGGATTTCCCATAGAGGTTACATTTGATGTATCAAAATTTGATAAGTCTAATGCTGTTAAACTAGAGCATTCTGCAAACATATTATTTATATTTGTAACACTTGATGTATTAAAATTAGATAAATCAATACTTGTTAATGAATTACAATCCCAAAACACACCATTCATATTAGTCACATTAGATGTATTAAAGTTTTCACCAAAAGTAATATTAGTTAAAGATGTGTCTTTTCTAAACATATCACTCATACTAGTCATTCCTGATGTATCCATATTAGATAGATCTATTGATGTAACATTAGTTAGATTACTAAATAATCCT
>CAKOOV010000010.1 GCA_934098435.1 uncultured Bacilli bacterium
ATGAGTAATAAAAAAATAATTAGTATATTTATATTCTTGATTTTACTCGCAGGAATAATATTTCTATTAAAAAAAGTTAACTATATAGATTATGAAAAAAATTATTTTTACTTAGATACAATGATTAATGTAAAATTAAAAAGTAATAAAAGTAGTAAAGATATCGAAGAAATATTTAATGAAATAGATTACCTTTATAGTACATATAATACCCTAGCAGATAGATATAATAGTTATGATAATGTAGTAAACGTTTACTACATAAATGAAATACTTAAAGATAATGAAGAAATAAAATTAGATAGTAAATTATCTACATTGATTAATGAAGGTATAAAATATTATGAAATAACAAATGGTTACATAAATATAGCAAGTGGTAATTTAATTAGTGTATGGAAAGATTATATAAATAAAGGAGAAGGAATTCCTACTTCAGCAGAATTAAATGTAAACACCAATATATCTGATATTAAATTAGTAGATAATACCTTAACAAAAACAAATAATGTAAAATTAGACTTAGGATCATATACCAAAGGATATGTAACAGAATTAGTAGGTAATTATTTAGAAAGTTTAGGAATAAAGAACTATATAATTGATGCGGGAGGTAACATAAAAACAGGAAAACCTTATAAAAAAGATAACTACCTAGTCGGAGTAGTCAATCCTGAAAATACCAAAGACATCTTTATTAAATTAAATATAAATAACAAATCAGTTGTAACAAGTGGAGATTATCAAAGATACTATGAATATAATGGAGTAAGATATAATCATATTATTAATCCTTACACAAAGTATCCTGCAAATAATTTTAGAAGTGTTACAGTTATATGTAATGATTCCTTTAAAGCAGATGTTTATAGTACATATTTATTCCTTTTAGATTTAGAACAAGGATTAGACATAGTAAACAAAACACTTGATATTGATGCTATCTGGTATATAGATAGTGAGAATATCATAAAAAGTGATGGATTTAGTTATTAAAAATATAAAAAAGTGTTGTATTTTACCAAAAAATATGATATTATTATTAAGCAATCCGCTTTATATCTATATATGATTGTTTTAAAAACAAAGGAGTGTGAATATCGTGGCAAAGAATTTAATCGAAAAAATCACTGAAAAGCAACTTAATCCAAATGTTCCTGAATTTAGAGTAGGAGATACTGTAATCGTAGGATGTAAGATTATTGAAACTAAAAGTGGTAAAGAAAGAGAAAGAATTCAAAACTTTGAAGGAGTTGTAGTAGCTCGTAAAGGAACTGGTGTTAGTGAAACATTTACAGTTAGAAAAGAAGTTTCTGGTATTGGAGTAGAAAGAATATTCCCTGTAAATAGCCCTAACATTGCATCAATTACTGTTACAAAGAAAGGTAAAGTAAGAAGAGCTAAATTATACTTCCTAAGAGATAGAAAGAAAGCTTACAAAATTAAAGAAAGACGTTAAGTCTTTTTTTTCTTTACTTAAAAATATAATAGTGTTATAATTAATACGAGGTGCAATATGAAATTTATAAAAGAAGTTATTCCATATATAATAATATTAATAGTAGTCGTTCTAGTAAGAACATATCTAATTACTCCAATAACAGTAGTAGGTAGTTCAATGGATCCAACCTTACATGATAAGCAAATGCTACTTTTAAGTAAAATAAGTTATAAATTACATGATATAGAAAGATTTGATATCGTAGTAATAAAAAAAGAAAACGAAGAAATAATTAAAAGAGTTATAGGATTGCCTGGAGAATATATTAGTTATAAAGATAACAAACTATATGTAAACGGAGAATACATCGAAGAATCTTATAATTATGGCAATACCAAAGATTTTGATTTAGATTACATTTGCTATATTGAAAAATACAAATATTATGAAAAAAATGATAGTTTTAAATGTGAATATGACAAAATACCGGATAATTATTACCTAGTTTTAGGAGACAATCGTGGTATCTCTAAAGATAGCAGAAGTATAGGACTAATTAAAAAAGATGATATCTTAGGTAAAGCATTAATTAGATTTTGGCCTATAAACAAAATAGGAAGTATTTATTAAACTTAGTTTATGCCTATGAAGCCTAATTAAAAGTCTTCATAGGTATTTTAAAGCCTAAGGTCTTTAAAATAAACAAGCATTATTATAATAAAAAGTTAAATGATTCTATGTCATTTAACTAATTTTTTTACCTTGGAATTAATTTCTGTTTCATCAATATTCATTTTATATATATTATTAAACTTACTAAGCACATTAGTACAATCAGATAACTTAGTTATTCCACCATTTATAATCAGATGAATATCTTTATCACCGACATTTATATCTTTTGTACCTCTAGCATTATCAGGAAACAAACTTTTATTTGGAGCAATAATACCAACATTACCTTTCATTTTATCAAAAGGATAAGGTATCATACCATTATGCATATGTCCAGAAAATATAAAATTATATTCCTTAACTCTATCTATAACATCTTTATCAGACATATAAATTGGAGAATGACATACAAGAACCTTTACTTTATTATTATCCAAGTTATCTAAATAATTTAAGTTCTTATCTAAAAAATTAAGTAAATAATCTTTATTTTCTTTATCACCTGAAAAATAGTAATCATATCCTAACTCTAATTGATATGCAATTAAATTATCATCTTCATAATAAGGAGTATAATGCGATACATGAATATTATTAGAATCATTTAAATTCTTCCATAAATCAGTATTCCAATCCTCATTACCATTTTTAAAACTTTTCGTAGTAAAATCATGACTACCTAATGTTATAAATAATTTATACTTATCGCTGAGTAATTTTAACCAAGAAACTAATCTTTCTTTTTTTCTCTTATCATCATGTAAAAAATTAGTACTATCTATAAGATCTCCTGCAATAAACAAATATTTACTATCATTATTAAATAAATACTCTGTTAATAAATCTAATCTCTTATCATCAAAACTAGAACAATAATGTAAATCTCCAAATGTAGTTATAGACATATCATTACTAATATTAGGCATTATATAATTGTGTTTTACACTAACTATTTTATTAGACATAATAATTACCCCTTTCATGTAGCCATATTATATAAAATAATAACATATATGTCAAGAAAAAAGAAATTTCATACTATATAGTTGATAGTTTTATCTTTTTATTTTATAATTATATTGTGATATTTACGTATATTATATAAAGAAGTATCAAAATATAAGAGGTAGTTATGAATAGATGTGGTTGGTGTAATTTAAATAATAAAAAATATGTTGAGTACCATGATAATGAATGGGGTAAAATTAATTTCGAAGATAAATACTTATTTGAAATGTTAATACTTGAATCTTTTCAAGCTGGCTTATCTTGGGAATGTATTTTAAATAAAAGAGATAGTTTTAGATTAGCTTATGATAACTTTGATATAGATAAAATTATATTATATGATGAAATTAAAATAAAAGAATTACTAAATAATAAAGATATAATAAGAAATAAATTAAAAATATTATCTAGTATTAATAATGCCAAAATATTTAAAAGTATTGTCTTAGAATATAAATCTTTTTATAATTATTTATGTAAATTTACTAATGGTAAAAAATTTTATGAAACTAACTTAACTAAATCTAATTTATCAGATGCCATATCCTTAGACTTAACTAAAAGAGGTATGAAATTTGTAGGATCTACAATTATATATTCATATTTACAAGCAATAGGTATAATTAATTCACATGAAGAATCTTGTTATTTATATGAGGAAAATAAATGATATTAAATGTAAGTGGTAGAACAGATATAGTAGCATTTTATACTGAATGGTTTATGAATAGATATAAGGAAGGTTATCTTGATGTAAGAAATCCATTCAATAAAAAATTAGTTAGTAGAATATACTTTTCTGATGTAGATTTAATAATGTTTTGTACTAAAAATCCTATACCTATTATAGATAAAATAAAAGAAATAAATAAGCCAATACTATTTCATATTACTTTAACACCATATAATAAAGATATTGAACCTAATGTAATAGATAAAACTAAAATAATCGAAGGTATTAAAAAACTATCTAAAATAATAGGAATAGATAATATATATGTAAGATATGATCCAATTATAATAAGCGATAAATATAATATAGATTATCACATTAAAGCATTTAGCAAATTATGTAGTTTATTAAATGGCTATGTAAAAAGAATTATTATTTCATTTTTAGATGAATATAAAAATGTTAAAGAAAATAGAAATATATTAAAATATAAAACATTAACGGATAATGATTATAAATTAATTGGAGAATATTTTAGCAAAATAGCATCAAATAATGGTATGACAGTACAAACTTGTTTTGAAGATAGAAATCTAGTAGAGTATGGCTTAGTAAAAGGAGAATGTCTATCTCATGAATTAGCATATAAACTAACAGGTAAATCTTATAAATCATGGACTGCTAGAAAAGAAAGAAAATGTAATTGTGTTCAAATGGTAGATATTGGAGTATATAATTCTTGTAAACACTTTTGTAAATATTGTTATGCTAATTATAATGAAAAAGAAGTAATAAATAATTATAAAAAGCATAATCCTAATTCTTCTTTATTAATCGGAGAATTAGAAAGTGATGATATAATAAAAGCAAGGAGAAAATAATATGAAAAAAATGGTTAAAACTAGCAAATGAAAAAAACACTAAAGAACAAATAAAAATGTTTTTTGATACATTGAATAATGATAATTGGAAGGTAGTGTTTGACTAATGAATAAAGAAGAAATAATTAATTTTATTAAAAGTAAAAATATTTGGTATGAAAGTTTAGAACATCCTAAAGCATATACTATGGAAGAATTAGAAAAATTAAATTTACCACATAAAAATAGTGAAGCAAAGAATTTGTTTGTTAGAGATGATAAAATGAAAAATTACTATTTAATCGTAGTATCAGGGACATCTAAAATAAATTTAAAAGAATTTAGTAAAAAATATAATACAAGACATTTAAGTTTTGCTAGTGAAGAAGATTTAATGAATATTTTAAAATTAGCCAAAGGATCAGTTAGTCCACTTGGAATATTAAATGATAAAAAGTGTTTAGTTAAAGTATTTATAGATAATTATTTTATAAATAAAGAAAGTATAATTGGAGTACATCCTAATGATAATACAATGACTATTTGGTTAAGAACTAATGATTTAATTAATATAATAAAAGAACATTGCAATATTATACAAGTAGTAGATATTTAATTATAAATAAAATCTATTTTGTGATATAATATATTTATAATTCGCGTAATTTACAATTCTTATGATGGAGGTATAAAAATGAAATTTGATAAAGAAAAATTTAATGAAAAATTAGGAGAAATTGCACATGATGCAAAAAATATTGCATTAGATGTAACTGATAAAACAAAAGATGCAGTAGTAAAAACTAAGGAAGTAGCATTAAAATCAAAAGATGCTGTAATGGAAAAAATGGATGTAAATGGGGACGGTAATGTTGATATTGAAGATATTATTATCTTAGGTATAAAAACACCTGAAGTTAAAATATCAAGAAGTGAATTTCTAAAGAAAGAATTAACTAAAAATTATCAAGAAGATATTATAAATAATGCAATAGAAACTACTCCAATGAACGCAGGAATATCTGCACAAGATATAGATAAAATAGCAGATGAAGTAATCAAATATGAAAGAAACTGTGTATCAGGAATATCTGCAGCTTTAGGACTTTCTGGAGGAATAAGCATGGTTGCTACAATACCAGCAGATATTGTTCAATATTATGGATATATGTTAAGAGCAACTCAAAAGCTAATGTATCTATATGGATTTCCTGAAATTAATTTAGATGATGAAAACAAATCATTAGATACAGAAACATTAAATATACTTACACTTTGCCTTGGAGTAATGTATGGTGTAGCAGGTGCAAATAATGCTGTTAAAGCAATGGCCAATGGACTAGCCAAAGGAGTAAGCAAAAAAATAATGACTACAGCCCTTACCAAAGGAACTTTGTATCCAATGGTAAAAAGTATTTGTAAATGGTTCGGAGTAAATATGACTAAGAAAATGTTAAGTGGTATAGCCCAAAAATCTATTCCTGTAGTAGGAGGTATCATCGGAGGAAGTATTACTTATGTTTCATTTAAACCATGTTGTGAAAAATTAAAGAAATCATTACAAGATACATTATTAAGTAATCCTAATCATATAGAAACAAATGAAGAAAAAATAATAATTGATGGTATAGTTTGTAATGAAAATTAACAAATATTAAATCAAAAATTGTATAAACAAAATTTATTAGAATGTATAAATAATTAAGACGGTGATAATATGTCAAAAATATCAAATGTTATTTTAATGTTACAATATTTAGAAAATGGAAGAAAATATAATGTAAAAGAATTATCTGAAAAACTAGAAGTCTCAGAAAGAATGATAAGAGTATATAAAGAAGAATTAGAAAAAGCAGGTATTTATATTGATACTATTATGGGACCATATGGTGGTTATGTATTAAATAAAAGTATAAGAATACCTACTAGAAAATTTACTAAGGATGATTATGAATTTTTACATAATTTAGAAGTATCAAATAAATTAAAAGAAAAACTAGAGATAATTGCAGATAAAGTTCATGGAGTATATTTTGATTCTAAAAATGAAAATATTGAACTAAAAGATGAAACAAGAACATATTACAATATCTTAACGAAAGCAATCAAAGAAAAAAGAAAAGTTCTAATAAATTATTATTCCTTTAAATATGGTAATATGGATAGAATAATAAGACCATTAGATATGTTTTTATATAATAATGGTTGGGGTTGTGTAGCATATTGTGAACTAAGAAAAGATTTAAGACATTTTGAACTTAGAAGAATAAATAAAATAGAATTACTCGAAGATTTTTTCTAAGTAGACGAAATATTTCCTCTTTAAGTGATATAAGTTACTTAAGGAGGATTTTTATGAAAGAAAAAGAATTAAAAGAAATAATTATAAATGGTGAAGTTATAGGTTGTAAAATGATTAATAATACTAGTGTACCTTATATTGATTATAATGATTTTAAAAAAGATTATAAGAAAAATATGGAATATAACTTTAAAAAATTAAATTCAAGAGTAATAGATAGCCTATATAATAGTGACTTAGAAAAAATAAATTATTTGTTATCTAATATTAATGATTCAACATTAATTTCAGGAGTAGGAGGATCAAGTGTAGTATCAGAATTTGCTACTAAAATACTAACTAAAAAAAATCATATTATAACTAGAAATACAGAGCCAAGGGATTTTAAATATTTAGATACATCTTTATATAAAAATATTTTAGCATGTAGTTATTCTGGCAATAATTATGGAGTAGAACTTGCGTTTTCTAATAATTTAAAGCATTATTTATTAGCAAGTAAAACAAATGATAATGATGACATTATTAATTTAACATATAGTTCTATAGATAAAGAAAAAAGTTTTATATCTTTAGCAGCTACTTTAATTCCATGTAGTATTTTATTAAATTATTATTTAGATAATGAAGTAGAACAAATAATAGATAATTTAAAAGAATATAATTATAATTTTGATATTAATTCTGATAATTATGAAATATTTAGTGGATATGATACTTCTGTTTCAAGTAAATATTTAGAGTCTACATTAATTGAGTCAGGTATAGGTATTCCTATTGTTCATGATAAATATTCATATTGTCATGGAAGAAGTACATTATCAATAGTTACTAATAATAATGCTATATATTTTAATACTTCAACTGAATTAGATAAAATCATATTAGAAGATTTACCTAAATATTATAAAAATATAATTGTAATAGAATGTAATAATTCTATTATAAATGAATATCAAACATTAATTAAATGTATGTATCTTACTAAGTATATAGCAGAATTAAAAGAAAAAGATTTATCTAATGTTAAGTATAGTCCAGTAGTAAAAAAACTATATAAATTTAAAGGAGAATTATAGATTGATTCTTTTTTGAATACTAAAATATACAAACAAACGTACTAATTATAGAATTATATTATTATTTGCTTGACATAATTAAAATACTATGATATTTTGTTAATGAAGTTATGAAAAAATACTGATTAACAATTAAAAAACAATACAGAAATTATATGATTAATAGAAATGGGGGATAAGAAATGAATGAAATAGAAGTTAAATATAATAATAGTATTTTTGAAGATATTAAACATATTGATGAGTATGGTAATGAATTTTGGTATGCACGTGAATTACAAAAGGTGCTAGAATATAAAGATTAAGGGAAGTGATAAATAATGGACATGTATAAAAAAAGAAAAATTAGAGCAGAAAAGAAAAAAGATGATAATCCAAAAAGTTTTCCATCAGTCGGAATTAACTGGTATAAACCGAATTATGGAAAACTTCACATGAAGGCTTATAGATAAAGAATTTCAATTTTATTTCTTTTTACATTTTTTTAGATAGAATTATAAAATAATTCAAAAAAGGATGGTAACTACGATTTATTGAAAACTAATATTTCAGACAAAGGAGATGATAACAATGGCAAAAGATTTAATAATTAGAAGTAGTACTGAAGAATTTATAACATTCAAACTTCAAGAAAAAGATAAAGGCATTCAAGTTAGATATGAAAATGAGACTTTATGGATGACACAAAAAGCTATGGCAGAATTATTCAATGTTGAACAACCTGCAATAGCAAAGCATCTTATAAATATATATAATGAAAAGGAGTTAGACAAAGATTCAACTTATTCCAAAATGGAATTAGTTCAAAAAGAGGGAAATAGAAGTGTTAAGAGAAATGTTGAATTTTATAATTTAGATGCCATAATATCAGTTGGATATAGAGTAAATTCATTAAGAGCGACACAAAATTAAATACTTTAGAAATTGCTGAAAATAGGGCGAGAAGGCATATTCCAATGACGATGGAAGACTGGTCATCTAGAATAGATAAGTTTTTGCTTGCAGATGATAGGGATATATTAAAAGATGCTGGAAAAATATCACATGAAATAGCTTGTGATAAAGCATTAACAGAATTTGAAAAATATAGAATAAAACAAGATAAATTATATAAATCAGATTTTGATTTATTAATAGAGGAAACAAACAAATAATAAAATGAAAGGGAGATTAGAAATATGCTTAATTTAGAAAAAGTAAAAGAAGAATTAAATAAATGGAATTTTAGTTATAAAAATAATATTGTGCCGGGACATAGTACCTACAAAGTAAAATGGATTTTACCAGCTGGTCCAGTAATTGTAATTGCGTCAGAAAGAGCAACATCATACTTATTTGGGTTTGATGAAAAAGGAATTCATGTTTTTCCGGTAGAAGGCAACTGGAATATATTAGATTGCTGCTTAATAGAATGGAAAAACATCACAAAATTTGAAATGAAAAAAGGTATTTTACTTGAAAATACTATGAATATTACGACTAATGAAATGAAAGTATCATTAAAAATAAATAAAATGGTTGCAGGTAATCTCTGGGTTAAAGAAAATATAAAAGAATTAGAAAAATTAAATTATTATAAAAAATAGTTATATAAAAGTGTAAAAAAGTTTTTACTAAAAGGGAAGTGAAATTTTATGGATATGTACCAAAAAAGAAAAATCAGAGCAGAAAAGAAAAATAACAATCAAGAAGAAAAGTTAACTAAAGTCGGAATTAACTGGTATCCTGGCCACATGGCTAAGACTAAAAGAGAAATAAAAGAAAAGATAGATTTAATAGATATAGTATTTGAAGTAGTAGATGCTAGAATACCATATTCTTCAAAAAATAAAGATATCGAAGAAATGACTAAAGGTAAACCTAGAGCTATTATAATGACAAAAATAGATTTATGTGATAAAGAAAAAACTAATAAATGGATAAAATATTATGAAAATAAAGATTATATCGTTGTACCTATAGATTTAATTAATAATCCCAATACAAAAATAATATTCGATAGAATATCCCCAATTATCAATGAAATAAATAATAAGAGAATTAGTAAAGGATTAAAACCTAGAAGAGCAAGAGTTCTAGTAATGGGAGTACCAAATGTAGGTAAATCAACTCTAATCAATAGATTAGTAGGTAAAAAAAGTACTAATGTAGGTAATAGACCAGGAGTAACAAAATCTTTAGAATGGATAAGAATAAACGATAAATTAGAGCTTCTAGATACCCCAGGTATATTATGGCCTAAATTAGATGATGAAGTAGTAGCGCATAATTTGGCTAGTATGACTGCTATAAAAGAAGAAATATTAGATAGTGAAGATTTAGCAATATATATAATAAATAAAATGCTATCTGATTATCCAGATAATTTAAAAAATAGATATAATATTACAGATACCAATGATATAGTAGATATATTAGATCAAATAGGTAAGAAAATAGGAGCCATAAGAAATAATGAAACTGATTACGAAAGAGTATACAAAAAAATAATTAAAGATTTACAAGATGGCTACTTAGGCAATGTAACATTTGATAACATATAAAAAAATATAGTAAAATGAATTACTATATTTTTTATCTTATAATATTACCAAGTATTCCATATGATATAATACTCATAATAATACTAGCAAGAATTACCCCAAGAAATATATATAAGAAAGATTTCTTTCTATCCATACCAAGAAGTACCGCCAAAGCACTTCCCGTCCAAGCACCAGTTCCAGGAAGAGGAATACCTACAAATAACATAAGACCAATATAACCATATTTATCAATTTGTTCCTTTTTAGATAATACTTTTTTTTCAAATTCATTTACAACTTTCTTAGTAGATTTAAACTTACTAAGCCAATTTAATATTTTTTCCAAAAATAACAATAAAAATGGAATAGGAAGTACATTCCCTAATATACTTAGAATATAACCTGGTAAAAAGCTAACATTAAGTATTGAAGCAGCAAGAATACCTCCTCTAAGTTCAAGTAAAGGTAACATTGATATAATAAAAACCACTACCTCTTTATTTAAACCTTTAAATAATTCAACTAAACCACTAACCATACTTTCCATTTATTTCACATCCTCACTTATAAAGTATAACAAATTATATCAAATAAGTAAATTATATTTAGTTTATTTTACATAGTTAATTGATTTTTATATTATAATATTGTATAATCAATAATGAAAGGAAATACATATGATATATAAATTACAAAAGAATATTCCCAATATAATAACAATATCACGAATCATATCTTTAATATTAGGTTTTGTATTCTTTATAAAAAATAAAATAATAGTATCATTAATATTTTACATATATGGAGCAATCTCAGATGCTTTAGATGGTTACTTTGCCAGAAAACTATCAGCATATAGTAAATTTGGTCAATATTTAGACGCAATAAGTGATAAATTATATTTTTTATCATTAATGATTATATTATTAATATATAAGTATTATTTAATATTAATACCATTAATAATGGAATTAATAATATCGATCATAAACCATTTAATATTAAAGAAGAATAAAAAAGTATTTACTGAGAGAGTAGGAAAATTTAAAACAACACTCTTAATAATAGATCTAATATTAGGAATAATATCCATAAAAATACAATACATAATATATATTTATGCATTACTATTACTATTAGTATTATATTTTGAATTTCAAACAATGTTTGCTTATATAAATCAACTAAATAATAAAAGCAAAGAAAAAATAGTAAGTTTTAAAGGAAAAAGTGTTATGGAAAGAATAAAATTATTATTAAAAGAATTTATATATTATATAAAAAAACCAATAACAATAAAATAGGAGGATACAATGATAGATATAGAAATAATAAGAAAAACGCCAGAATTAGTAAAAGAAAATATAAAAAAGAAATTTCAAGATAAAAAATTACCTTTAGTAGATGAAATATTAGTACTAGATGAAAAGGTAAGAAAATTAAAAATAGATGGAGACACATTAAGACAGCAAAGAAATAATATAAGTAATGAAATAGGAACACTTATGCGTGAAGGCAAAAAAGAAGTTGCCGAAGAAAGTAAGAAGAAAGTAGTCGAAATAAATAATAAGCTAATAGATATAGAAAAAGAAGAGGAAAAATTATCTATTAAATTAAAAGAAGATATGATGAAAATACCAAACATCATCGATTCATCAGTACCAATAGGAAAAGACGACAGTGAAAACGTAGAAGTCCAAAAATTTGGTGACCCAATAGTTCCAAAATATGAGATACCATATCATGCAGATATCATGACTAAAGTTGGTGGCTTAGACAAAGATAGTGCAGGTAGAACTAGTGGTAATGGCTTCTATTATCTAATGGGAGATATTGCCAGATTATCAAGTGCCATGTTATCATATGCTAGAGATTATATGATAGACAAAAAATTCATTTATTGTATTCCACCATTTATGATAAGAAGTGATGTTGTAACAGGAGTAATGTCTTTTGAAGAAATGGACGCTATGATGTATAAAATCGAAGGAGAAGACTTGTACTTAATCGGAACTAGTGAACATTCAATGATAGGAAAATTTAAAGGACAAATAATAAAAGAAGATTCATTACCAATTACCATGACTTCATATTCACCTTGTTTCCGAAAAGAAGTAGGCGCCCATGGTATTGAAGAAAGAGGAATATATAGAGTACATCAATTTGAAAAACAAGAAATGATAGTACTATGTAAACCAGAAGATTCAATGGAGTGGTATAACAAAATGTGGAAGTACACAGTAGAAATATTTAGAAACATGAATATACCAGTAAGACAATTAGAATGTTGCTCTGGAGATTTAGCGGATTTAAAGGTAAAATCATGTGATGTCGAAGCGTGGAGTCCAAGACAACAAAAATATTTTGAAGTAGGATCATGCTCAACATTAGGAGACGCACAAGCTAGAAGACTAGGTATAAGAATAAAAGGGCAACAAGGCAATTATTACCCACATACACTAAACAATACAGTATTAGCAAGTACAAGAGCCCTAATAGCACTAATTGAAAACAATTACAACGAAGATGGTAGCATAAATGTACCAGAAGTATTAAGACCATATATGGGAGGCTTAGAAAAAATAAAATAAGGTATCAATAGATGACTTATTTTATTAGGAGGAATATAAAAAAAATACCATTTTGTGAATTAGTAAAGAAAGTAAGAATGGTGTAAAATTATATTAGAGAATCGAAGAAGTAAAAAATCACACTTCCATAGAATTAATTTGTGAATTAAATTTCCCCTTTTTAGTTCAAAGGATGGAATATCAATCAAAAGGAAATAGATAATAATGTATAAAAAATGTATATGGAGATGATTAATATGTATGACAATAAATTAAAAAGAAAAGATTTGAGCAATAAATATGATTACTACCACGTGAAAAAAGAAATTGATGATAAAAAACAGGCTTTGATATATTTGGATGAATTATTAAATTATTTAAATCAATTTGACTATTATGATGATGACAATTTCATTTTCGGTGGTAGAAAAAAATTTTTATATGATGAAATTGCTAGAATAATAATGAACGAGCAAAAAGAAAAAGAACCAATTTATTTTGTTTTAGGTTCGTTAGAAGAATTTATGTGCAATGGGAATATGTTGAATTATAATGATGTTGATAAGAGTAAATGGATTAATGGTAAAGTAATTGATGGAAAAGATATTGCTGAATTAAGGAATAAAAATGATTTATATACAAGCAGTGGGTATATTTGCAAGCAAGAAAAATTAAAAATAATTGAAATAATTGATATGATAAAAAAATATATAGTTGATGATATGAATGGAAATAATAAGTGATTATTTAATAAAAAAGATAAATATAATATTAATGTAAAGAATAATGTTCCATAAAAAGTTTATGATGTTGCTAATACAATTAGAAAATAATGGAAAGAAAAAATATAAATGTACCAGAAGTATTAAGACCATATATGGAAGGCTTAGAAAAAATAAAATAAGGTATCAATAGATGCCTTATTTTATTAGGAGAAATATGAAAAGAATATATAATTTTATGTACGGAAGATATGGGTTTGATGAATTAAATAAATTTCTATTATTATTGTCTTTAGTACTAATATTATTGAATACAATAATAAAAAGTAAAATAGTAAATATAATAGAAATAATACCACTAACAATTTTAACAATAAGATTTCTATCAAAAAATACATATCAAAGACAGAAGGAAAATCAAAAATATATTAAAATAAAAAAGAAAATAATAAAAAAATATCAATATCAAAAGAAAAAATATCAAGATTATAATACACACATATATAGAAAATGCCCAAAATGTAAGCAAAAAATAAGATTACCATTAAAAAAAGGCAAGCACACCGTAAAATGTCCAAATTGTCAGCACCATTTTATAGTAAAATGTCCTAGAAACGAGAAAATAAAAATAGAAATAGTAAAATAACATCAAATCACTTGAAAAAAAGTATAATTTATAGTATATTTAATTAAGATAGAAAAAGAAAAAAAGAGGTGTAATTTTATGAATGAACAAGAAATGATTCAGAAACAAAAAATAGAAAAGAGAGAAAAAACAGATATCATCTTAGCTTATATACTAATTGTTATCTTATTAGCAGGAATAGGAATAGTATTATATCTAAAGTATGGCGATAACCGAGATAATGCTAAAGTTCCAAATGAACATGTATCAAATTATATAACATTAGATAAAATATCAAATAGTTTAAATAGTTCTAATTTATCTTCCCAGTTAATAGCGGATGGTGCTACATTCACTAGTACAGTAAATGAAAACAATTTAATAGTAAATTATAGTAAAGAAGATACCAAATTAGATTTAACAATCCCATTAATAGATAATGAATTAGAAATAAATATTAAAGAAGAAAATAAAGATTTAATAACACAAATATATAAAGAAATAATGACTATCATTTGCACTTATTATGGTAATGATGCAAATAGTTGTACCACTGCAATTAAAGAAACAAACTCTACAGAAGAAGGTATAAGATTTGTAAATGATGAAAATAATAATATCGTATATATCAATATAATGAAGAGTATCGATGTATCAAAATATTCAAACACAAATAGTCAAAATACATTATCATTAATTGATATTAGTAATGAAAACACTACTAATGTTCTAGTAAGCAATGTAAATATTACAAACAGCACAGATACAATTAATATAAATTATCAAATAGAATTTAAAGATCAAGCCTCAGCTAATAATTTTAGCCTTAACATTGCGCTATACGATGAAAGTGATACCTTATTAGAAGAACAAACTAAAGAATATATCAAAGAAGATATAACTAATCCAAAAACAGATACAATAAGTTTTAATTTAGACGATACAGTAAAACTAGAAAAAATAAAAAAATATAGTATAAACATTATAGAATAAGGAGGCAAAATGAGTACACATATAGAAAGTAATATTAACAATATTGCTAAAACAGTACTAATGCCAGGAGATCCAAAAAGATGCGAATACATTGCTAAGAAATTCCTATCCAACGCAAAAATCGTTAATAACGTTAGAGGAATGACTGCTTACACAGGCTATTATAAAGGTAAACAAATAACAATATTTCCATCAGGAATGGGTATTCCAAGTATGGGTATATATTCATATGAACTGTTTAAAGAATACAATGTTGAAAACATAATACGTATAGGAACCATGGGAAGTTATACAAATTTAAAATTAAAAGATATCGTTTTAGTAGAAAACGCTATAACCAATTCCAATTATGGCAGATATCTATGTAATTATCAAAATATTAATATAAATAGTAACGTCGAATTAAATAGCAAAATAGAATTATCAGCTAAAGAATTAAATATAAAAATAAATAAAGGAAATATATATTCATCAGATGTCTTCTATGAGCAAAACAATAATTTCCAAGAAAAAGTAGCCAAGTATTCAGTTTTAGGAGTAGAAATGGAATCGTTTGCATTACTATTAAATGCTAAACTGCTTAACAAAAAGGCAACTACTTTACTTATGGTAAGCGATAGTTTTAATTTTTCAGATAAATTATCTAGTTTAGAAAGAGAACAAGGACTTGACAATTTAATAATTTTAGCCTTAGAAGCAAGTTTAAAAATTTAAAACTAGTACATAATATAACAAGAGGTGATATGCATGAATATAGAAACAATCAATATGGGTGCCTACAATCTGCACTTTATCAAAACAAAAAAATTTAAAACAATAACAATAGATGTAGATTTTTATCGTGAAATCAAAAAAGAAGAAATTACCAAAAGAAATTTACTAAAAATG
The DNA here is from genome assembly GCA_934098435.1 of uncultured Bacilli bacterium. Lineage (GTDB taxonomy): Bacteria > Bacillota_I > Bacilli_A > RF39 > UBA660 > CAG-302. The sequence continues at coordinate 16,362 of CAKOOV010000010.1, forward strand.
ATATTATTAGATTCAAGTGAAAATTATAAAAATGAAAAAGAATTAATAATAGAAAGTGAGAATTTATATGATATAAAAGTATCATCATCAATTTCTCGTATTGGTAAATTTAGTAATTTATCTTTTCAGACAAAATTCCTAAACGAAAAATATACAGAAGAAGGAATGAATAAAGAATCTATCATCTTTTTTCTTGACATAATATTTAACCCAAATATAAAAAATAATGCTTTTCTTAATATTGATAAACAAAAAAGTAAATTAAAACAAGATATAATAAGTATTAAAGATAATAAAGTAAAATATTCAGTATTAAAATTAATGGAGAAAATGAAAGAAAAAGAATACTCATATAACACATTTGGCTATTTAGAAGATTTAGAAGATATAACAGGAAAAGAATTATATAATTACTATGAAAAAGTATTAAAAGAAGATCAAATAGACGTTTTCATTCTTGGTGATATTGATGCAAGTCAAATAAAAGAAATATTTAAAGAATATTTCAAAGTAACAACCTTCAAAAAAAATAATAAAAATCTTCTTATAAAAGAATTGCTTCCAAGAAAAAGAATAGTAAGATATCATGAATATGATAAAGTAAATCAAGCACAATTAATAATATTATGCAGTTTAAACAATCTTACAGAATTTGAAAGAAGATATACCATAAAATTATATAACGAAATAATAGGAGGATCAGCCAATTCTATATTATTCGAAAATGTAAGAGAAAAACATAGTTACTGCTATTATATAAATTCTAGTGTTAAAGCCTATGACAATATTTTACTCATAAATTCAGGCGTAGAACAAGAAAACATAGACAAAACAATTAAATTAGTTAAAAAAACTCTAAAAAGTATTACTGAAGGAAAACTAAATGAAGAAAACATTACAACAGCAAAAAACACAATAATATCAGGTATAAAATCAGCATCTGATGAGCCAATAGGAATAATCAATACATGCTTTTCTAATGTTCTAGTAGGAACACCAACCGAAGAAGAACGTATTGCAAACTTTAATAAAATAACAAAAGAAGATATAATAAAAGTAAGCAAAAAAGTAACCCTTCATACTATCTTAACATTAGAAAGTAAGGAGGATGAATAATGGAAAAAATAAAACTAAAAGATATAGATGAAGACATTTACTATGAAAAATTAAGTAATGGCTTAGAAGTATATCTATATAATAAAGACAACGTTCATACAAACTATGTAACATTTACAACAAAATACGGTTCAATATACAATGAATTCGTTCCTATTGGAGAAAATAAAATGACATCATTTCCCAAAGGAATCGCCCATTTTTTAGAACATAAAGTTTTTGTTCAAAAAGATGATCCACAACCAATGGAATTTTTTGCTAAATCAGGTTCAATATGCAACGCATATACAACCTTCAGAAACACCACATATTTATTTTATGCTACGGAAAATCTAGAAGAAAATATAAATTATCTTTTAGATTATGTTCAAAATATTTACTTAACTCAAGAATCGGTAGAAAGCGAAAAAGGTATAATAGCGGAAGAAATACATATGTATGAAGATAGACCAAATGAAGTATTAATCGAAAAAACAAGATTGAATTCTTTAAACAACAATCCTTACCGTGATAGCATTATAGGTACAGTTAAAGATATTGAAAGTATAACAAAAGAAGATTTAGAAACATGTTATCACACATTCTATCATCCATCTAATATGTTTTTAGTAGTATCTGGTAATTTTAATGTCGAAAAAATAATGGAGACAATAAGAGAAAACCAAAGAAATAAAGAATTCAAAAAATTAGATAAAATCAAAATAAAAGAATTTGACGAAAAAGACAAAGTATATAAAGAAACAGAAGTAATAAAAAGTTCAACTAATATACCAAAAGCTGCTTACACAATAAAGATACCATTAAAAAATATAAAACTTACAAGAAGAAAAATACATCTATATCTATATATACTATTTACAACATTATTTGATGAAACAAGTGATTTTGATCAAAAGTTAAAAGAAGAAAATATAATAACCAGCACAACATACGTAAGTTTATTAAACTGCAATACACACATATTAATATCGCTAATAAATGAAACACCAAAGTATGAGGAGTTTTTATCAAAGCTAAAAGAAAAATTAAAGTCATTAGAAGTAAAAGAATCTGACTTTAATCGTAAGAAAAAAGTATTAATAAGCAATGAATTATTAGCCTTTGAATCAGTAGAAACAGTAAATGATATCATAATTGATAATATTATATATGATAATAAGTTAGAAGATAACCCAATTGAAATAATAAATTCATTAACATATAAAGAATTAAAAGAATTAATTAAAGAACTTGATATCAAAAATACCACTACAGTAATAGTAAAAAAATAAAGTAGAAAAATTTCTATTTTATTTTTTCTTCTAATCCAAATGTAAACTAGTACAAAAAAGCATTTTCAAAAGTAAATATTTATGTTATTATAATAATAAGAGGAGATAAGAATATGAAGAAACTATTTTCACGTTTAGATAAACCACTATTAATAACAACCATAATTTTCTTTATATTTGGAGCAATAATGATTCAAAGCGCTTCATCAATGGAATCATTCATGCGCTATAATTATAGTCCATATCATTATTTTTTTAGAGAATTAATTTTTTTAGCAATAGGAACAATCTTCTTCTTATTTACAATAATATTTCCAACAAAAAATTACAAAAAAATATATAGCTTCTTATTATTCATAATTTTCACAGCATTATTAGGATTATTAGTATACGGGCATGCCGCTAATAATGCAGTTAGCTGGTATAAAATAGGACCATTTACTTTACAGCCATCAGAATTTGCCAAAGTAGCTGTTATAATATATTTAGCAGTATACTATGAAAAAAACAAAGAAAAATTAGACAACGAATGGATATTTATAAAACCAATAATTTTAGTAACCATCGTAGCCTCACTTGTATTAATCCAACCAGATATGGGAACAGCTTTCATTATTATGGCAATTGCAATGTTAATGTTTTATGCTGTACCAGTTAATAAAAAATATCGTAGTATATTTAATAAAATAATTGTTGGAGGTATCATTGTAGTAGCCTTAGTATTAATAACTACAGGAGGTAGTTTCTTAAAAGATTACCAACTAGAAAGATTTAATTTTACCAAGCCATGCGAAAGATATCAAGAAAAATCAGGATATCAATTATGTAATAGTTTCATAGCTTTTAAAAATGGCGGTATAAAAGGGCAAGGACTAGGGGCATCAACTCAAAAATATTTATATTTACCTGAATCATATACTGATTTTATTTTTCCAATAGTAGTTGAAGAATGGGGACTAATAGTAGGAATAGCCATCTTAATAGCATATATGCTTGTGCTATATAGAATAATTAAAATAGCCAGAAATGCTACAACATTACGAAATAGCCTAATGTGTTATGGAATCTTCTGTTATTTAATATGCCACATAATGATCAATTTATTAGGCGTTATGGGAGTAATCCCATTAACAGGAGTCCCATTACCATTTCTATCATATGGTGGTAGTTACACAATATGTTTGATGACAGTTTTAGGCCTAGTACAAAGAGTTTCGATAGAAACAAACAGCACAAAACAAAAACAAATAAGAAAATTATAAAGAAAATATATACATTTTCTTTATTTTTTGTTATAATTATATTGTATTATTTTAGGGAGAGTCGATATCGTGAAGAAAATATACACTGCAATTGATATTGGATCTGATAAAATTAAGTTTGTTACAGGAGAATATTTTGGTGGAAAAGTAAATGTACTTTCCTCACATGAACAAAAAGCAAAAGGAATAAGAAAAGGTTTAATTGTCGATCCTAATTTAGCCATTAATTCAATTAAAGATGGCATAAAAGAAATGAATAATATGCTTGGTATAGAAATAAAGAAAGTAATAGTAAATGTACCAGACTATAATACGAAGTTCATGCTCGTAACTGGTGAAGTAAATATCATAGATGAGGATGAATTAATTACGAGTGAAGATATAAATAAAGTAATCAAAGAATCAGTTTATGCCAAATTATATGAAGACTATGAATTAATTACAGTAGTACCATTAGTATTTACAATCGATGATGAAGAAGCTGAAAATCCCATTGGTAAAACAGGCAAAAAATTGGGAATGAAAGGAATAATGATTTCCGCCCCTAAAAAGAATATATATTCAGTTTTATCTGTCATGGAAGGAGCAGGTTTAGATGTAGTAGACATTACTATATCTGGATTATGCGATTATGCTGAAGTTGGTAACAAAAATTTAGATAAAAAAATTGGTGCAATTATCAATTTAGGACATGAAACAACCAATGTTTCTGTATATAATAAAGGAAAACTTATGAATACTGAAACAATTCAATTAGGAGGATTAAATATTGACAAAGATCTTGCCTACATGTTTAATATTAACATCTTCGATGCCAGAGAGATAAAAGAAAAATTTGCCTCAAGTCATAAAAGATTCATAGCATTAAACGACGTATATGAAGTAAAAAATACAGCAGAAGAAATAATAAAACTAAATCAAATAGAAGTAACAGAAATAGTTATGGATCGCTTAGCAGAAATACTTGAACTGGCAAACAAACAAATATTACTATTGACAAAACAAAATATTTCTTATATAGTAATAACAGGAGGATTAACCGAAATAAGGGCCTTTAAAAATTTAGTCTATGAAATTTTAGGAAAAGATGTTATAATATTTAATGAAGATACGTTAGGTATCAGAGATAATAAGTATACTACTGCAATGGGTATGATAAAATACTTTATAAATAAAATGGAAAACAGGGGAAAAGAATATTCAATGCTAGATAAAGAAGACGAGGAGCTACTTATAAATCCAAATAATAAGAATAAAAAGGACAAAATAGCAATTACCAAAATATTTGGAAATTTTATTGGTACTAAGGAGGATTAAAAATGAATAATATGTTTGGTTTAGAAATGGATCAATTAGCAAAAATTAAAGTAATTGGTGTAGGGGGAGGCGGCTGTAACGCTGTAAATAGAATGATTGAGTCTGGACTAAAAGGTGTCGAGTTTATCGTAGCCAATACAGATCTTCAAGTATTAAACAATTCTTTAGCTCCAATCAAATTACAAATAGGAAGAGAACTAACCGACGGGTTAGGTGCTGGCGCTAATCCAGAAATAGGAAGAGAAGCTGCCTTAGAGTCAAAGGCCGAAATAGAAGAAGCAATCAAAGGCGCCGACATGGTATTTGTAACATGCGGAATGGGCGGTGGAACTGGTACAGGAGCTGCTCCAGTAATAGCAGAAATATCACAAGATTTAGGTGCTCTTACAGTAGGAATTGTTACTAAACCATTTAGCTTCGAAGGCAAAAAGAGAATGAGCCAAGCAGTAACAGGTTTAGATGAACTAAAAAAACATGTAGATACACTAATTGTTATACCGAACGATAGATTAAGAGAATTAATTGATAAATCAACTCCAATGCTGGAGGCATTTAGAGAAGTAGATAATGTATTACATAGAGGAGTACAATCAATTTCCGATTTAATTGCTGTATCAGGACTAGTAAATCTAGATTTTGCCGATGTTAAAGCAGTTATGAAGGATAGAGGAAACGCTCTTATTGGAATTGGTGTAGGTTCAGGTGAGAATAGAGCCGTTGAAGCAGCAAAGCAAGCTGTATCTTCACCACTATTAGAAACATCTATAAATGGTGCAACTGATGCAATTATTAATGTAACAGGTGGTTCTTCATTAACATTATTTGAAGTAGAAGAAGCAGCTGAAGTAATTAGAACAGCCGCTAACACCGATATAAATACTATCTTTGGAGCAGTAATTAATGAAAATTTAAATGATGAAGTAATAGTTACCGTAATAGCAACTGGTTTTGAAAATCAAAGCGAACCATTATATCATAGTTTTAATTCAACAAACAGAGAAGAAATCTTTAGAGAAGGAATAGATGATATTGATAATGATTTAGATATACCACCTTTCTTAAGAGATAGAGATAATTATTAACAAACTCTAAAAGAAAAGGATATTTCTATATCCTTTTCTTTTACCATAAAATAGAAAGGAACAAAACATGGATAGAACATTTTTAAGACTAGGTCCAATAACTATATATTGGTATTCAATATTAATAATAAGTGCCATATTAATAGGATTATATTTTGCTACAAAGCAAGCTGAAAAAAATAAATTAGGAAAAGAATTTATCATAGACTTAATATGTTATCTAGTACCAATAGGAATAATAGGAGCAAGAATATATTACGTAATATTTAATTTTAATTTATTTAAAGATAACCCACTAAGCATATTTAAAATATGGGAAGGTGGATTAGCAATATATGGAGCAGTCATAACAGGAATAATTTTTATAATTTATTATACCAAAAAGAAAGAAAAAAATACATTATTAGTAATAGATACACTAGCACCATACCTAATCTTAGGTCAAGCAATAGGAAGATGGGGAAACTTTATAAATAAAGAAGCTCATGGTATATCAACCAGTCTAAATAATCTCAAAAGTATGCATCTTCCAAATTTCATAATAGAAGGAATGTATATAAATGGTAATTATTATATTCCAACATTCTTATATGAATCATTATGGTGTTTTATTGGATTTATACTATTAATAATAATACGAAGTAAAAACAAATATAAAACTAAAGGACTATTAATATCCATATATTGCATATGGTATGGAATTGGCAGATTAATAATAGAAGGAATGCGTACAGATAGTCTCTATATAGGAAGCTTAAGAGTAAGTCAAATAGTGTCAATAATATTAATTTTAATAGGAATAATAGGAATAATATACATAACAAGGAGAAACAAAAATGAACAAAAATAAAGTAGTAATAATAGGCTCAGGAATAGCGGGAATGACCGCTGCAATATATCTGAAAAGGGGAGGCCTAGAACCAATAATAATAGAAAATAGTGCCCCTGGTGGTACATTAAATATAATCCCAAATATTGAAAATTACCCTGGTTATATTAGCATATCAGGTCCAGATTTAGCAATGAATATATATAATCAAGTGCAAGAATTAAATATAAAATACTCATATAAAAATATAAAAAGCATAAACTTAAAAGAAAAAACAATAGATGACGATATAAAATTTGATTATTTAATAATAGCTACAGGCAGAAGTCCAAGACTACTAAATCTTGAACATGAAAAAGAATATCTAGGAAAAGGGATAAGCACATGTGCGCTATGCGATGGAAATTTTTATAAAGATCAAGAAGTAATAGTAGTAGGGGGAGGCTCATCAGCACTAACTGAAGCAATATACCTATCAAACATTTGCAAAAAAGTAACTATAGTTCATAGAAAAAATACATTTACAGCCGAGCAAAACTTAATATCAAAATTAAATAAAATTAAGAATATTAAAATAGTATACAATGCAAATATAAAAAAATATAACATAAAAAATGACAAAATAGTATCTGTAACTTTAGATAATAACAAAAAAATAAATTGTAGTGGCATTTTTCTAAGTATTGGTAGCATACCAAATACAAAACTATTCCAACTAGAAAAAGAAAATAATTATATAATAGTAAATAATAATTATCAAACCAATATAAATTACATATATGCTATAGGCGATGTAATAAAAAAAGAAGTTTATCAATTAACTACCGCCACTGGAGATGCCACTATAGCAGCAAATAATATCATAAAAAGTCTATCAAATAATAAATAGACATTTACAAATTAATCCATTTATGATAAACTTAATATATAATATGAAAGGAGATAGAAAAAATGGATACAAGCGCAATAGTTATTATTATAATAGTAGGAGTTATCTTACTTTTAGTATTCTATGGCATAGGAGTATACAATAAACTAGTAAATGCTAGAAATAAAGTAAACGACCAGTTTTCCCAAATAGATGTTCAACTAAAAAGAAGAGTAGACTTAATACCAAATTTAGTGGAAACAGTAAAAGGATATGCCAAGCATGAAGAAAAAACATTAACCGAAGTAATTGAAGCAAGAAACAAAATGGCTACTGCCAGTGGAATTAATGAAGAATTAGAAGCTTCTAATCAAGTTACTGCTGCTTTAAATAAATTGTTTGCTTTATCTGAAGCATATCCAGATTTAAAAGCTAATGAAAATTTTATATCATTACAAGCAGATTTAAAAGAAACTGAAGATAAAGTAAGTTATGCAAGACAATTCTATAATGATACAGTATTAACTTATAATAATTTAAGAGAACAATTCCCATCTAACATAATTGCTAATATGTTTAAGTTCGGAAAAATTGACTTCTTTAAAACTGATGAAAAAGATAAAGAAGCACCACAAGTTAAATTTTAGGACTTATATAGTCCTTTTTTGATAGGAGAATTATATGAAAAAAATAATATTTACCTTGGTATTATTCTTATTACCAAGTATAATTTTAGCTAACGAAATAAAAAATATCGACATGGATATTTACGTTGATAACAATGGCACAGCTCATGTAACAGAAAAATGGACAGTAAAAGCCAAAAACAATACAGAGTTTTATAAACAATATAAAAATTTAAATGAATCTTCAATTACCAATTATAAAGTAAGTATGAATGGCAAAAATTTCGAATTAGTAGATTGGAATATAAATGCTAGTTTTGAAGAAAAAGCATATAAATATGGTTATAATTATATTTATGATGGAGTTGAATTGTGTTTTGGTATAAGTAATTATGGAAATAATAATTATACCTTAAGTTATGATATAACTAATTTTATTTACAATACAAGTGATAACTATCAACTTGCCTATTGGAATTTAATTCAACCATCAAGTGATATGATAGATAATGTTAATATAAAAATACATAGCGACTTCAAATATAGTGACACATTAGATGTATGGGGGTATGGAAAATATGGTGCGCCATGCTATGTGTATGATGGTGTAATAGAAATGACTTCTGAAGGAGCAATGGACAGTAGTGAATATATGACAATCCTAGTAAAATTTCCCCAAAATAGTTTTAACACTAGTGTTTCAGTAAATAACGATTTTAATTATTACCTAGATATGGCTAAAGAAGGAGAAACTCTATATAAATATAAAAACAATAATGGAATATTAAGCGCAATAGCAGAAGCATTGCCACTAGTACTAGGAATAGGAATACCACTTATTATCATAATATTAAGATCAATATTACACCAAAAAAAGAAGTACGGATATAAAAATAACAAAACAATAGATAAAGCAAATACCCCTTTATTTAGAGAAATACCATGCAACAAAGACATATACTATGCAAATTGCCTAGTAAGCTTAAATGATAAATTATATAAAGAATATCAAGAAACCAATATATTTGGAGCAATAATTTTAAAATGGGTAAAAGAAAATAAAGTAACATTTAAAGTAGATCCAAAAGGAATATTTAATAAAGACAGTGGTACAATGGATTTAACCTTAAACCCAACATTTGATGATCCATTAGAAAAAGAATTATTTGATATAATGTATTCGGCTTCTAAAGATGGAATATTAGAAGCAAAAGAACTTGAAAATTGGTGCGATAGTCACTATACTAAATTTTTCAATTTATTCAAAAGAATTAATAAAAGAGAAATAGAAAAATTAAAAGCAAATAATCATATATATATAAGAACTAATAACAACGAATGTAAATATAAAAATGTTATGGATGACACTATTTATGAAGATAGTATTCAATTATATGGTTTAAAAAAGTATTTTGATGAATTTACAAAAATAGATACCAAAGAAGTAATAGAAGTTCATTTGTGGGATGAATATTTAATGTTTGCCTATATATTTGGTATAGCTAATAGAGTAGCAAAACAACTAAAAGATTTATATCCAGAAGTACTTAATGATCCAAATGTTAACTTTGATTATAGCACTTTAATGTATATAGATCACATATCATATAACAGTGTCCATGCTGCAAGTGTAGCGATGTCTAGAGCAGAAAGCTATTCATCTGGCGGCGGTGGCTTCTCTTCCGGTGGAGGAGGGGGCGGTTCCTTCGGTGGAGGAGGCTCAATGGGCTCAAGATAATTATGAATACATATATATATAACAACCATGAATATCCAATTGAAATAATTCGCAAAAATAATAAAAATACTTATATTAGAGTAAAAGAAGGTAAGATAGTAGTTACAACAAACTATCTTACCTCTTCTAAAACGATAGAAAAACTAATTAAAGACAATACAGAATTCATAAATAAATGTCTCATAAAAAGTGAAATAAAAAGTAAAGATACATCATTCAAACTTTTTGGGAAAAATTATGATATTATATATGGCTTTAAGGAAACAGAAATAGAAGGAAGTAAAATATACACCAAAGACGAAAAAGCACTTAATAAATACCTATCAAAATATATTCAAAACATTTATCAAGCGCAATTAGATTATTATTATAGTATATTTGAAGAGAAAATACCAATTCCAAACTTAAAAATAAGAAAAATGACTAGTAGGTGGGGAGTATGCAACATTAAAAATCATAATGTAACATTAAATTTAGAATTATCAAAATACCCCCAAATTTATCTAAACTATGTCATAATTCATGAATTATCACATTTTATACATCCAAATCATTCTAAAGAATTCTGGCTATTAGTGAGCAAGTATTGTCCTAATTATAAAGATATAAGAAAAAGTATGCGTACAAATACATAATAACAAAGAGACTATTTTTAGTCTCTTTTATTATAATTACTACATATACTAATATCTTTTATGACAATTTAGTGTAAAGTAATAGACTTTTCATTAGAAATTTAGTACAATTATGGTAGGAGTGATATAACAATGATAGAATTAGAGAGCATAGATGGAGTAGGGCCAAAGACTAAAGAACTAATAAATAAATTAGGAATTAATACTGCAGAAGACTTAATTAATCACTATCCATTTCGCTATGATATCATTAAAAGAAGTGATTTAAGCGTAGTAAAAGATGGAGATAGAATAGTAATAGATGGTATTGTAGAAGGACAACCAACCATTATATATATAAATAAAAGCCTAAAAAAAATAATATTTAGAATAAATACCAAAACATCTATATTAAATGTAACAATATATAACAAAATATATTTACATCAAGATTTAAAAAGTGGTAAAGAAGTAACAATTATAGGAAAATATAACAAACTAAAAAATACCATTATAGCAAGTGATGTAAGATTTGGATTATTACCACCAAATGCAAAAATAGAACCTATCTATAATGTAACAGCAGGTCTAACTTCAAAGCAACTAGCAAAAATAATATCAAGTGCCCTAGAAACAGACTTTTCTGTAGATAATTTATTACCAAAATATTTAGAAGAAAAATATAACTTAATAACAAAAAAAGAAGCACTACACAACGTTCATAATCCAATTGATATATTAATGTTAAAAAAGGCAAGACAAAGAATAAAATATGAAGAATTATTTATATATATGTTAAAAATAAACTATTTAAAAGAAAAAATAGTTAGTGAAGAGGATTGTATCACAAGAAATTTAGATAAAGAAAAAATAAATAAATTTACAAATTCCCTACCATTTAATCTAACTCTAGATCAACAGATAGCTGTAAATGATATATTAAACGATTTAGAAAGCAAAAAACGTATGAATAGATTGTTAGAAGGTGATGTTGGTTCTGGTAAGACAATCGTAGCATTTATAAGTATATACGCTAATTATTTATCCAAATATCAATCAGCATTGATGGCTCCAACAGAAATACTAGCAGCTCAGCACTATGAAGAAGCATTAAAAATATTTAGTAAATGTAAAATGAATATAGCTCTTCTTACATCTAGTACTAGTCTCAAAGAAAAAAAAGAAATATATGAAAATCTATCCAATGGTCAAATAGATTTAATAATTGGTACACAATCACTAATACAAGAAAAAATAAATTATAAAAAATTAGGATTAGTAATAACTGACGAACAACATCGTTTTGGAGTAAATCAAAGAAACACTTTCAAAAGTAAAGGTATAAGTCCTGATGTATTATCAATGAGTGCTACTCCAATTCCAAGAACATATGCTCTTACAATATATGGTGATACCGATTTATCAATAATTAAAAGTAAACCAGCTAATCGCAAACCAGTTATAACTATTTTTAAAAAAGACAAAGAAATAACTGATGTGTTAAATATGATGAAAGAAGAATTAGATAAAAATCATCAAATATATGTAGTAGCTCCTATGATTGATGAAGAAGAAGATAAAGAAAATGAAAGCGTCAAAGAACTAGAAGAAAAAATGAATAAAGCTTTTGGAAAAATAGCTAAAATAGGTATTATACATGGCAAAATAGAGCCAAAAGAAAAAAACAAAATAATGACAAACTTTGAAAATAACAAAATAAATATATTAATATCAACAACAGTAATAGAAGTAGGAATAAATATACCAAATGCTTCAATGATAGTAATATTTAGTGCTAACATGTTTGGACTTTCCACGCTTCATCAATTACGTGGTAGAGTAGGAAGAAGTGATATTCAAAGCTATTGTATTTTAGTAGCACCAGAATCACAAGAAAGATTAAGACTACTAGAAAAAACAAATGATGGTTTTGCCATAAGTGAATATGACTTTCAAACAAGAGGCGAAGGGAACTTATTTGGTACTGAACAAAGCGGAGAACTATCATTCAAAATGGCAAGCATCAAAAAAGATTTTAAAATGCTATTAAAAGCAAAAGATGATGCCGATGAATTCATTAGTACATTACTAACATTCAATACCAATCCAGAATATGAACCAATAATCAAAGAATTAAAATCAACTGAAAATTTAGATTAAAAAAATTACGGAGTAATATCCGTAATTTTTATATATAGTAATAATATAGGAAATAAGTATTATATTTAATTATCTTCTTTAATATAAATAAAAGCGAGCCAGCTTTAGCTGACTCTTCAGGGGGTTTTGGTTATCACACCTACTTACAATCGTAGAGTGCGGTCATATATTTTTATGACATATTAATCATAATACATTTTTCAATAAAAAGCAATAGATTTTACAAAATTTATTTTACATTTTTTTCAATTCCTTAATAATCAATAGTTTACAAAGTAAAAAATTATATAATAATTAACAAAAGTATGATATAATTGTGTAGTATTTATTTATAGAAGTTTTATATTTAGATGTTAGCCAATAAATATACTTTTATTAAGAACCAATTTAATATATAAGGAGTATGAAAAAATGGAAAAATATAAAGAAATAGAAAGAAGTATAATAAAAAAATATCGTAAAGATATATGGAGTAAGTTCGTCAAAGCAGTAAAAGAATACGAATTAATAAAAGAAAATGATAATATCATGGTATGTATATCTGGAGGAAAAGACTCCTTCTTAATGGCAAAATGTATTCAAGAGCTAGAAAGACATGGTAATGTCCCATTTAATGCCAAATACGTAGTAATGGATCCAGGCTATAATGAATACAACCTAAATATGATAATGGACAACGCTAAAACATTGAATGTCCCAATAGAAGTATTTAAAAGTGATATATTTGATGTAGTCACAAAAATAAGTTCTGATAGTCCATGTTATATGTGTGCTAAAATGCGTAGAGGATATTTATATAATAAAGCCAAAGAATTAGGCTGCAACAAAATAGCCTTAGGGCACCATTTTAACGATGTAATAGAAACAACGCTACTATCAATGTTTTATGGTTCTGAAATAAAAACAATGATGCCAAAATTACATAGTGATAATTTTAAAGGCATTGAGTTAATAAGACCACTATATCTAGTAGAGGAAGAAAGTATTATATCATGGCGCAACAATTCCAAACTAACCTTTATAAATTGTGCATGTAAATTTACAGAAATGTGTGCTCTAACAAATGAAGGACTAAGTAAGAGAAAAGAAATGAAAGAACTAATAAAAAAACTAAAAAAAACAAATCCAAATATCGATCGAAACATCTTTAAAAGTTTAGATAATATAAATCTAAATTGCATATTAGGAACAAAAAAGAATGGAGTATATAAAAGCTTTTTAGAAGATTACAATAAATAAACAACACATTTTAAAATCAAGTTTACATCAAAAAAAATTAGTATTATAATAAATAAAATACTAATAAAAATATAAAGGTGTAAAAATGAATAATATAATTAACATATATAACAAAAATAAAAAATTTATAAGATATTGTAGTATCTCTATTATATGTACTATAATATTATACTTAATATATTTTATCATAACAAAAATAAATCCTAAAGCATATATATTAGCAAATTTCATAGCTTACTTAGTATCATTTAGTTTATTATTTTATTTAAATCAAAAACTATTTAATTCAATACCCACAAACAAAAAAAGTAAAATATCTCAAATACTAGATTTTATAATTTTTAGATTAATAGGCTTTTTAATAGATAGTACTATACTTGTTATACTAATTGAACAAGTCAATATATCAAACTTTTGGTCTAAAATAATAAGTTCACTTCTTACATTTATATACAATTATTATACAAATAAAAAATATGTATTTAAAAAATATGAACATTAATTATGACTATTAAACAAAATAGTCATTTTTTGTCATTTCATATAACTTCTAAAACAAATAAACATAAAATATTATATATCATAGGAGGATTCTTATGTATAATAATAATGGTTTAAACGATGAGGAAGTAAAAGAAAACAGAAAGAAATACGGTAGTAATAATATTAGTGGAAAGAACACTAATACATTTTTTAATTTATTTATTGAAACCCTAGGAGATCCAATTATAAAAATATTAATAATAGCTTTAGCAGTAAAAACAATATTTTTATTTAAAGATTTTGATTACTTTGAAACAATAGGCATAGTAATAGCCATACTAGTAGCCTCTCTAATATCCGCTATTAGTGAATATGGTTCAAATAAAGCATTTGAAAGAATGCAAGAAGAATCATCAAAAATAAATGTTCGTGTAAGAAGAAATAAAAAAATAATTGAAACATCAATAGATGACATAGTAAAAAATGATATAATACTATTATCTAGTGGTGAAAAAGTCCCAGCAGATGGTATTTTAATAAGAGGTAAATTATCAGTGGATGAATCATCATTAAATGGAGAATCAAAAGAAGTATATAAAGAATTAATAAATGATATAAATATCATATCTGATAAGAATAAAGTTTATAGAGGAACAACCATTTATGATGGAACCGCTGAAATATTAATAACTAAAGTAGGTATGGATACATTATATGGCAAAATGGCCAAAGAATTAACAACAGTAGAAGATATATCACCATTAAAATTAAGATTAACCAATCTAGCTAAAATAATAAGCAAAATAGGCTATATAGCCGCTATTCTTATAGCTATTTCATATCTATTTTCTAAAATATTTATTCTAAATAATTTCAATCTATCAATAATAAAAACAATACCATTAAATACCATTATAGGTTACATCTTAGAAGCAATGACATTAGCAGTATCAGTATTAGTAATGGCAGTTCCAGAAGGCTTACCAATGATGATAACCCTAGTATTATCTACTAATTCAAAGAAAATGTTAAAAAACAAAGTCCTAGTAAGAAAAATGGTAGGCATAGAGACAGCAGGATCATTAAATATATTATTTACTGATAAAACAGGAACAATAACCAATGGTAAAATGGAAGTAATATCAATATTAGATGGTTCTTTAAAAGAATATAACAATATAAATGAATTATCATCATCTTATAGACAAATTCTAATAGATAGTATTATTTATAATAATGAATCAGAATATGACGCCACCACTAATAAAATAATAGGAGGAAATATAACCGATAAATCTTTACTATCTTTCGCAGGCCAAAATAAAAAAGAAACTATAAAAATAACAGATAAATTAATATTTAATAGTCAAAATAAATATTCCATATCCATAATAGAAAAAAACAATAAAAAAATTAAACTAATAAAAGGAGCGCCTGATGTAATATTAAAGTATACTACTAATTATATAGATAAAAATGGAAAAAGCAAATATTTAGATAAAGAAAAACTAATATCAATTATAAAAGAAAAAACAAATAAAGGAATTCGTGCCATAGCGGTATCAACTTCGCAAAGCATCTATCCCATAGACAATATAAGAAGAAATACATTAATAGGTATAATATTTATAAAAGACGAAATAAGAAAAGATGCTAAAGATGGTTTAAACTTAATAAAATCAGCAGGAATAAATACCATTATGATAACAGGAGACTCCAAAGAAACCGCAACCAGTATAGCTAAAGAAGTAGGTATAGTAAGAAATAAAAATGACATAATAATTTCTAGTAACGAATTAAAAAAAATAAATGACGATGAATTAAAAAAAATAATACCGAAGTTAAAAGTAGTATCAAGAGCTCTTCCAGAAGATAAAAAAAGACTAGTATCATTATCAAAAGAATTAGGTCTAGTAACCGGAATGACTGGTGATGGAGTAAATGATTGTATTGCTCTAAAAAAAGCCGATGTATCATTTGCCATGGGTAGTGGTACTGAAGTAGCTAAAGAAGCGTCAGACATCGTAATACTAGATGATAACATAGTATCAATATCTAAAGCCATATTATATGGAAGAACAATATTTAAAAATATTCGAAAATTCATTATTTTTCAATTATCCGTAAATGTTTCCGCTATTTTATTAGCCTTAATAGGTCCATTTATTGGGGTACCATCTCCAATAACAGTAATTCAAATGTTATGGATAAATATGGTTATGGATACATTGGCAGGATTAGCCTTTTCCTATGAAGTACCACGAATAGAGTATATGCAAGAAGAACCAAAAAAGAAAGAAGAAAACATCTTAAATAAATATATGATTAATGAAATATTATCATCTGGATTATATTCCTTAATATTATGTATTATCTTTCTAAAACTTCCAATAATAAAAAGTTTATTTGTAGACAATAATCATTTTATGACATCATTCTTTTGCTTATTTATATTTTTAGCAACATTTAATGCCTTTAACGCAAGAACAAATAGATTAAATATATTCGCCCACTTAAAAGAGAATAAAATATTTTTATTGATAATATTATTTATAATAATAGTACAAATATCAATAGTTTATTCAGGTATAACCATCTTTCAAACAACTAGAATAACATTTAAAGAATTATTTATCATAATAATATTATCATTCAGTATCATACCACTAGATATACTAAGAAAAATAATCATTAAAAAAGCCAATCATAATTTTAATATATAGACTTGAATTACCACCTCATTTATGATATACTAAGTACATAAGATTAGGAAGGTGTTGTATCATGAAAAGAAAAAAAGAAATTGCTTCTTTAGCAGAAGAATACTACAAAAATTATGAAGTATTAAGGTATTTAAGTCCCGAAGTTTTTAAAAAAGCTATTATGGATATGTTTTTATCAACAAGTTTAACAATTCCAGAAGTGGAAGAAAAATTAAAAGAAATGGTCAAAAGAAAAGGCGGCAAAATAGAATTAAAATATAAAGAAAATGGCGACAGCTATGTAGAAATGAAAACAAATGAAAAAATATATATGATAATAGTTACAATAGCACTAGTAATAGCACTAATAACTATTACCACACTTCTTATAAGATAAATTATTGACATAAGAAAAATGCTCTGATATAATAAACATGCTATTGAGAGGAGTTTTATTATGAATGGTGGAATAATGCTATTAGATAATATAAATATTACTTTCACGAATGGAGTGGAAAAAATATACAATGTAGTATATTATAATGACAAAGGTTTCTTCTTGCGAACTGAAGGAGAATCATTAATAACATCACTTCATATTGAAGATTCAAAGTTAATTACAAACCATCACAACAATATATATATAAAAAGTGTTCAAGAAATATCAAACATAAAAATACAACAAGAATGGATAAAAAAGAAAGCTCCAGGTTTTTATATAGAAGGAAATCTATTAACATACGATAGTCAGATGGCTAATAAATATTTTTTAGATGAAGAGATGGCTTATGACCAATTAAAATTTAAAAAGAAAGAAAGAATAAAAGAAGAGCAATAAAAGTTGCTTTTCTTTTAAAAGTTAAGGTGAAATACATGGAAGAATTAGAAAAGTATGCCAAAGAAAATAAAATACCCATTATGCAAAAAGACGGAATATTATACCTAACAAATTACATCAAAGAAAATAACATTATCAATATTTTAGAAATAGGCAGTGCCATAGGATATTCCGCTATTATGATGGCCAAAGTAAACAAAGAAATTAAAATAACCACTATAGAAAAAGATAAAGATAGATATAATATAGCAGTAGCAAATATAAAAAAATACAATTTAGAAAGTCAAATAAATATCATTAATGATGACGCCACACTAACAGATATAGAAGGTAAATATGATTTAATATTCATTGATGCCGCCAAAGGAAAAAATATCCTTTTCTTTGAAAAATATAAAAACAACTTAAAAGAAAATGGAACAATTATTACAGACAACCTATCTTTTCATGGCTTAGTAGAAAATCAAAATCTAATAAAAACCAAAAATCAAAAAGGTATCGTAAACAAAATAAAACTATTTATTGACTTTTTAGACAATAATAAAGAATTTACTACAGTTTATATACCAGTAGGAGACAAAATAGCAGTATCCAGAAGGAGCAATAAATATGAATAATATAATAGTGGTACCAAATAAAAAAGAAGACATAAATATCATTTTAAATAAAGATATAAAAGGATTAATAATTGGTATCAAAGATTTATCAACATATAATTTCGAATTAACCATTGAAGAAATAATTTCTCTAGCAGAAAAGACAAACAAAAAAATAATTATAGCAATTAATAAAATGATCCATAATAAAGATATACCACTTGTAAAAGAAGTATTAAATAAAGTAAATATAAGCAATATAAAAGGTATATTATTCTATGATATTGGAATTCTTAAATTAGCCAACGATATGAATATAAAAAAAGAACTAATATTATCCCAAGAACATCTAAATGCTAGCATAAATAGTAATAATTTTTATTATAATCATGGCTTAAATAGTACCTATATAACTTCAGATATAACTAAAGAAGAAATATTAGATATAAAAAACAGCACAAAATTAAATATTTATTATACAGTATATGGTTTATTACCAATCTTTTATTCCAGAAGGCTATTACTAAGTAGTTATTTTAAATATATAAACAAAGAAAAAAAAGATAATACATACCATATATATGACAATAATAATAAATATACAATTATAGAAAGAAATTATGGAACAATTATTTATAGTCCATTAGTAAACTTAATAAATCATATTGATGAACTAAAAGACATAAACTTAGTAATAGACTTATCAAATACAAATAATATCAATATAATAGACAAATATATAAATAAAGAAAAAATAGAAAATACTTATGAAGGCTTTTATAATAAAAAAACAATTTATAAATTAAAAGGTGATGAAGATGCATAAAAAAATAGAATTATTAGCTCCAGCCGGTAATCTTGAAAAACTAAAGTTTGCCTTTCTTTATGGAGCAGATGCATGTTATATAGGTGGTAGAAATTATTCACTTCGTGCAAATGCCAAAAATTTTAGTATCGAAGAAATAAAAGAAGCCTGTGCATATGCCCATAATCTAAATAAAAAAGTTTATGTAACAGTAAATATTGTTTTTCATAATGAAGACATAAAAGGAATAAAAGAATATCTAATTTCATTAGCAGAAGCCAAAGTAGATGCTATAATCGTATCAGATCCATTAATAATAGACGTAATAAATGATAACAATATAAATTTAAAGGTACATATATCAACACAAGCATCAACTTTAAACTATGAAGCAGTATTATTTTGGAAGTCACAAGGTGTTGAAAGAGTAGTATTAGCAAGGGAAATGTCAAAAGATGAAATAAAAGAAATAATAGACAAAACCGGTATGGAAATAGAAACCTTTGTTCATGGAGCAATGTGTTCATCATATTCTGGAAGATGTGTATTATCAAATTATTTTACTCAAAGAGATGCTAATCGAGGAGGATGTGCTCAAATATGCCGATGGGAATTCCCATTATATGATAAAAATAATAACATGATAGAATCAGAAACAAAATTTACTGCATCATCAAAAGATTTAATGATGCTAACTAAAGTAAAAGAAATGATAGAAATAGGTATAGTTTCTCTAAAAGTAGAGGGAAGAATGCGCAGTAATTACTACGTAGCCACTGTTATAAACACCTATCGAAACCTAATTGATGATTATTACGAAAATAAATTAACAAAAGAAAAAGAAAAATATTATCAAAAAATATTAGATAGAGTAGCTAATAGAGAAGCAACCGTACAATTTTGGGATAAATTACCAACAGTAAATGAACAATATTATTTAGGAAGAAATGAAGTATCAAACCAAGATTTTCTAGGAATAGTTAAAGATTATGATGAGGTATCAAACATGGTAACTATAACTGAAAGAAATTACTTTAAAACTGGTGATGAAGTAGAAATATTTGGTCCAAATATAAAACCATTTAGTTTTAAAATGCCTGATATATATAATGAAAAAGGAGAAAAAGTAAACATAGGTAGACATCCAGAAGAAATATTAAAATTCAAACTAGATAGAAAAGTTTATCCAAATGATATGATTAGAATAAAAATAGGTTAACAATAATCAAAATTAGAATATAATAAAAGTAAAATTTATACTTGACAAAAGTATTAAAATTTAGTACAATTTTGAATTGTAAAAAGAAAAATAATTTCAAATAGAAAGAGGAAGAAGGAAACAAAAATGACTGACAATAAAGTATATCTAACCGATGAAGGATTTCTTGAGTTAGAAGAAGAATTAAATGAGCTTAAAAATATCAAAAGGCCCGCTGTTATTAAGGCCCTAAAAGAAGCAAGAGCACTTGGAGATTTATCTGAAAATGCAGACTATGATGCAGCAAGAACAGATCAAGCTCAAGTAGAAGGAAGAATACAAGAACTAGAAAAAATAATGGAAAACGCTCACATAATAAAGAAAGCGTCAACTGATAAAGTAGGATTAGGCTCAACAGTAAAAATAAAATATGTAGACGACGATGAAATTGATGAATATCGTATTGTAGGATCAAAAGAAGCAGATCCATCAAATAACAAGATATCAAACGAAAGCCCAATAGCTAAAGCAATAATGAATGCAAAAGTAGGAGAAATAAAAAAAGTAGCATCACCTAATGGTGAATACGAAGTAGAAATAGTAGAAATTTGTTAGGGAGGTAAAAATATGAAAAAGCAAATAAACTATAAAGTAAACGGAGAAGAATGGAATAAAGCAAAAGATAAAGCATTTACAAAAGTATCAAAAAATGCAAAAGTAGATGGATTTAGAGAAGGAAAAGTACCAAGAAACGTATTTGAAAAAAAATATGGTACTGGAGACATTATAAGAAGTGCAATGGAAGACTTAATAGATGCTAAATATGGAGAAATAATAGTTACTGAAAAACTAATTCCAGCAGTAGAACCAAAACTAGAGATAGTATCTGCTGATGATGACGGCTTCGAAGTAAATATAACAATAATTACAGATCCAGAAGTAAAATTAGGAAAATACAAAGAATTAAAAGTAAAAAAAGATAAAGTAGAAGTAACAAAGAAAGAAATTGAACATGAAGTAGGACATATTCTAGATAGATATGCTGAATTAGTATCAAAAGATGGAGCAGTAGAAGAAGGAGACACTGTTATCATTGACTTCAAAGGATTCAAAGATAACGAAGAATTTGAAGGCGGTTCAGCTGAAGGATATTCCTTAGAAATTGGTAGTCACTCATTTATACCAGGCTTTGAAGAAGGCGTAGTAGGAATGAAAAAAGAAGAAAGTAAAGATATAAAATTAACTTTCCCAGAAGATTACATGGCTAAAGATTTAGCAGGAAAAGAAGTAGTATTCAATGTAAAAGTACATGATATCAAAAAAAGAGTAATACCTGACTTAGATGAAGAATTCTTTAAAGATTTAGACATGGAAGGTGTAACAAATAAAGAAGAATTAAACAAAGTAGTTGAAGATGAAATAAAAGCTCAAAAAGAACATGATACAGAAAATAAATATGTTGAAGATTTACTAGCTAAAGCATCATCAAATATGACCATTGATTTACCAGAAGAGATAATAGATGCTGAAGCAGATAGAATGTATAAAGATTTCGTAAAGAAATTAGAAATGCAAGGTGTAAGTGAAGAATTATACTATGCCTATGCCGGAGTAAAAAAAGAAGATATCATGAAAGATATCAAAAAAGAAGCAGAAACAAGATTAAAATATCGTTATCTATTAGAAGCAATAATAAAAGAAGAAAAAATAGAAATAAAAGATAAAGATGTAGATAAAGAAATAGCTAAAATAGCAAAAAATTACAATGTAACTGAAGAAGAAATAATGAAAGAATTCGGTTCAAAGGATGTATTAAAATATAATATAGCTATGGAAAAAGCAATAGAAGTTTTAAAAGAAAATAATTAGAAGGTGAATAATTTTGACTGTATTTAAAGCAATAATATTAGGAATTATTCAGGGGATAGCGGAATTTTTACCAATATCGTCATCAGCACATTTAATATTGTTACCATATTTGTTTGGTTGGGAAGAATCATCATTAGCTTTTGATGTAGCACTTCATTTTGGTACAATGATGGCAGTATTAGTATTCTTCTTTAAAGATTGGTGGAACCTATTTATAGGAGCAATCAAAGATATAAAAACAAAGAAGAAAACAACAAACGGAAAAATGTTTTGGTACTTAGTAGTAGCAACAATACCAGCTGCCTTGGTAGGACTACTACTAGACGATATAATAGAAAATGTCATAAGAAATAAAATATGGTTAATAGCTTTATCACTAGCTATAATGGGTGTTCTAATATATGTTGGAGATAAATGGGCTAGTAAACATTATAAAAAAGAAACAAAGTTTGAAAATATAACATTAAGACAAGCAATAATAATAGGCATATCACAAGCTTTTGCCGTAATACCAGGGTTTTCAAGGAGTGGTACTACAATTTTAGCAGGAAGATTGCAAGGAATATCAAAAGAAGCAATAACAAAATTTACTTTTCTACTATCTGTGCCAGTAATATGCGGAGCAACAGTATTAAAAGTTACCGATCTAGTATTTACAAAAGAAGTAATAGTAGGCATAATAACGTCATTTGCAATGGGTATTTTAACAATTAAATTCTTACTAAATTATATCAAAAAACATGATTTTTCAATCTTTGCATTTTATAGAGTAATACTTGCATTAATTATATTTGCTAAATTAATATTATTTAAATAATATTAATTTCCGCTGATTTAGTATAGTGGTAGTACAGAAGCATGGTAAGCTTCAGGGGTAAGTTCAATTCTTACATTCAGCACCATATTTAACAAAAACTCAAATTATTTTGAGTATAATTTAAAAAACCAACTATTTCTAGTTGATTTTTTTTAATAAATAACACAATCTATGTTATAATGTAATAGTAGTAGAATATCACTACAAGAGGTATAAATATGAAAAAAAATAAATTAAAAAAATATAGTATAGCATTACTACCAATATTAATAATAGCTATAATAGAGTATTTTGATATAGATATAAATAACATTATAGGAAATACTTCAGCCACTTCACAAACTACGATATCATCTATAGAAGAAATACCAGAATATAGCAATAAATCATATGTTATAATTAACGATAACGAACCATATTTCAAAGAAGAAGAAAAAAATACAACTACTTTTGAAAAATATGGTGAATTAGATAGCCTGGGAAGATGTACAACAGCTTATGCCAATATTGATAAAAGTATGATGCCAACAGAAAAAAGAGGAAGTATAGGTGGAATAAAACCAAGTGGATGGCATACAGTAAAATATGATATAGTAGAAGGCAAATATCTATATAATAGATGCCATTTAATAGGGTATCAACTAACAGGAGAAAATGCTAATGAAAAAAATTTAATTACTTGCACCAGAAGCATGAATACAATAGGTATGCTAGAATTTGAAAATAAAGTGGCTAAATACATAAAAGAAACAAACAATCATGTTTTATATCGTGTAACACCAATATTTGAAGGAAATAACCTATTAGCAACCGGAGTAGAAATGGAAGCATACTCAATAGAAGATAATGGAAAAGGAGTAAAATTCAATGTTTTTGTATATAATATTCAAGATGGAATAATTATCGACTATAAAACAGGAGATAGTACTTTAAATAAGTAGCCATATAATATTTGGCAATAGTGAAAGCAAAAAATTTAATTTTCCTTCGTTTTTCAAATATTTTATCAAAAAGTATTTAAAAAAAAACAAATATGTAGTAAAATGTATATAGGTGATAAAATGCATACATATGTAGTAGAATACTTAAATGAAAATGAATTTAATAAGAAAACAAGGGCTTTAAAAAAATATAATATGCTAGCCTATAAAAAATTAATATTTGATTGTGTACCAAAACTACGTGACGGTAATATGCAGGGAGTAATTGTATCCAAAAATAGTAAAGAAGGAATAATTAAATATGAATTTAAACTTCCTACTGATAGAATGTTTTCTCAAGTCCATGGTGATGTAGTATTACACTATACACTTTATGAAAATCAAAAAATAATAATGTTAGATACTATAACTCCTGAAGAAATATTAAGTGAAGGTCATCAGAAAGAACTACAAACATATAAAGGAGTAATGATATCAAAATCCCATGCAGAAAGAGATATGTTCAAAATAAATCTCTTAAATAGCATGAATAAAAATGGCTTTCTAAATAACAAAATTTTAATAATTATAGGCTCTGTATTACTATTATTAGTAATAACCATATTAATCTTAGTATTAAAATAAAAAAGCATGTGTTAATCACATGTTTTTTATATTTCACGCATATTATCAGCATTTTTATAAGGATCGCTAGGATCAATATAATCTACAAATAAAATTCCCTTTAAATGATCAAGTTCATGCTGAAAAGCAATAGCCAAATCCTCACGAACACGATATTTAATCAAATTACCATCCAAATCATAACCTTCAACAGTAATTCTAGCATGTCTAGGAACAATACCATCGACTTCACGATTAACACTTAAACATCCTTCGCCTTCGCCGGCATAAATCATTTCTTCAGAATAAGAAATAACTTTAGGATTAATAAGTACATAATCATCAAACACTCCTTCTTTTCTTTCATAACAAACTACAAAAAAATTTTTATTAATCCCCAATTGCGGAGCAGCAAGTCCCATACCAGGCCTTAAGTTATATTTTTTTGATAATTTTTCAATTTGTGAGTATCTCAAATGTTTCAACATTTCTGGTATAATATTTTTATATTCTAAACTTAAAGGAAAATCAACATCTGTATTTTCTGCTCTAACACGTGGATCTTTTTCATCAAGTATATCTTTTGTTCTAAGCATACAATCATTCCTTTCTTCCAGAAGATATTTTAACATAAAAACAAAAAAAAGGGAAGTACTTTCCCTAAATATTATGCTGTTACTCTTGAACCAATTATAATTACTAGTAATATAAATAAAACTAATATAATAGCGGCACTATTTCCATAACCATAACCACCAGTATAACCATATCCATATGAAGGATAGGTATAGCTCATATTACTGGCGCATCCACACCCACTATTACCATAACCTCCAGAATATCCTCCGTAATAATACATATATATACCTCCTTTACGTGATATCTAATATAGTTTACTCAAAACCATATTTTATGACACCTACAAATACCTATATTATCTCTAATATTGACAAATAAAATAAAATGTCATATAATAATTAGCGCAAGGAGAGAAGTATTATGAAAAAAAATTATTTTGAAGTTAATCTATGTAATGATGAATTAAAAGAATTCAGAGTTATATGTAATTATACACCTTTAATAGGAATAAGAGAAAAGGTAACAGGAAAAACTATAAATGTAAAATGCCCACATGAAGCATGCATTACAAATTATGGTTTAACTTGTGAAAAAGAATGCAAAATAGTAAGTGAAGAAGATGACAAAGACTATTTAAAACTATTTAATGATGAAAACAATAAAAAAGCATATAAAGAATATTTAAAAAAAGTAGAAGAAGCATCATTTGCAAGATTTGATAATGCCTACAACGATTTTAAAAGAAGTCAAAAAGAACATTCAAAACGTTTAATCAGAAGTTTAATAAAATAACAAATAGATAGAATAAAATATTAATAAAAGCATAATTTTTACTAGGTGATAATATGAAAAAAATATTAATATTTATATTCTGTCTTTTTTTGTGTCCAATAATAAAAGCTGAAGAAATAGAAGATTTAGCACCAAATGCTAAAAGTGCCATAATGATTGAAGCTTCTACTGGAGAAATACTATTTCAAAAAAATGCTTATGCAAAATTGCCACCAGCATCAATGACAAAAATGATGAGTATGCTCTTAATAATGGAAGAAATAAATAATGGAAATTTAAAATGGGATGAAGAAATAACTGCTTCTGAAAAAGCATCATCAATGGGGGGAAGTCAAATATTTCTAAAAGCTGGTGAAAAAATGTCCGTTACCGACATGTTAAAAGGAATAGCTATTGCTTCAGGAAACGATGTGGTAGTGACAAAAAAGCAGTCGCAAGTTATAGGCGAAGAAATAACAATATAACTACTTTAAAGCCCTATGTTTTAAAGTATTATTATAAATTATATATGTAAGCCAAATGATTGGCTTTTTTATTTGGGAGGTGTTACAATGTCAGTTTTTAAAATAGAAAAAAATAATAATTATACTGTTATGAGTAACTACCATTTGAGAGATCATGATTTAAGTTATAAAGCAAAAGGATTATTATCCTTTATGCTATCATTACCAGAAGATTGGGATTATTCTCTTGCAGGATTATGTTCAATTAGCAAAGAGAGTAGAGATGG
>CAKOOV010000011.1 GCA_934098435.1 uncultured Bacilli bacterium
TTTTTGTTGTAATTTTATTATTCATATATTATCCTTCCTTTCTATTTTATATTTTAGATACTACAAGAAAAATCAAAATAATCTCCTACTATTAATTGTTTTCTTTTTTCATCATTTAATCTTAATTCTAATGTTTTTGTTCCATTTTTGATAGCTTTAAATGGCTCATTATTTAATTTCATTTCATATTTCATAATTGCCTCCTACATATAATTTTAGCATATGTGGTTTATTTTGTCTATTTAAAAACATCTCATTTAGAGATGTTTGGTTATGATAATCTTGTTATATTTAAATATGCATTTGTTCCGGTAGATGGAGTAATATTAGCTACGACTGTTGATTCTATAGATAATCCTATTTCGTCGTTGGCACTTAGTGAATTTATTGTACTTCCAGAAAAGTCTGTATTTGTTCCTTGAGTCACACTTTTTGTTATGGTACTGCTTCCTATAGTGTTATTATTTTGTTTAACTCCTACTGTAATATTACCATTGGCACTGGTACTTCCGGAAAAAAAGTATTCTATTAAATATACACCATTTTGGGTTATAGTTAATTTATTTTGTGTAGCTGTTGTTATATTCTCTACTGGTCCTGCTTTTCCTAACGGAACTTCTTGTGATATATTGGCTTCTAAGGATATTGCAGTTGTTGTATCATTATATTTTCTTCCGTATGTACTTAGTGTTGGGCCTGTTGGTCCTGCTGGACCTGCTATTCCTTGTTCGCCTTGTGGTCCTGGTGGACCCATTGGGCCTACTGCTCCTTGTGTTCCTTGAGGACCTGCTATTCCTTGAGGCCCGGTTGCTCCTCTTGGAATATTAAAATTTAAAATAACGTTTTCTTTTGTTCCTGAATTTGTTACACTAGCATTTTCTGTTGGACTTGTTGTTGTGGTAGTTCCCACTGTAATTGTAGCGGGTCCTTGAGGGCCTGTTGGCCCAATGATTATTGGGGTACAATTACATTTTTTTCCTTCTTCTAATATTTTCTTGATTTTATCTTCACGGTAATTATTAATCATTTTAATCTCCTTTCAATTTATTTTATGAAATTTAATTAAATTGATATTTGCTATTGTCTATATAAAAAGGAAAAGATGTAACTATTAATTACATCTAATTATTTAGACTGCCCAACTTTGTTATTGGCCAAATTCTATATATTGCTTTTCCTAATATATCTTTTTCATCTACTAATCCTATTATTCTACTATCTTTAGATATTGGTCTATTATCTCCTAATACTAGGTATTTTCCATCTGGTATTGATGTACAATTACATATTTCTTCTAAGTTAAAGTCATTAGTTGTACGATATTCAAAATTTGTCTCTAATAATTTGTCATTTACATATAATTTGTTATTTTTATATGATATGTGTTCTCCTGGCATGCCGATAATTCTTTTTATTATTTCTTCATTGTCATTTTTTATAATAACAATATCAAATCTTTTTATTGTACTGCTATTATATCCTATTTTTCTTTCTAATAGTATTTCTTTATTATGTAAGTTTGGTTTCATTGAATCTCCTGATACTATTATTGGAGTGATTATAAAACTTCTTATTAGAATAACTATAATTATAATTATTATATATGGTAATATTTCTTTAATTATTTTATTCATATATTCTCCTTTATAAATAAAGATAATAGCTAAGCTATTATCTTCTTTCTTTAATATTATATTTGCTCTTTCTGTCTCTTAAGAAATATAATTTAGCTCTTCTAACTTTACCTGGTTTAGTAACTTTGATATAGGCTACTTTATTAGAATGTACATGGAATGTTTTTTCTACACCAATACCAGAATATTCTCCTCTTACAGTAAAAGTTTCAGATACTCCTTTACCTTTTCTTGCAATTACAGTTCCTTTAAAATCTTGGACTCTTTCTTTTGATTTACCATTCTTTGTTTCAGTAATAATACATCCTACTGTTACTGAGTCTCCTACTCTAAATTCTGGTAAATCTTTCTTCATTTGACTCATTGTAATTTTATCAATAATGTCCATCGTAATATACACTTCCTTTCTTTTATTTGTAATCACTACTTTGTTAAATAGGCGGATTACTGCTCAACGAATATAATTTTACCATATATTATATTAAATTTCAACTGTTTTTTGTTAATTTATCTTTGTTTGTATCATAGTATTTATTATGAAATATATTATACATAGAGGTGTTACTACTAATTATATTAAAGAAAACTCATATTTGGCTATTAAAAAGGCTTTATTAGATAGGTATTCTGATGGTGTTGAATTTGATATTAGACTTACTAAAGATAATATAATAGTGTTATCGCACGATTCTATTAATATTGAGAATAGTAATTATAGTGATGTTATTAAGAAAAAATATTTGAGTACTTTAGATATTATTCTTGATATTAATACTAATAAAATACTACTTATTGATATTAAGGTTAGAAATAATTATAAGAGATTTGCTAAAGAAATTGTTAAATATTTAAAGAATACTAAAAACAAAAATATATATTTAGCTTCTTTTAATAAAAGGATTATTAGGTATTTAAAGAAAAAAACTAATTATAAACTTGGTTATATTACTTTTAAAAATACTAAAAATAAGAATTGTTTTGAAGTGATTAATTTTATTACTTTGTATAAGAATAATATTAATAAATATCCTAATAAGGAAATCTTTTTATGGACTATTCATAATAAAAGAGAAGAAAAATTAGTATTAGATAAATTTTCTAATGCTAATTATTATATTATTAAGAATAGTTATGATTCTTTTATTTCTACGTAGTCTCCTGAATCTAGATATATTATTCCTTTTTTATTATCCATGCTAGAATATATTTCATTGTATTTATTTATTTTAGTAATTTTACTTAATGTTATATATACTTCATTTCCATCATTCATTTTTAATAGAAACCTTTCGGTATCAACATCATTTGGAACATAACTTATTTCAGATATTTTTAGTAATATATTATTGTCTACTTTAGAGAATTTACTAGTAAATTTATCTTTTATTGTATCTATATTATTTGTTATTAATGGTGCACTATTTATATTATATGTGTTATCTATAAGAGTTGAATCTTCTAGTAATAGTTTATCATTATATGTTCCTATTATTTTCTTTTCAGTTATATATATATATATTTTATTTATTAATTTCTTTTTTATTTTTACTTCTTTAATATAATTATTTTTTAATAGTTTCTTTTTTATTGAACTACTATCAGTGGTTAGAAATGGTGGATAATTTGTTATACCTGCTTCTTCTATTATTTCTTTATCACTTATTATATTATTACCTACTATATATATATTCTTTATTGGTAAATCTTTTATATATAGAAATAGTAATACTAGTGATATTAATATTACTAAACATATGATTATTCTTTTTATTTTTAGTTTTCTTTTTTTTCTTTTTACTCTTATTTTCTTTTTTTCGGGCATGTTATCACCTTACTATTTCTTGTTCTAGTATTAATTCAATATTATATTTTTCTTTTACTTTTTTCTTTATATATTCTATTAATGATATAATATCATCATATGTAGCGTTTGATGTATTTACTATAAAATTGGCATGTTTTTCACTTACTTGGGCTCCTCCAATGGTATATCCTTTTAAGTCTAAATCTTCGATTAATTTTCCTGCTGATAAGCCTTCAGGATTTCTAAATACTGATCCTGCTGATGGCATATTTACTGGTTGTGATGATATTCTTCTATCTCTTCTATCTAACATACGATGTTTTATTATTTCTTTATCTTCATGCTCTAGTGATAGGGTTACTTCAACACAAATAAAGTCTTTATTTCTTTTTAAGAAGGAATCTCTATAGGTATATTCTAATTCGCTATTTTTCATAGTTTTTATTTCTAAATTAGGAGTTAATACTTTTATTTCTTTTACTATAGAAGCCATGTCT
Organism: uncultured Bacilli bacterium; assembly: GCA_934098435.1. Classification (GTDB taxonomy): domain Bacteria; phylum Bacillota_I; class Bacilli_A; order RF39; family UBA660; genus CAG-302. The sequence continues at coordinate 3,936 of CAKOOV010000011.1, forward strand.
TCTTTGTATGCTCCGGCATTCATAGCGGTACTTGCTCCTAGTAAACCTGGTATTCCTCCAGCAAAGGCTAAACCGTTTAAGCCTTTTTCCATGCAAATGTTTGCTAATTTTATTAAACTTACTCCTGCTCCTGCTATAACTATATTATCTTTTATTTCAATATTATTTATGCGATCTAACTTTATTACTACATCGAAATTAGGTCTGGCTAATATTACATTAGAACCATTGCCTAGGATTAAATAATGAATATTGTTTTCTTTTAAATATTTTAATAGTTCTTGTAGTTCTTGTATGCTTTTAGGATAGACTAAATAATCACAACTAACATCTATTTTATAGGTATTATACTTTTTTAGTGATACATTTTTATAGTATTCATATTTATTAATAAAACTTTCTATCATTCATTATCAATTCCTTTAATATATTATATATTCTAGTACTACTATCTTTTATACCTAGTTTACTAAGATTTTTCTTCATCTCTTCTAATTTATTTTCATCATTTAATGTCTTGTCAATTAATTCAATTAATGATTTTCCATCTAAATCTTTTTCTTCTAATATAATACCGGCTTTATGTTCTACTAAGTCCATGGCATTTTTGTATTGATGATTATTTGCTACATATGGGCTTGGTATGAATATAGCTGGTACTTCTAAGGCTGTTATTTCACTCATTGTAGAAGCTCCTGCTCTAGTAACCATTAAATCGGTTATTTTCATTACTTTTGGCATTTCATAGATAAATGGTAATACTTTTACGTTTTTTGGCACTCTTTTATCTTTTACTTTTTCGTAGTAACTATTACCAGTAACTATTATTACTGAATAATTTTTATTTCTAAAATTATCTATAAAACTAAATATTTTGTCATTAACACTTCTACTACCTAATGAACCCATAACTATAAGAACTAATTTCTTATCTTCATCTATTTCTAATTCTTTTTTTGTTGTTTTTTTAATACTAAGGGCCTTCTCACTACATGGATTACCAGTTAATACTGCTTTTCCTTTAGGAAAATCATTTATAGTACTTTCAAATGATACACCTACTTTATCAGTATATTTAGATAAGAATTTGTTAGCAAGACCTACAACACTATTTTGTTCATGAATAAATGTTCTCTTACCTAACTTTTTAGCGGCATATATAACTGGAGCAGTAACATAACCACCACAGCCTATAACGACATCAGGATTAAAATCTTTTATTATTACTTTAGCTTTTTTTATTGCTCCAAAAAAGTTAGTAATGGTTTTAATATTATCTAAAGATAATTTTCTTTTAAGTCCAGTTACTTCTAATCCTTCGTATCTATAACCCATACTAGGTATTAGATCTTTTTCCATTCTATCGGTTGTACCAATATATAAAAATTCACTATCTGGTTCTTCTTCTTTTATTTTATTTATAATAGCAAGAGCTGGATATATATGTCCTCCTGTGCCTCCTGCTGAAATTATTACTCTCATGAAATCACTCTCCTATATAATTTTATCATAAATAAAGAAAAAAAGATATATTCCTATTAAAATATATACTTTTTTACACTTTTTATGTATTTATCTATTAATACTATTATGCTTTTAATTGGTATGGATTATTTTGTGAACCATCCCCTGCCACTATATCTTGATCAGCACTCAGATAAAGAACTGGAGCGACACCATTCACGCTATAGACGCCATTTCCGAAATCGTTACGAACACGACCCGACGAATTCACACTGAAAGCACGGCGGGCATTGCCTGAGTTAGAGGTTAATAACCATCCGTAGTCACTAGCAGAATTAGTAATAATAGGATACATCCAATCATTATTTTTACATGTATCATCATCATAGTTATGCAGTTCTTTGGAACATTTACTTAAATCAGTGGCATATCCATAATCAGATGGATATGCTAGAGCAACTTTTCCTGTCCATGTTGTACTTCTTCCAGAATATACTGTTGTTTCCCTTTCTTTTTCATACATTACATTAGAATATATATCAGATGTATCCCATCCCCCAAGATTCCATGTTGTTTCTACCATCATATTTCTTGTGATATCATTTTTTATACCAGTACTAGTAAAATCGCATGAAGTAGTAGCATTACTTTTACCTGAATAACATGTTCCACTTGAGGCATTCCAATATAAACTTTGACCTTTACCATTATCATTATTATCAGTTGTATAATAAGTACTAGGATTTAATAATTTCATTAATCTGGCTGTTGTCCAATCATTCTTACCATAAGCAGTTTCTGCCCCAGTAGATGTATTTTTGTTATCCCAAGAATATAAGCCTATTGTTTCATTCCTCATTAATTTTACTTTACCATCGAATACTCCTATAATACGCCATAGTTCACAGTTAGTGCTAGGATATGATTCACAATTAAAATATACATAGTTATTGGGCGAAGCTCCATAATATCTTATATTACCACCATCTAATGACGATGTTGTTCCTCCTAATCTATCATTCATTAATGATTCGGATGTAGCATAATTATAAGTAATACTATTATTAGTTACTGTAGATTTACTTGCGCTGGTATATAGTTCAGTTATATATTTAGCAAAATTTGCAAAATCAACTGATTTTGTATAAGTCTTTGTTACTAAAGTAGAGCCTGATGGTACTATTAAGTCTCCTCCATTTTCATAGCCCATGATAGTGGTTATTTCTACTGTAGTATTAGAGGATGTTTTGTTTTTTAGGTGTAGTTTTATATATTTATTATTATTAGCTCCGATGGTTCCTGTTACTTTGTCTTTACTATCACTATATACTTTTACTTCTATATTGGAATTATTATAGGCTACACCATATGATACTGTACCATTATTGGTATTATTTATTTTGTATATTACTGTTTTTTCTTCATTAGCTTCTAAGGATACTATATTGCTATCTGTTAGATTTATTGTATAGTAGTCACCGTTATTAGTAGTTTTAGTAGTTAATGCATAGGTATTATATAGTAGATATATGCCTATTAATACTATTAATGATATTATTATAATTAAGATTTTATTCTTTTTATTCATATCTATCACCTATTTTTACTCTAATATCAAGATATCATATTTTATATTTTTTTTCAATAGTTTATATAAAAAATAAGACCTATTTATAGGTCTATCTAGATATGTATATATCTCTTATAGTGTTTATAGGGATATATTCGTTATCCATAGTAATTAGATTTGTTTTTGTTTTTCCTACTATACGTTTATTTAATTTATCTTTATCTGTGACTATTGTTACATCTATCTTATATATATAGTTTGGGGAGTTAAAGATATTATATATTTTTTGTTCTACTGTATAGTTATTTTTGTTATTTATAAAGATATTGTTATTAGATATTTTTCTATCATTATTATACATGGTAGAATACATTTTTTCGTTATTATTTATATCTTTATCTATTGTATTATGATACATCTTTGGTAGTTCTTTCAACTATTATCACCTCTAATAAATTATATGAAAATGGTTATATATATATTTATTATTTTTATATTTTGTGGTATTATAATAACTAGAGTGTGATATAATGAAAAAAGAATCTAAATTTAAAGTTGAAGGTAGAATATTAATTCCTATAATATTATTTGCTATTATTAGTGTAATTACTATATATGCTACGAGAAGTTTACTACCTAGTGATTATCAAAATTTTTATTTAAAACAAATGTTATGGTATGTACTTGGTTTTGGGCTTGCTTATGTTATGATGATATTTGGTAATAAGTTTTTATATAATAATGCTTATATTTTATATTTTATTGGTGTTATTTTATTAATATTGGTATTATTTCTTGGTAAGCCTATTAATAATGCTAGGTGTTGGTTTGTTATTCCTTATATTGGTAGTTTTCAACCTTCAGAATTTATGAAAATATTTTTAATTATTATTTTATCAAGATTGATTAATGATTTTAATGAGAGTAAAAATAATAATGATACAATGGAAGAATTTAAGTTTCTTTTAAAAGTATTAGTTATAGTTGGTATTCCTTCAATACTTACTTTTATTGAGCCTGATACTGGAGCAGTACTTATATATTTTATTATTACTATTGTTATGTTATTTGTCGGTGGATTTAAGGCTAGATGGTTTGTTATTACTACTTGTATTATACTTATATTTGGTGGTATCTTTTTGGGAATGTATTTTATAAATCAGGATTTATTTATTGATATTTTTGGTACTAGTTTTTTTTATCGTATGGATAGAATTCTTAATTGGTCTAATAGTAATGGGCTTCAGCTTACTAATGGGCTTACTGCGATTGGATCTGGGGGAATGTTAGGGCATGGATTTAATCATACGCCAATATATTTTCCAGAAATGCAAACTGATTTTATTTTTGCGGTATTCGCTTCTAATTTTGGTTTTTTAGGTACTTTATTGTTACTTGGACTTATTGTGTTTTTTGATTTAAATATTATTTCTTTAGCTAATAAATCACATAATGATAATGATAAGTTACTAATTGGTGGTATTATCGCGGTACTTCTTTTTCAGCAGATGCAAAATATTGGTATGACTTTAGGATTATTACCTATTATGGGTATTACACTCCCTTTTATATCTTATGGTGGTTCTTCGTTATTATCTTATATGATACTTATTGGGATGTTGTTTAATATTTCAAATGAAAATTTAAGATTTAAAAATTAAGTCTTATTTTTTTTATTTTAATACATCTAAAAATGTTTGAATCATACTTATATTATTTAATATTTTATTAAACCTATCGCTTGGATTCAATTTATATTTATTTTTCATATCCGCTATAAAGTCTTTATAGGAGTTTGGATTTCTATTTAATCTTTTATACCAGTATGGATTTTCTCTAATAAATGATGTTTGGGTGGGATCACTGGCTATTTTTATTTGTAGTTCGATAGTCATTAGTCATCAAACTTCTTATATATTGGTCTTGGAGTATATGTGCTGGTAGAAGATGTATTATTTTTAGTAATTATATCGCCAAATAGGCTTATAGCTTTTTGAATTGATGTTATGCCATCTTGTAGTTTGTCTGGATCTATATTCTTTGCCATTTCCATTATATTAGAGAAATTTGATGGTTTGGTATTATTTGCTTTGATTTGAGTCTCTTCTTTATTTAGATATTCATTCCAAATGTTATTATCTTCGCCATATAAATCATATAATTCATAGAATTTTTGCCAAGTCATCTTATTTTCTCTTATATATGTAACTAGTACTTGATGTTTTTTTACGAACTCTTTAAAGTTATCTACTTTTGTCATAGTATCACCTACCATAAGTATATGCTTTTTATTATGCAAAGTTACATATATGAAAAAAACAATCAATTTAATTTGATTATTTTTTAGTTATTAAATAATGACATTTGACCATCAACTGTATAGTTTTTAGTAAGTTTTCTTTTTTTATAACTGCCTAATGTTTCTTTTTGATTTTCTTTTATTAATTTTTCTTTTAATAAAGATAATTTTTCTTGTCTTTCTCTATCAAGCATGTCTTTAGTTATTCCTAATGATATATATGCTTTGACAGCATTATAGTTATATATAAACATTGCCAAATCATGTAAAGCTTTATAATTTAATTTATATTCATCTTCTAATGAATTATATTTATATATTTCTCTTTGAAAAAAGTCATTTAATATTTTGTCGGTTTCTAAATCATAGTGATGTTTTGCTATAAATGATAAGTTAGTTATATTTATACTATTATTATAGCTATTGCGATAGTAAGAAGATAATTTTTCTAGGAATCTATAATCTCTTTTTTTACTTATTAAGATACTTCTTAAATATAATTGATCTAAATATTTGCTTTCTTTTTGATATATTAGTCCATACTTTACTTTTATTAATTTGTTATTTTGTTTGCGTCTGATAGTTAATTCTTTGGTTATTTCATCGATTGATATTATACCATTTTGATATAGTTTTTTCTTGAATTCATATTCATCTTGATATTTTGATGTTAAATCATCTAATTCATCTAGACTAAGTGCTTCTCCTTTAAACTTGGAGGTTTTGGTAAATCCTTCTAATAATAATAGGTTTAATTTTTTATATTCGCCTTTATTTGCTATTGTTAAATAATATGCCATGTTATCGCCTCTCTTAACTTAATTATATATAATTTATATATAAATGTCAAAGAAAAAGGCCTATTTTCGGGCCTTTTATTATTTTTCTGCTATAATATCACATATTAAGTCACTAAATTCAGTAGGATTATCTATTGGTAATCCTTCAATTAATCTTGCTTCATAGTAGATGACTTTGGTATATTTGTTAAATTCTTCTTTATTATTTTTATATAAATCTTTTAGTTTTTTACTAATGTTGTGATTTATATTTATTTCTAATACTTCACTAGCGGTTATTTTTTCTTCTGTTGGCATGGCGTTTATTACTTTTTCCATAGATGTTGATATTTCTCCATTAGTGGTTAAACATACAGGATGTTTCTTTAATTTATTAGTGAATTTTACTTCTTCTACTTTGCCATCTAATACTTCTTTCATGTCTTTTAATAAGTCAGTATTATCTTCATTTTCTTTTTTTATTTGTTCTTTTTCTTCTTCTGTAGATAAATCGGTATTTTCTTTTGATACATTAACGAATTTTCTTCCTTCGTATTCTCCTAAAGCCATTATAGCAAATTCGTCTACGTATTCTGTTAGATATAGTACATTATAGTTTTTTTCTTTAAATACTTCTACTTGTGGTAGCATATCTATTTTATCTGTTGACTCACCACAAGCATAATAAATGTTTTTATCTTCTTCTTTCATATTGGATACATATTCTTCTAGTGTTATTAGTTTCTTTTCTTTTGAAGAATAAAACATTAATAGGTCTTTTAATTTATCTTTGTTTATACCATAATCATTATATATACCAAACTTTAGTTGCATGCCAAAACTTTTATAGAATTTTTCATAGTTTTCACGATCTTCTTTTAGCATTGATAATAATTCTTTTTTTATTTTGCTTTCAATACTTTTGGCAATTAGTTTTATGTTCTTATCTTCTTGAAGGGTTTCTCTTGAAATATTTAGTGGGATATCTTCTGTATCTACTACACCTCTTACAAAGCTATAATAATCTGGTAATAAATCACTACATTTATCCATTATTAGAACACCATTGGTATATAGTTTTAGTCCTTTTGTGTATTCTTTACTATAATAGTCATATGATGCATGACTTGGAATATATAATAATGCTGTGTATGTTACATTTCCCTCTACTTTAAAATGTATTGTTTTTAGTGGTTCGTTGTAGTCATAGAATTTATCACTATAGAAGTTATTATATTCTTCGTTTTTTATTTCTTCTTTGTTTTTCTTCCATAGTGGGATCATACTATTTAAAGTTGTTAGTTCTTTATATGTTTCATACTCATCACTATCTTCTTTTTTTCTTGTATTGGATACTTCCATTTTTATTGGATAGTTTATATAGTCAGAATATTTCTTTATTATTTCTCTAATTTTATATTCTGTAAGAAAATCACTATATTTATAATCTTCTGTATCTTCTTTAATATGAAGAGTTATCTTGGTTCCATTATCTTTTTTATCTGACTGAGATAATGTGTAACCATCTATACCATTACTTTCCCATATATAGGACTTATCTTCTTTATATGATTTTGATTCTACTGTTACTTTGTCACTTACCATGAAGGCTGAATAGAAGCCTACGCCAAATTGGCCTATTATATTGGCATCATTTTGACAAGAATTTTCTTCTTTGAAATGTAATGATCCTGATTCGGCGATAGTACCTAAATTGTTTTCTAATTCTTCTTCGGTCATACCTATTCCATTATCGGTGATTGTTAATGTTCTTGCTTTATCATCTACGTCTATTTTTATATATAAGTCATCATTATTTATCTTTATGTTTTTATCTGTTAATGATAGATAGTGTAACTTATCTAGAGCATCACTTGCATTGGAAATTAGTTCTCTTAAAAATATTTCTTTATTTGTATAAATTGAATTTATCATTATGTCTAAGACTTTTTTACTTTCTGTTTTGAATTGTCTTTTCTTCATTTTATCATCTCCTACAAGTATAATTATAGCACTTTATTAGCAATTGTCAATATCAATTGCTAATGTTTGTTATTTTTTAAGAGGCTATTTAGCCTCCACTATTAATTTAATCGCTGTTCTTTCATCTCCATCGATATTGACGTCAATAAATGCAGGAGTACATACTAAATTTTTTCCTGATGGAGCTACGAATCCTCTAGCTATTGCTACTCCTTTTATAGCTTGATTTAGGGCACCCGCTCCTATTGCTTGTACTTCTACTACGCCTTTTTCTCTAAAAACATTTGCAAGTGCTCCTGCTACTGAATTTGGATTTGACTTCGATGAAACTTTTATTGTTTCCATATTTGTTTTATCATTCCTTTCTTCTACAATAATATATATATGAATGAAATATTATTATAGTACAAAAAAAAGAAACTTAACGTTTCTCAATATGAATTAATCCATCGTATACTTCTTCTAATGCTCTACCTATATTCTTTTCACTTTTGTATTCTTTAATAGGTTTTTGGTAGTAACCTGTTTTGGCCATTTGTTTGGCTCTTTCTGAGACAACATAAACTAAAGCGTATTTGGAATCTACAATATTTAATATTTTATCTATTGATGGATAAATCACTATTATCACACTCCCTTATGTTATAAGAATATAACATATTATAAATAATTGCAATAGTCTTTACATTAATTTTACAAAACATTTTTTTTATTATAGCCGATGCATTTGGCTTTAATTTTTGGTTTTTCTATTATATTATTTTTGCACATAGTTTTTTCTAATTTATATACTAAAGATTTTATTTCTCTAGATATATATGATTGTGATTTTTTAAGTAATTTGGCTATTTCTAGTTGAGAGTAGGCTTTTTCGAAATATAAATTATATAAGTATTTATCTTTATCTTCTAGTAGTTCTATTATATTTTTTATACTATTTATATTTTCTTTATTTATATAGTCATCTTCTATATTTACTGATGTATCAGTAATTAATTCCATTAATGTTAGATTGTTTTCTTTAGTATCTTCGTCTAAAGAAATATCTTTGGTTATTTCTTTTTTTATATACATTAATATTTCATTATCTATACATTTGCTTGCATATGTTGTGAAGGAATAATTTTTATCTAAGTTAAAAGTATCTACTGCTTTTATTAATCCGATGATACCATTGGATATGATATCATCTTTATCTAATTGAATACTTGAGAATCTTTTATAATATCTATGAAATACTAATTTTATGTTATGTAATATTATTTTTTCTCTGGCTTCTTCATTCTTTGTTTGCATTTGAATAAAATATTTTTCTATTTCTTTTTTATTTAATACTTTATAATTATATTTATTTTCCATGTTCCCTCCTGAAGAAAAGCAGTATGTTAAATACCGCTTTTAATTTTTTATTAGTTATTTAGAATATTATAACATCTATCACATATATCATCATTTAGGTGTTCAACGTAATTCCAACATCTATTACATTTTTCACCATTACTTTTTTCTACTTTAACTTCTTCACCATCGGTAGTATACTCTACTTTTGATACAATGAATAATTGATGTAAGCAAGATCCTAGTTTTTCTTTTACTTCATTGTACTTTGCATCTAAATTTATTTTTACTACGGCTTCAAGAGCAGAACCAATTAGTTTTTCATTTCTTGCTTCTTCTAGTTTTTTATTTACTTTTTCTTTAAGTTCAAAGAATAGTTTAAATAATTCTAATACTTCGGTACTATCTTTATAAGTAATAACTTCAGGCATGTCTGTTAAGTGAACAGAATCTTTGGTATGTGGTAGCAGGTTATATACTTCTTCACTTGTATATGGAAGTATTGGAGCAAGTAATCTTACTTCATTATTTAAAATATTATAAAGTACTGTTTGAACACTTCTTCTTACTAAAGAGTTTTCTTTTTCTATGTATAAGATGTCTTTAGTAAAATCTAAATAGAAATTTGATAAGGTAAATGATACGAAATTATTTACTAATTTATATACATTTTGGAAATTATATCCTTCATATTCTTCTAGTACATTTTTGGTAAATATATTAAGTTCATTCATCATGTATTTGTCATAATATGGCATATCTTCATATTTAATACTATCTTTAGTTGGATCGAAATCTTTTAGATTACCAAGCATAAATTTATATGTGTTTCTTATCTTACGATAGCTTTCTTTTACTTGTTTAATTAGTTCATCACTAATTCTTACATCTTCAGTATAGTCAGTTGATGCTACCCATAATCTTAAGATGTCTGCTCCATGTAGTCTTATCATATCAGCAGGCACTATTACATTACCTAAACTTTTACTCATTTTATTGCCTTTACCATCTAATGTAAATCCATGAGATACTAATTCTTTATAAGGTGCTTTACCAGTAACTGCTACACCACAAATTAGTGAACTGTTGAACCATCCTCGATATTGGTCTGAGCCTTCTAAATATACATCTGATGGATATGGTAGACCTTGTTCTATTAATACTCCATTCCAAGTTGAACCGGAATCAAACCATACATCCATGATATCTTCTTCTTTTGTAAAGTTACCATTTGGACTAGCAGGATTTTTATATCCTTTAGGTAATAAGTCTTTGGCTTCTCTTTCAAACCATACATTAGAACCATATTTTCTAAATAAGTCTGCTACGTGCATCATAACATCGTAATCAATGATTTCACTACCATCTTCGTTATAGAAGATAGGAATTGGTACTCCCCAGACTCTTTGTCTTGAAATACACCAGTCTCCTCTATCATGAATCATATTATATAATCTTTTTTTGCCCCATTCTGTATGAAATTTAACGTTATTTTCAAGTTCATTTAGAAGTTCATCTCTAATTTTATCAATACTACAGAACCATTGCTTAGTGGCTCTAAATATAACTGGCTTCTTTGTTCTCCAATCATGTGGGTATGAGTGAGTTATAAATTTTAGTTTAAGAAGTACTCCTAGTTCATCTAGTTTTGTAGTTATGGCTTTGTTAGCATCTTCAAAGAATAAACCACTAAATTCACCTGAATATTCATTTAATACTCCTTGGTCATCAATTCCGTTTATCATTTCTAAGTTGTTTTCTTTGCCGATGATAAAGTCATCTGCTCCATACATAGGTGCCATATGAACTAGTCCAGTACCGGCTTCTAGTGTTACATGAAAACCATCTACTACTGGAGCTATTCTATCCATGAATACGTGTTTGTATTTGATACCTGTTATTTTGTCCCCTGTGAAAACTTTTTCTACTTTGTAATCTTCCCAGCCAAATTCTTTTGCTAATGACTCTAATAATTCATTTGCTACTATATAGTATTTACCATTTGCTAATACTTTGGCATAATCAAATTTTTTACTAACAGCAATACCAGTGTTACATGGAAGAGTCCAAGGAGTAGTAGTCCATATTACTAGATTGTCTCCTTCTTTTACTATATCATTTCCTTCTACTACTGGAAATGCTACATATATAGATGGATCTTTTCGATCGTGATATTCTATTTCTGCTTCGGCAAGTGCTGATTCTGATGACGGACTCCAATATACTGGTTTTAATCCTTTGAATATTAAGCCTTTTTTGGCCATTGTGGCAAATACTTCAATTTGTCTTGCTTCCATTTCTTTTTGTAATGTGATATATGGATGGTCCCAATCGGCTAATACGTTTAATTCTTTAAAGCCTTTCATTTGTTTGGCAATTTGTTCATATGCATATTTTTCGCATAAAGCTCTGAAGTCAGCTTTGCTCATACTTTTTCTATCAATACCGCTATTAGTTACAGCTTGTTCAATTGGAAGGCCATGTGTATCCCATCCTGGAATGTATATCATATCGTAACCACTCATCATTTTATATCTATTAATAAAATCTTTTAATATTTTGTTCATAGCGTGACCTATATGAATATCACCATTAGCGTATGGTGGGCCATCGTGTAAAATAAATGGTGTTTTACCTTTGTTTTTTTCTCTTACTTTGTCATATAAATTCATTTCTTCCCATTTTTCTCTTTGCTTTTTTTCATTTTCGGGTAAATTTCCTCTCATCTGAAAACTAGTTTCAGGCATCAATAGTGTTTCTTTATAATTCATTTTATTTTCCTCCTTTAAATCTAAAAAAACACCTATGTATGTAAGGACGATATATATCGCGGTACCACCTTACTTCACATAAGTGCTCTCTTTATTGATAACGGGTTATTCCCGGCTTTTCCTAACTATTTAGAAAAACACATCCAGAGTGATCTATATAGTAACTATCATACTAATTTCCACCAAACATTAGCTCTCTATAATTATTTTACTATATCGTCTCTTTCTTTTGTTTTAACACATAGATATTATATGCTATTTTTTTTTAGTTGTCAACCTCTATTTTTCTTTTTTTTGTTTTTGCCTTTGGTACTTTTAAATATTCATAAAGACTATTTTCTAATTCTGAAGTAAAAATTGCAATGACTAGTTCTTCTTTCCAATTGGATAAATTCATTTTCTTTAATTTATTTCTTTGAATTCTTTGATATTTTTCTATTACGACTTCTATTATTTTTTCTATATTTACTTCTTCTATTATTCCTTCTTGATATTCTGCTACTCTAGTATTATATAATATTTTTAGAAATTTTTCTTCTCTTAGATGTCTTGTGTCATATTTAGCTTTTATACTTGTATATATTTTTATGACATTATCTGTAAATCCATAAGCATATTCATCTGATATTAAAGATAAAAGTGAATCATCTATGAAGGCTATGGCATCATTTATTATGTTATTTTGTCTCATTTCTTCAATATCCAACTTACTTCTACTTTCAAGATAATCACATGGTTCGATTGTTAATGCTTTATATAATTCGTCTTTAGCGGTTTCGTTTGATACTGATAATGGTATGGCAAAATAATTATATCTGTTTATATATTCTTTATCTTCTTTATTCTTACGTCTATCCCAAGTTGGATCGAAAACATAGACACCATCAATATTATATTTTTCATCTTGAACATAGATGATACTTCTTTGATGTTTTGCTTCTTTGCTTATTAGTGGTGCTGCTTTTATATTTAAGCATTTTAAAATGGCATTAAATACATTAGAATAGCCTGCACATACAATACAATCACCAGTTAAAACTGCTGCTACATCTGAAGATCTATAATAATTTGCCTCATCTAATTTATATAGTCTTTTCTTTAATATATCATAAGCATACATTATGTTCTCTATGGTTGATAGATTGGCTTTTTTTATTTTATTAGCAATTTCACTTACTAAAGCAGATGTTTTATATAATTCACTTGCGGTAATTGAATTGTTATTTTCTTGATAATAAAAAGTTATATTAGCTTTGTCTAATTCTTCTGTTGAATACTCTTCTAATATTTTTTTATAATTTTCTAATGATATTTTTGTGTTGTCTAATATTATTTTTTTGTTTAAGTATTTAGCTAAGGCTATTGCACTTTTGATATTTTTTTCTTGATATGATATTATTACTTCTTGTGCTTTACTTAGATTATTTAAATATTTGTATCTTCTTTTATATGTATCTATTATTCCATATACAAAAGAGAAATATGGAACGTTGTTTTCTACTAGAATATGGTTTATTTCTTTTGAACTTTTATCTGATATGACTATATCTGCTATAGCGTTTATAATATTATTATTTAGTTTTAATTGTGATACTACTAAATTATCTTTTAAAAGTTCTAATATAATGTTATTAATGTTATTATCTATTAAAATATTAAAATCTTTGATTGGTATTACTGTTATATTGTCTGCTAGAAACCAAAAATCGTTTTCTTGGTTATCTGTTATTTTAAATGTCATAAAAATATCCCCCTGTAATTATTTTTTCTTACATAAACTATATAGTATTTTAACTTCTTTTACTGTAAGTGGTCGGTACTCACCTGGTAATAATCCTTTTAAATTAAGATTAGCATATTTTTCTCTTCTTAATTTTGTTACTTTATAACCTAATGATTCAAACATTTTCTTTATTTGATGATTTTTTCCTTCGTGAATAGTTATTTCTACTATTGACGTTGATTTCTTTTTGTCTACTGATTTAAGTTTAACTTTAGCTTTTTTAGTCTTAATACCATCTATAATAACACCATTTCTTAACTTTTGAACATCTTTAATTGTTACTTCACCATTTACTTTAACTATATATGTTTTATCTACTAATGAGTCTGGGCGCATAAGTAAATTTGCAAGGTTACCATCATTAGTTAAGATTAGTATTCCTGATGTATCATAATCTAGTCTTCCTACTGGATATATTCTTGCTGTTGTATTTATTAGATCCACTACTGTTTTTCTTCCTTTTTCATCATTAGTGGTGGTTACAACTCCTTTTGGTTTGTTTAATAAATAATATTCATATGACTTGCTATTATCAAGTATGTTTCCTTCTACAGATATGATATCACCTTGTTTTACTGTTGTTCCAAGTTTAGTTACTACTTCGCCATTTACTTCTACTAATCCTTTGCTTATAAGTTCCTCAGCATGTCTTCTTGAGCAATAGCCAAGTGAAGATATTTTCTTTTGTAATCTTTCCATAATAATTCACCCCTTTTTTTAGGACAATCATATTATACTATAACTTTATAAATATTTCATCATTTTTTAACATTTTTTGTGTTTTTACATAAAATATATTGAAATAATAGTTTATTTTTGATATAATTTAGTTACTGACGGACTCATAGCCAAGAGGTAAGGCACGGGACTGCAACTCCCTGAGCGTTGGTTCAAATCCGACTGGGTCCTCCATTGGAAAATCTGTTCGAGCTTTTATGTTTGAACTTAACATAGAAAATATCAATTTCTAAATGAAGTTGATTTTTTTTTGAGAAAAGACAGATTTTATGATTAATATTATTACTAAACCATTAAAGTTTGAAGAAAAATTAAAAAGAAAATTGAGTTTATATGTGATTTTTGTAATAATAAACCAAAGAGAATTAATGGAAATATAAGAAATATAGAACATAGTAATTTATCTTATATTGAACCACATAGAGTTATTATTAAAGGAATAACTTTTCTAACGTTTAATTATTCTAAAACATTATATAAAAAATTTAAATAATTAAATAATGAAATGAATGAAGCTACTGAAGAATTTTATCAAACTAAAAAGAACAAAGAAAAAGACGCTGGCTTATCACTTTAAGCTATCGTCTTTTAAAGTCCCATCGAAGAACTTTTTGTTTCATCTAAACTTCTATATAAAAACTTTAAATAATTGATTGCATCTTCAATTTGTTCATCACATTGTGAAATAAATTTTTTATCTATAGTTCCATTAAAGTCGTATAAATCTGATTGAAGTTCATTATATTTTCTCAAAAGATAAGCAACTTCTTCATCATCTTTTACACTGCTTTCCCTTAATTCAGCTAATGCTCTGTTTAATTTTGCATAGGTCTCCTTAAAATATTCTAAATTATCAGCATTTACTTTTTTCTGTTTTTCTACAGTTTTTATATATTGCTGAGCTCTTTTTTTTCCATTTTGATTTATAATCCTATTAACCATATTATTAAATTCCATTGCATAACCGCCAACATTAGCAGTAATATCCATAAATGTAGTTAAATTACTAAAATCTTCTGAAGTTTTACACTTTGATAGTATTTCACAGAACTTTAACATTAAATTACTGATTTGTTCTTCTTTTCTTGTAATATCTGCTAAAGCCATGTATGTTAATAATGAACTGCAGTCAATATCTATACGCTCCATACCACCTTTAGGTCTATATCTAACCCCAAAATATGCACTTTCAATACCACCAGCTACTATTGATGAAACAGGCTTCTTTTTTTCTTCTTGTCTTGCTGCTAATTCTTTTTTAGCATATATAACACCACTTTTAGTAATTAATGTTGCGTTGTTGTTATAAAACTGAACTGCATAACCACCAATTTTTGATACTTCACGAATAAATCTAGAAAGATTTCTTATTTCTTCTTCTGTTTTACATTCAGATAAAGCTTCTAAAAATTTCTCTTGCAAATTATTAATTTGTTCTTCTTTTCTTGTAATGTCGGCTAAAGCCATATATGTTAATAATGAACTACAATTTAAGTTTAATCCAAAGTTGCTTTTATCTTCACTTGGTCTATATTTAACACCAAAATATGCGCTTTCAATACCGCCATCTATTCTTGATGAAACAGGTTTTTCTTTTTTTGCTTGTCTTGCTTCTAATTCTTTTTTAGCATATATAACACCACTTTTAGTAATTAATGTTGCGTTGTTGTTATAAAACTGAACTGCATAACCACCAATTTTTGATACTTCACGAATAAATCTAGAAAGATTTCTTATTTCTTCTTCTGTTTTACATTCAGATAAAGCTTCTAAAAATTTCTCTTGCAAATTATTAATTTGTTCTTCTTTTCTTGTAATGTCGGCTAAAGCCATATATGTTAATAATGAACTACAATTTAAGTTTAATCCAAAGTTGCTTTTATCTTCGCTTGGTCTATATTTAACACCAAAATATGCACTTTCAATACCACCTTCAATTTTTCTTGAAACTTGATTCATTTTTTCACCTCCCTCTATATTAATAATTATAACACATCTTTCAATAACTTTTAACGGCAATTTGATAAAACAACAAAATTCTATTGGAAATAATTAAATTTTGCGGTAAGATGTATATAGAAATTGATGCTGATATGTATTGATTCCTAATTATGATGGAAAAGTTGTAAATAATTTTAACCAATCGCTTCAATATTAAATTAAATCGAACTAATGATAGTTCGATTTTTATTTATCTATAATGTGGTAAATGACCATGAACTTTTTATTTGATATTCAAGTGTTTCATAATCCCACAATTTATTACTACGTTCTTTACTATTTGGATCGTTTACTGTTATTTTTCCATCTTTAATACCTGTTAGTAAAATGAAATGGCCAACGGTAGTGAAATCTCCTGGTCGCATGCTGCATACTATTGGATGTCCTTTTTCTAATTCTGAAAAAATATTTTCTTTGCTAAGTTCTATATTGGTGCCTACTACTCCAAAGTTTTTTACGCCTTCAGTCATGAGACTCCAGCTTGTCCCCCACTCGCTTTGATAATAACCATTTTCACTAGAATATTCGGCTATGGTATATGGCGTGATGTCGTTTCTTCCTGTTAGTCCCGCTACTACCATAGATAATACTGTCGGACCACATCCATTTATTGCTAGAACGTTATCACCATATATACCATAACCCCAATTTTTATCATATTGTAATAACAAAGGGAATTTGCCTTTTTGAACTTTACCGATATTATCTTTATATACATTTCCTTTTTTTTCGGGATAATCAAGCATATAACTAGTCATATCACTATTTCTTGTTAACATTTGTAATAGTATTTCTGGATATTCTTTATAATTATCTATTATTTTATTAATTCTTTTATCTTTAGTGCTTAGATATTCTAATTTACCTAAAGTATCTAAACTATCATAATCTACTTCTTCTTTTTCTTCTTTATTGTCTTCTTTTGTTTCTTTAGTATCAATATCTGAAGTAATATTATCAGTATCTTTAGTAGTATTGTTTATATATATTAGTACTGGGATAATTATACATAGTAACAGTAATATTTTTATATATTTTTTTATTTTTCTTTTCTTCTTTTTTGTCATTACTTCACCACTCTTTATTTATTACTACTTTATTATACAACTTTTTTGGTATTAATAAAAGAGGGATTATATATTTCCCTCTATTATTCTTTTATTTTGTTGTAATCTATTATCGTTTGGATTCATTTTAATGGCTTTATTTATATAATATAAGCTTTCTTGATACTTTCCTATGTTGTAAAGACTTATTGATAATAAATCATAGATTGTATTATCCCAACTAAAAGCTTCGTTTATATATGTTTTTTCATGAGTAGTTATTTTTAATGCTCTTAGTAGATAGGATTCTACTTCTTTCCAATTTTGCTTTTCGTATTCTAGTATTGCTATTTCTACGTAAGCATCTCTTAAATATGGCGCTTCTTCAATAGCTTTATTTAACCACATGCGCGCTTCTTCTATTCTATTTAAATTTTTATATGCTCTTGCTATATATCTCATAGAGGCTGCTCGTTCATCTTTCCATATGGCACTAGGTAGTGATAAGTGTTTTATTAGAGTATCTATACATTTATTCCATTCTTGATGGTACATATATTCTCTTCCTAGATAATGCATATTACGATCATTATTTGGATTTTCTTTTACTGATAATTCTAATAATGGTAGATAACTGCTTCTTGATTTTTTTATATCTGGATAGTGATTTAATGTTATATCATCTATTGTAAGTATAGTTTCAGTACCATCATATGATAATACTTCGTGAACGGGATAAATCCATTTATACCCTTTTCTTTTATGTATTTTATCGGTATAAAAGTTTACTAATGGTTTATTGTTTTTGTCTAAACTCCAATTATAATTGTATCTACATCTTGTAGTTATATTTTGCCAATGTTCTTCTAGTGACTTACGCCATCCTTTTTCTAATATTTCATCTAAATCTGTACATACGCAAATGTCATAATCTTCTGGAATTAAGTCTAATGACTTGTTTCTAGCTACATCAAAACGCCACGGAACTATTTTCTTTTTATGAGTTATTACTCCTCTTTCTTTAAGTAATTTAACTGTATTATCTTCTGAACCGGTATCTAATACATATATAGCATCGGCTTCTTTCATAGAGTTATACCATCTATCTACAAATTTTTCTTCATTTTTACTAATGGCATATACACATACTTTATATTTATTCATTTATAATCCTTGTCTTCCTAAATATTCTATTACCATTGTTACTAGTGGATTACTAAAATAAGAAATAGAGGCTATATTCTTTATATCCGGTGTATTTAGATATATTGTTTCTTTACTTAGATTTACTAATTCATACTTGTCATTTGGATTTGGTACTGATATTATTCCTTGTGCTACTAGTTCTACTGCTTCGCCATTAAATACCCACTGGCCAACGCCGACATAAACGTCATCAGTATTTGTTAATCTAAATCCTACTGATACTATATCTTTGGTTGGATCAAAATCAGGAGTATTTACTTTGGGATATGCTGATATGGTAAAAAATATTTTGTAATATCCTATTGTGCTAAAGCTTATTGTTTTATCTTCTTTATTTAGTTCTACTAGATTAGTGGCATCTAATTCTATTCTACCTAATGGTATTCTTTCGCCTGAAGCAACGCTAATTCCATCTTCTTTTGTATTATCATTATAAGTTACGATATATGAACTTTTTAATAGTGATGGTCCAGCGGGGCCGGTTGGGCCTCTAGGAATAATAAAATCAAGGGTGTGATTATTTTCTATTTGATTATCAATTACTTGGGCGTCTGTTCCTGCTTCTGCAGTAGTAGTATTTCTTATTTTTATTGTATCAGATATTCCTTGGGGACCGGTTGGGCCTATATTTCCTCTTGGAATATTAAAATTTAAAATAACGTTTTCTTTTGTTCCTGAATTTACAACCTTGGCACTTGTTTCTGGTTCAGTAGTTGTTGTTGTTCCTATTGTAATAGTAGTTGGTCCTTGGGGGCCAGTTGGGCCGGTTGGACCTATTATTACAGGAGTGCAATTGCAAATATCTTTTAAGCATTTATTTTTATTTTGGGGGTTTAACATTTTTATTCCTCCTTCATAATAGAATATGAAAATGAGGTTATTTTTGTTATTAAAATAGTTTAGCTTTTATAATTTTATATAATTATGAGAGCAAGCACGTATTAATCTATTCATTATAGCTAGTCCTAAATCTTCTTCTTTTACGCCTTCTATTAATACTAATGATGCATCTTTTTTATCTATTTCTCTTAATATTCTGAATATATTGTGGGATATTTCTTCTTCGGTATAACCATACGGAATAGCTTTTTTGTATTTAGATATGTTACTGCTATTACATATTACAATAGTATTTGAGTCTTCTAGTGATTTTATCTTATTATACATTTTTTCTTTATCATCACTATATACTAATATGCATTTTGTATTTGGGGCATAGTGTTTGTATTTCATACCTGGAGATAATACTTTTTCGTTATTTTTTATATCTTCTAAAACATGAGAATCTATTTCTACCTTGGCATATTTTTCTAGTTCTTTTTTTGTTATTTTACCTGGTCTTAGTATATGGATGGTATTATTTATTACTCTTATTACTGTTGATTCAAGTCCGATATCAGTATCGCCACCATCGATAATATAATCAACTTTATTATTTAATTCATCAAATATATCGTCTATATTTGTTCCACTGGGACGAGATGATATATTAGCGCTAGGAGCGGCAATTGGAACAGAGGATAATTCTATTAAATCATGAGCTATTTTATTTGAGGGCATTCTTATGCCTACTGTATCTAATGATGCTGTTACTATATCAGGAACGTTATCACGTCTTTTTAGTATTATTGTTAGAGGTCCTGGGAAAAATACTTCTATTAATTTTCTTTCTAATGGTGTTATGTCTTTAGCTATACTATCTACCATTTTTATACTCGAAACATGTAGTATTAATGGATTATCACTAGCTCTACCTTTAGCTTTGAATATTTTTTCTACGGCTTTAGCATCTAAACCATTTGCTCCTATACCATAGACTGTTTCAGTAGGAAATAATACTAGGTTTCCTTTTTTTATATTTTCTGCAGCTATTGTTAAATCTTCTTTCTGATAGTCTTTTTTTAAATCTAAATATTTTGTCATATATATCACCAGTTATTAATTATACAACAAATTAGAAAAAAAAGATATAGCTAAATGCTATACCTTATTATTCAGATTCTTTGATGCTAATTGTTTTCTTCGTTTCTACTTGTTCTTTCTTAGGGCAAGTAAGTGATAGGATACCATTTTTAAAGTTGGCATCTATTTCATCTTCATTAACATCTCCTAAGAAGAAAGATCTTGTTACTTTGCTGTAGCTCTTTCTTTCACGATGAAGATATTTTTTATTTTCTTCTTCCTCATCATTTTTTTCGAATGTTACAGTTAACTCTCCTTTATCTACTGAAATGGTTATATCGTCTTTTTTGTAGCCTGGTGCTTCCATTTCAACGCATACTTTTCCATCTTTTTCATATACATCACATTTGATATTTTCTTCTCCTTTAAAGAAACTATCATCAAAAAACAATCTACTTGGCAACATATAAACCACTATCCTTTCTTTATTTGTTTACCATAATTTATTGTTTATTTGTAAGTAATATATCTTTTTTTACTTACATTATGAGTATATCACCTTAATTAGCAATTGTCAATAGCAATTGCTAATTTTTTTAATTATTGATATTTACTTTCTATACCGAAATATTCTTCTAGAGTCAGATAATCACCGTTATTATATATTTCTTTAGCTAGTTTTTTCCCTACATATCTTATATGCCATGGTTCATATGTATAGCCTGTAATGTCTTCTTTTCCTTTTGGATATCTAATGATAAAGCCATATTTATAGGAATTTTCTCTTAGCCAGTTACTTTCGTTTGTGTTATCGAATGATATATCTACTGTATTTAAATCTAGTACTAGACCTGTTTGATGTTCTGAAAATCCTGCGCGAGCTGAATATGTATCCGCTGCTTCTTTTCCATCCATTCTTACATAGTTATTATATATGTATTCTTGATCTTGATATGATCTATAGCCACTTGAAGCGTAAATGTTTAATCCTGCTGCTTTGGCATCGTTTTTTAATTCATCAAAGGCTTTTTTAGCAAAGTCTACTATTTTAATATAGCCATTTATACTTTCTAAGTTGTTAGGGGCAAAACTACTAGGAAGACTATATGTTTTGTTAACTATTATGGTATCACCTATATATGTTACTCCTCTATCGTTTTTAATAGTATATCCCTTAGATGATTTACTAGTAGTTATATCTTTATTTTCTTTTACTATTAACTTAAATTCTTTTGATGCTTCATTTCCAGAAGAGTCTTTTGCTTTATAGGTAAGAGTATATTCTCCTGGAACTTCTATATTATACTTTCCTTCTAGGGATGGAGTTATTTCTTCTTTACTGTTATCTGATACTTCTATTTGAGTTAACAAATCAGGGACTTTGGTAAAGGCTAATACTTCAATATCTTTTGCATTGTTTATACTTGGTGGTGTAGTATCTTTTACTATTAGTGTAATATGTCTTTCTTCATTGTCATAGTTAAATTTTCCTTTATATGTTCCAGGTTTATATACTTTTCCTTCTTCTATTTCAATATTATCCCATACTATTTCTTTTTCCGAGGTAGTATTATGATATAAATAATCATTCATTGTAGGCACCTTACTACCTGCTTCAATAGTTAATTTATCTTTGTATTTGAATATATGATTTATTGTTTCTTTATTTATTAATGTTATATATATAATAATACCAATTATTAATATAATGCTTGCTAGTATTATTATTAATTTCTTTTTATTTATTTTCTTTTTTTCCATATTCTTTCCTCAACTTTTTATAGCAGCGACGACATACGGAATCGTATTCTGAATCGATGCCATCAATAGCAATTTGTTCTCCTTCAAATACTGGAATATATTCTTCATTTATTTTGTTAAGTCTAAGATTAAATGTTGCTTTATTACCACATTTACATATGGCTTTCATTTCTTCTATTTTATCCGCTATTTCAAATAGTCTTAAACTTCCTGGAAATACATGTCCGAAGGCATCTGCTCTTAGACCATAGCAAAGTACTGGTATATCAAAATTATCTACTACATCTGATAATTCGTCTACTTGTTTTGGGGTTAAGAACTGAGCTTCATCTACTATTATAACATCGACATTATTATTTAATAGATGGTAAGCTATTAGTCCATAGACATCAACATTAGAAGGTAGAACATAATCAGTATTTAATTCGGCTCCTGATCTACTTTGTATCTTTGCTCCAGCTTTTTTGTCATCTCCTGGTTTTATTATTAATACTTTTTTATTGCCTTTAAAAGGATCTATATAATTATAATATGTTTTTATTATTTCTGTTGTTTTTCCACTTTTCATTGCTCCATATTTAAAATATAATTTTGCCATTATTTACCCCCTACTTCTTAGCTCTTGGATGAGCTAAATTGTATGTTTTTTTTATTTGTTCATTTGTAATATGCGTATAGATACTAGTTGTATTAAGTGATTCATGTCCTAATAATTCTTTTACTGTCATTAAATCCATTCCATTTTCTAGTATATCAGTAGCAAAGGTATGTCTTAATGTATGAGGACTTATTTTTATATCTAAAGAGGCTTGAGATACTTTTTTATTTATTATTTCTCTAATATATCTTTCGGATAATTTATTACCATTCTTATTTAGAATAAGATATTCACTACTTTTTTTATTAAAATAATTATAGCCGTCTTTTAAATAGGTATCTAAAGCTTTTTTGGTATGATTGTTATATATCACTATTCTTTCTTTATTACCTTTACCTAATACTTTTATTAGTTTTTCTTCCCTATTAATATCTTTAATTTTAATATTAACTAGTTCACTTACTCTTACTCCTGTAGCATAAAGAAGTTCAATAATTAGAGTGTCTCTTTCTTCGGTTGGATTATTAAAATTGCATACACTAAATATTTTATCTAATTCTTCATCTTTTAGAAATTTAGGAAGATATAATTCTCGCTTGGGATTTTGTATTTTATTGAAATAGTTTTCTTTTATTATTTCCTCTCTTACTAGATAATTATATAATCCTCTTATACTACTTAGTTTTCTTGATATTGAAGATTTAGTAATTTTTCTTTCATATAAATACTTCATATAATTGTTTACTATATTCATATCGATATTTAATATATTAGTAAAGTTATTTCCTAAGAATTCATTATATTCTATCAAATCATCTTTATATGATAATATTGTTTTATCACTATATTTTCTTTCTATTTTTAAATATTCTAAATACTTATCTATATATTTCATCTATACCACATTATTATTATAACACTAAATACTAGATTAAGTAAATTTTATTAACTATATGTTAATAAAAGAAAAAATGTATCTATTTTCTAGATACATATTTACCATCTTTAGTAGATACTATTATTTCTTCACCTTGTTCAATGAATAATGGTACTTTAACTAACATACCTGTTTCAATGATTGCATCTTTAGTAGCATTAGTAGCTGTATTTCCTTTGATACCTGGCTCAGTCTTAGTAATTACAAAATCTATTTTTTCAGGTAATTCAATACCAAGCATTTCTCCTTCAAAGAAGATTATTATTACTTCTAATCCCTCTTTTAGATATTTTACTTCACTCTCTATTTGCTTTTTATTTAATTCAACTTGTTCATATGTTTCCATATTCATGAAACTATATGTATCACCATCGGCATAAAGAAATTGCATCTTTTGTTTTTCAACGTGTGCAGTTGGTACTTTAATGCCTGCATTAAATGTATATTCAGCAATTGAACCAGTTCTTAAGTTTTTAAGCTTTGCCTTTACTATAGCAGCACCTTTTCCTGGCTTAACGTGGTTAAAATCTAATACTTGATATAGGTTGCCATCATAATTTATTGTTTGACCATTTTTGAAGTCATTAACGTTTATCATTAGTTACCCTCCTATTTTTTTGTTTCTTTATGTTTTGTAGTCTTACGACAATGTTTACAATATTTATTTAATTCTAATTTCTCTGGAGTGTTCTTTTTATTTTTTTCTTCAGTATAATTTATATTTTTACAATCTTGACACATCAAAGAAACTAATCCTCTATTTTCGTTTTTCTTTGCCATTATTACTCCTCCTCCCAAAGACATCTATCTAATTATATCATATTTTTATTATTTTATACAACTATTTTTTTATTTTTTCTTTATTTACTATAGTTTTATAGAATTTAATAATAGCTAGAAGAAGAATTCTCCTAGCTATTTTTTATTTTTTCAATATATTTATTAACTTTAGATGACCATTCTGTATCTTCTGCATATTTTGGATTCATTGTTTCAGCAGTGGTTAAACCATAATCAACATAGTTTACTTTTATGTTTGATATAAAGCCATAAATTCCCTCTTCAAGAGTATCATAAGCTTTGTAGGCTCCACAGCCATCACCTTTTTGACCTCCTACGTTATTACATGATTTTGTTATATGTGAACAATTCCATGTACAGCCTGTTTCATGCATAGCTATTGCTACGGCTAAATATGGATCCACTCCTAAATCTATAGAGTATTTAGCAAAAGATTCGCCTTTCCCTGATAGGTCTGAAGATAGTACTCTATTTAATTTGTCGGATAACTCTTCAATTGTTAGGTTATCATATACTTCTATTCTTTCAGGTTCAGTAGGTTCTTCTACGATTTTTTCTTCTTGTTTTTGGTTATCTTCATTTGATATTAAATCAACACTTACTAATTCTTCTGTATATACAGCAGGATTATATAGTTCATCTGTATATACAATATTCTTATTATCAAGTACTTTATTATAATAAATTATACTAGTACTTATTCCTAAAGTTAATAAAGAAGCCATCATAACTCTTATGAGCCCGCTTGGTTTCATTTTTTTCACTTCTTTCCGTCTTTTTGAAAAAGACGAGTGTTATTATAACAAATTTAGATTATCTTGTCAAATTTTGTTCCTAAAATGATACTATTTAGTACCTTCTAACATTCTATTTTTGTTTTCTTTTTCTATTTGTTTTAAGCTTTTATCTGGTTTTGGTAAATCTTCAGGCATAGTCCCACCATTTTTTTCTATAACTTCTCTAATATTTTTACCAATATTATAGTGTGTTTTTGTTGCTAGCATTTCTCCTTTTATATTGTCTTTTCTTAATTTAGATTCAGTTTGTGATATTCTGAATAAATTGGTTGCTAACTCTTCACTACCCATATTATCTAGGATGTCTTCTCTGTATCTTAATCCTTTTCTTTTAGCAATATCATCAGCTGTTTCACCATTATATAATCCTTTGTATCCTGCATTATGAAACTTATCAAAGTTTTTTACGCCTGCATCTCTTGCAGCTTTATTTAATGAGTAGTTACCTTTTTTGGTTAAACTTCTTTGATATAGTCTTTTTTCATCTTCAGTTAAACTAGAATATTCTCTTTCGGTTAATTCCATTTTTCTAGTTTGCACAGCGAAATAAGTTTGAGCAAGAGCAACACTATTTTTCCTACTATCTCCATTTTGAGCTATTAGATAGCAAGCGTATCTTGATAGTTTGTAATCAGTAATGATTTTTACACCACCATTTGGCATATTTGATGTTTTGTCGGCGCCGACAAAATGTTCTAAAGCCTTATAACCGCTTGATTCACAAGCAATTTTTGCTTTATTAATTACACCTTCAAATTTTCTCCATTCAGTATATTGTAATGCTTCTTGTAGCTCTCTAGCAGACCAGTATTCGTTTCCATATTCATCGGTATGTTTTATACCTTCAAACGTAGTATTATTGTTATTAATTTCTAAATTATTCATTATATTACCCCCTTCTTTATAATAATCATATTAATTATATCATAAGTCATATATTAATTCTATAAAAAAGTAAAGATTTAATTATTAGTTTATAGACTTTGGCTATAAACTTTTTTCTAATGACATTGGGCATTAGAAAACGGCGAACAATGAAATGTGAGACGAAAAAAAAGAGTATTATACTACTCTTCTTACATCTATTATTGGCATTATATATAAACTTGTTACTACTATACCAACATTTGAATTAAGGGCATGAACTAGTTGTCCATTACCGATATAAAGGGCTGCATGACATACTACACCATCATAACCTGATACTACTATATCTCCTGGCATAATATTATCAAGACCTACGCTTCTACCAGCATAAGCTTGATCTGGAGCACTTCTTGGCAAACTAACACCAAAGTTAGCATATACAAGCATTGTAAATCCAGAGCAATCAGTTCCATTAGTTAATGAATTACCCCCATATACATATGGATTACCAACAAAGTTTAAAGCGTAATTGACTACTTGATTAGAAATTACTTCATTGTAAGGAATATTCTCTTGAGTAGCTGTTAATGTTGTACTATATGCTTCCATCTCTTCATTTAATGCTAAAGTAGTAGTTTCTTCTTCACTATCTTTTTTAGCTTCCTCAGTAGTCTTTTTACTTTCTTCCTTGGCTTTCTCTTCTTCTCTAAGTTTTAATAAATCTTCAGTAGGAATTGCTAGCATTTCTGTAGTTATGTCTTCTTTGTTTTTTATTTCTCTCATTGAAAGAAGTTCGTTACTTAAAACTATTTCTTGTTCGTTATCTTTTATATTGCAATCGTAAAATGCATAACATAGTACTCCAAGTAATAGAGTTAATGCTGCTATTTCCATTTTATGTTTTTTCACTTCTACACCTCATTTTTTTGCGGACGTTTTATATCTTAGCATAAATTTGGTGTATTTGTCAAACACAAATTTATAAACCCTTATAAAATAAGGGCTTAATAGTTTTATAAATTATTACTTATTATTATAAATTATTAGATTATGTTGACTTCTTGTACATGCTACATAGTATAGATATTTATCTGTATCAGTATATTTATTATCTTTATCGGTATAGATTATTACTGAATCAAATTCTAGTCCTTTTGCTACATATGATGGTAAAACTACTAAATCTCTTTTTATATGACTATATATATCTATTAGCATGATATCAGTATCATCTTTAAGTAAATTATATACTTTTTCTGCTTCCATATCATCTTTAGTTATTATGGCTATTGATTTTGATGTACTTTTTAGGTTGTTTATGTCTCTTAAAAAGTCTTCTTTTACGACGTTATCTCTAAATATTATATCACTAGCTTTATTATTTCTTATAGCTACTGTATGTGTTAATCCTAGTATTTTATTGGTATATTCTATTATTTTATCAGTAGAACGATATGTTTTTGTTAAGGTTATATACTTAGAAGATGGAAATATTTCTTTTAATTCTTCTAATGAATTATATTTATAGTATGGATTAATTGTTTGATTTGTGTCTCCTAAAATTGTATAATTAGCGGTTTTAAATGTCTTCTTTATTATTAAATATTGTAATTTATTATAGTCCTGAGCTTCATCTATTACTACTTCTTTAATAATATGATTGGTATTAAAGCCCATAAGTATACTTTTGATATATAGAAATATACAGGCATCTTCATAATATAGGTTATTTCCTTTTACTTCGGATTTATACTTGGAGTATCCACTATTATAGAAATCATTTATGATATACTTTAAATCTAGTTTTATATTTAAATTTTCTTTTAGTATTTTTTCGATAGAAGAGGTATTTTTACTACTACCGGTATAATTGTTTTCACTTATTTTAGTGGCTATTTCGTGTATTCTATTAAATAATGGGAACCGGTCGTACTTATAAGTTAGCATATTATTTAATTCTTCGGTACTTATATGAATAAAATCATCATATTCTAAATCTTTAGTAAATCTTACTTTCTTTAATAATTCTTCTATATAGTTATCGATATCTTTTATTATTTCGTCAGATTGTTTATACTTTACGATATCTATATCTTCTACTTGTTTCTTATAATATCTAGATATGAAATCGGTTAGATTTTCGATATTTTTGTATTCATTTATGTTTTGGCATAATAAGTCATAGAAGGTCATGCTATATGTATTATCTTCTCCTAATTCTGGTAAGACATTAGATATATATTCAGAAAATACTTTATTAGGAGTGAATACGACTATATTATTAGAATTTAGATTAGGTATTCTGTATAATAGAAAGGCTATTCTATGAAGAGCTACACTTGTTTTACCAGAGCCTGCTATACCTTCTACTATAAGGTTTTTATCTTCAGTATTTCTTATTACTTTATTTTGTTCTTCTTGAATTGTATTTACGATATTTTTCATTTTATCTGATGATTCTTCTGCTAGTACTTCTTGTAGAAGACTGTCACTTATATTTAAGTCGTTATCAAAAATGTTTTGAAGGGTACCATTTTCTATTATATATTGTCTTTTTCTAGTTATATTTCCTTTTATTATACCTTTAGGTGCTTTATAACTAGCGGGGCCTGTCTCAAAATCATAGAACATACTACATATTGGACTACGCCAATCATGAACATAGTAATTTAATTTATCTTCTATATGGGTAATGCCTATATAGATATCATCTTCTTCTTCATTTTCTTCTTTAAATCTTATCATACCAAAGTATGGTTTATTTTGAACTCTAAATAATTTCTGCAAATAATTACCTTTACTTTGCATAATGGATACTTGAAGGTCTGATTCTGCCATCATACTTCGCATTTCACTTGGATCCATTTCGGCATGACTATCCCAAATGAATTTTTTGAATTCTAATATTTTGGAGTCATCATCATATAACTCTTGTCCTAAAGATGATATTTTCTTTCTTACAAGACTTACTGTCTTATTTAAATAGTTTTTTTCTCTTTCAAATTCTTCTCTTTCAATCTTCATATATACCTCCCTATTACACGACAAAAAACTACATTTTATGTAGTCTTATCTAGATGAAATAAATTAACTTTCGCAAATGTCTATTTAATTGTATTATATTTTGATTACTTTGTCAAGGAGTTAATGTCTTGGCTTTGATATTAATGATAGAATAAAGGCTAGAAATACCGCTAAAGAGATACCTGCACTTGTTAGATTAAAGATACCTAAAGCTAGTCCTAATGGTCCTAGACTACTTACAGAATCCATTGCTCCATGTATTAATAAGTGACCAAATGATGTTATTGGAATAAGGGCTCCCGCTCCAGCATATAATACGATTTTATCATAAATTCCAAATACATCTAAGAAGGCTCCTATTATTACGAAGAGACTAGTTACATGGCCAGGTGTAAGTTTAGTATTATCTAATATAAGCTGGGCTATTAAGCAAACAAGGCCACAAAATAAGAAAGCATATATATATGTCATTTTTCTACTACCTCCAAACTTATTGCATTAGCTATACTAGGTATTGATTCTTTTTGAAAAACAAGTGTAGGAGAAAATATAGCTCCTGTTGGTATGATAAGTACTTTTTTATATTTACCTTTAAGCATTTCTTTATATATATAACCGAATACTACTAAAAAGGAACACACTGGTCCTGAACCACCCGCTAATACGGGTTGATTATCTAAATCATAAATCATAGTACCACAGTCATTATAATTATCTTTTAACTTGATATTATATTTAGTCATCATATATTCTTTTAATATATTTTTTCCATAAATACCTAAATCTCCAGTTAATATTAAATCATAGTAATCTATATCTCTTTTTGTATCTTTTAGATGATTATAGATAACATCTCCTGCTGCAGGAGCCATTACTGCCCCCATATGATTTACATCAGTAATTCCAAGATCTGCTACTCTACCAATGGTTGTACTTTCTATTTTTATTTTACTTTTTTTATTACTAAGTAATAGACTTCCTGCTCCAGTAGTTGTAAAAGTTGCTGTTTTTGGTTTTGGAGTACCATATTCGGTTGGATTTCTAAATTGTTTTTCACTTGCCATATTATGACTAGAGGTAGATACTATTACTCTTTTGGCCATCTTACTTTCTATAAAGGTACTTGCTAATATTATTCCTTCACCACTAGTGGCACAAGCTTCATATATACCAATAAAAGGAATATCAAAATCTCTAGCCATATAATCAGAAGCTGCTATTTGATTTTGTAAATCTCCTGATATTAAAAGATCAATGTCTTTGTCTTTTAGTTTATTTTTTTCTAAGATGCTTTTACTTGCTTCTTTTA
Source organism: uncultured Bacilli bacterium (assembly GCA_934098435.1). Taxonomy (GTDB): domain Bacteria; phylum Bacillota_I; class Bacilli_A; order RF39; family UBA660; genus CAG-302. The sequence goes on from CAKOOV010000011.1 coordinate 34,910, forward strand.
AAATATGGGTTTCTGCTTTTTCCCAAGATTTTTCTCCGAAATATAAATCTTTTTTATATTTTTTATCAAAGTATTTACTAAGTGGTCCATCATTTTCATAGTTACCACATATTGTATAAGTATCTTCTATGAATACATTATTATATTTTGTTGTCATTTTATCCTCCAATTATTATTAATCTTAATATTCCAAATATATATACTGATACTATTCCATAAAGTATTACTGTACCGGATAGTTTAAAAATATTAGCTCCTATTCCTAATATAAGTCCTTCATTTTTATATTCAAGGGCTGCTGAAGTCATTGAATGTGCAAAGCCTGTTATTGGTATAATAAGAGCTGCTTTTACTTTAGTTACTAGTGTATCAAATATTCCCATAGCGGTAAGAATAGAAGCAATGGCTATTAATGATAATGTTACAATGACTCCTGATTCTTTTCTAGGTAAATTAAACCAAATACTATAGCATCTTAAAAGGAGTTCTGATAATGCTCCTAAAGAACCTCCTACAAAAAAGGCTATAAGAGCATTCTTAATGTAATTTTCTTTAGGAGTATTTTTATCTACTAACTGTTTATATTTATTTTTATCCATCTTCATCACCAATAATAGTATTAATAAATAATGGTAAAATATGTAATATAAATTTAAAAAAGTTATTATTATAAGCAATAAAGTATATAAAAAAACAAGTTTTATATTAAAACTCATTTTTAATAAGAAAATCAATTAAGTTAAGATGTTTTATTCCATTTCTAGAAAAATCTCTTTTATCAAGTGAAATAACGTATTTAGAATAATTATCATCAATTACGTTAAATGCTCCAAATTCTCTTTCAATAACTTCTTCGCTATTAAGTTCATATGTAACTTGAATGTACTTAGTATTTCCTTCAAGGGTTGCTACAAAGTCTATTTCACCAGTTTTTGTTTTTCCTACATAAACTTCATATCCTCTTATAATTAATTCATTATATACAATATTTTCAAGCATTATATAATTTTTGAAATCAGAATTATTATTTTTAATCTGGGCTATTCCCAAATCAGTAGCATAATATTTATTTAATGTTTTAAGTATTCCTTTACCATGAACATCATATCTATAAACTCTTTTAATAATTAGAGCTTTACATAAAGCATCAATATAAGTATATAATGTTTCAGTAGATATTTTTTTATATTCTTTTTCTAAATACTTAATAATGTTATCCGCTCTAAATTCTCTACCTGTAGTATCGATAAGATACTGCAGTATCATATCAAACAAAGTAACATCTTGAAGATTTAGTCTTTTTACAATATCCCTTAATATTATAGAATCAAATACACTATGTAAATAATTCTTAATATCATTAACATTATCAAATTGGCAACGATTAGGTAATCCTCCCCATTTAGCATAATCCCAAAAATTATTCATATCGTAGGCATCTTTACCAGTAAGTTCTATATATTCTTTATATGAAAGAGGACTTATATTAAATAATACATATCTTCCTGATAATACTGAAGATAATTCGTCTGATAGCATTTTGCTATTTGAACCTGTAATAAATATACTTACATTTTTCAAAGATGCTCTAAGAGAATTAATAACATATTCAAATTTATTAACATTTTGAACTTCATCTAAGAATATATAATAAATTTTTTGGTCTTTAATTTTATCTTTAATATAAGTATTAAGCTTTTTATAATCTTGTAACTCTTCATACTCAATAAATTCAAAATTAATATTAATTATATGATCATCATCGACACCTTTATCTTTAATTTCTTTAGTAATTTGCTCCAATATTACAGATTTACCACATCTTCTGATACCTACTAATATTTTAATTAGATCAGAATCATAAAAGCCTCTAATTTTAGATAAATAACTTTCTCTTTTTAACATGATTAATCACCTCAATTACATTATATAACTAATTAGCTAATTTGTAAAGTTATTTTGTTTAAACAAAATAACTTTTTCTTTTTGGAAATTATTTTGCCAGAGCGAAATAACTTTATTTGTTATTATTATAGGCAATAAAGTATTTTTAATTATTTTTTATATATGTTTTTCATATATATTATTATGAAAAATAAATTTATTAAATCTACTATTATCCTTATTATTGGAGGATTTATTACTAAAATACTTGGAATGATAATTAAAATAGTTTTAACCAGAACAGTATCTACTGAAGGTATAGGATTATATATGTTAGTTCTTCCTACTTTTAATCTTTTTATAACACTATGTAATTTAGGAGTACCTACTGCTATCACAAAATTGGTATCAGAAAAGAAAAATAATAGTAAAAGTATTATTATACCTACTACTATTATTATATTAATATATGATATTATTTTAATATTTATTATTTTATTTATCTCTCCATATTTGGCTAATAATTTACTTCATAATAGTAATACTTATTACCCATTAATTGCAATTGGAACTACGTTACCATTTATTACTATATCTAGTATAATTAAAGGATATTTTTTTGGTAAAGAAAAAGTTTTTCCTATAACACTTTCTAATATTATTGAACAATTAACTAGATTAATTCTTACTATGACATTAGTTTCATATATGCTTCGTTATTCTTTAATAGTAGCTATTACTACAGTAGTACTTATTAATATTTTAAGTGAAGGTTTATCTATAGTAGTTCTTCTTTTATTTTTACCTAAAGAAAAGATTCATAGAGAAGATTTTCATAAAGACAATAAGATTTTACATGAAGTATTTGATATATCTATTCCTAATACTGGAGCTAGACTTATAGGTTCAATTACTTATTTTTTTGAACCTATAATACTAACTAATATTCTTAAGTTTGTTGGTTATTCTAGTGATTTTATTACTCTTGAATATGGTATTATTAATGGTTATGTATATCCATTATTACTACTACCATCTTTCTTTACTTTGGCTATTTCTTCTTCTATACTACCAGTAGTATCAAATAGTTATAGTAATAGAAATTATGATTATACAAAAAAGAAAATAAAACAAGCCATTTTATTTTCTTTATTAATAGGAATACCCGCTACTATGGTATTTATGTTTATCCCTCATATACCACTAAAATTAGTTTATAATACTACTCTTGGTTTGGAATATATTAAGGTTACCGCTCCATTCTTTCTTCTTCATTATATACAAGCTCCACTTACTAGTACTTTAAATGGTATGGGATATGCTAAGGTGGCTATGCGTGGTACTTTATATGGTGGAATAATAAAAATACTAAGCCTCATAATCTTTAGTTTAATGAAAATAGGATTATGGAGCTTAGTAATATCTACTATCCTTAATATAGTAGTAGTAACTATTCATCATATATATTATGTTAGGAAGTATTTAACTACTTCTTAGTTAAATACCCATTAGTATAATTAGCCATACTAACATCAGTCTTACTACGATCGTATGGTACCGCCCCCTTTAAAGAAGTACAACCAGTAAACATATTATCCGAACTTGTTACACTACTTACATTCCATAAATCAGATACATATATTACTTTTAAATTATCAGTATATCTAAACATATTAGTCATATCAGTTACTTTTGACGTATCAAAACTTGATAAATCTAAGCTTGTTAATGAGCGGCAATTATCAAACATACCACCACCACTCCAACCGATTCCCATTTTAGTTACTTTTGAGGTATTAAAATTTGATAAATCTAAACTTGTTAATGATAAGCAATCTGCAAACATTCCCATCATACTAGTTACCTTGGATGTATCAAAATTTGATAAATCAATATTTACTAAAGAATTACAACCACAAAACATAAAATCCATATTGGTTACATTAGATGTATCAAAACCGGATACATCTAAGCTTGTTAATAATGAGCAATCTCTAAACATATTTTGCATACTTGTCATTTTAGATGTATCAAATCTTGATACATCTAGGCTAGTTAATGATCTGCAGCCATTAAACATTAAGAAAGCAATTGTTACATTTGAAGTATTAAATCCTGATAAATTTAAAGTTGTTAGTGAACTGCAACCACTAAACATATGGGCGGTATTCTCTAATTTAGAAGTATCAAAATTTGATAAATCTAAAGTCTTTAAAGAACTACATTGCCAAAACATTGTATTCATACCACCTACATTTGAAGTATCGAACATACTTAAATCTAGTTTAGTTAATTTGTTGCATTTGCTAAACATACTATCCATTCTAGTTACATTAGATGTATTAAAATTATCACCAAAAGTAATGCTAGTTAAGGATGCATTGTCTGAGAACATATTAGCCATACTAGTCATTCCAGATGTATCCATATTAGATAGATCTATTGATGTAACATTAGTTAGATTACTAAATAGTCCTGATATTGATGATGGATTAGCATATATTTTATTATTACTACCTATTGTTATATCATAATTACCATTTGCATCTGCTTCATTATACCACATCTTTATTGTATTATCACTATTCTTAGATACATCTACTACTGTAGCTCCTTCTGGTATATTTAAATTATCTACATATTTTAAAGTGGCTATATTTTTTCTAGCTAGATTAGTATTTAAAAATGTAGAATCTCCACTACTAGGAGTGCTATTATCACTAACTATTACATTAGTCTCTACTCCTACATCTATTTTACCTACTAAAGATTTATTCATCATATTAGAATTATTTTCCATAT
>CAKOOV010000012.1 GCA_934098435.1 uncultured Bacilli bacterium
GGTAAGTAGTGGTAGTGAGGCTACTATTGTTGATAATTTTGATGGTGAAGTTCATACTTTGGATTTTGTTATTCCGATGGGGCAAAAAGGTGATAAAGGGGAGTCTGGTTTAAAAGGTGATAAAGGAGAAAAAGGTGATATTGGTCCTCAGGGAGAAAAGGGAGAAGCTGGTCCTATTGGCCCCCAGGGGGAGCAAGGTATTGCAGGTCCTCCTGGCGTAGAGGGAAAAATTGGTCCGACAGGACCGCAGGGACCTCAAGGAACACTTGGGCCTACTTCTTATAATGCTATTTGTTTTTCTAGTTTTAAAGATACTACTAATGCTGGTACAATGACTGTTACTACTACTAGAATTATTCCAGGTAACTCTGATATTATTTCTATTTCTGGTAATCAAATAAAGGTAGCGAAAACTAGTGTATTTGAGGTTACTTTGTGCGGGCGAATATCAGGTGTTACTAATGATACTGGTGGTAAGTTCTATTTATATAATACTACTACTAATGAAAAAATTAGTGATATGGAGTTTGTTCTTGATAAGGGTACTACTAGTGACATGGATTTTTCAGAAGTTAATTTTGTTGATGTTTATGCTGGTGGTAATCTTGAAATAAGAACTGAAGTTATTGGTAATGATACTGGTAATATTTCTTTTTCTATGGTTAATGTTATTCTTAAACGTTATAATTTATAAATAGGGAAATACTGATCTTTGTGGTTGGTATTTTTTTATTCACTACAAGCCTAACTTTATTAGTCTTGTTAGTGCTATTTAGAGCCAATATTTAGTATATTGTCTCTAAATAGGTATTATTCTTACTTATTATATATTAGTTATTATTATGTTTTATCTAAAAGATGTTTATATTTTACTTCTCCTCGTATTGTATGTATGATGTTAGGTCCAAAGAAAAGAGATTTAGATGGTACCTCTAATAACAGAGGTGATAGGTATATTGTATGTGCTAGATGGAATAATTTGAGAGAAGATATTATTAGTTTTAAAAATAATAGTAAATAGTTTAGTTTTTATATTTTGTAAATGGTTTTGACTGACGGGTGGTGACTCCCTCATTATGCTTCATAAAAAAAACACCAAACGGTGTTTGATTTTTCAATGGAGCAGATGAGGGGAATTCGATTTATGGAAAGGAATAATTGGAATATTATTTAGTGTATGATAAAGAAGATAATATTTTAGCTTTTTGTGATAATTTGGATGAATTGAGTAAATTTGTTAATCGTCGCAAAAAGGAATTAAAATATAGATTTAAAAATAAGAATCTTGTATATGTACAAGTTCCAAATTTATTGAAATTATATAAATTTTATTGAGGTATGGTCGTACCTCTTTTTTTTGTATGTTATTCTTATTTCAAGAAAGGAGAGTGTAACAATGAATAATAAAGAATTCACATTTAAGGGCACAATTGAAAAAGGCGTTTCACAAAAAGGAAACGAGTATGAATATTTAGCTTTAAAAATTACTGATGATTATACAAAAAGAATATTTTTAGAAGAAGCTGAAAAAGTTTTACTTTTGAGTAATTCAAAAACTTCTAATCCATTTGGAAAGTAATAACAACATAATAAGTTAAAGCGAGGTGGCTTAATTATGTGTTATATAAAAAGAATAAAAAGAAGAAAAGATTAATTTCTTTGGAGGGAGGTATTCGTTGTGATTGCTGAAGTTACTTTAAGTACAGTATTAACTGATATTGGTAGTGTATTTACTAGCATGATTGGCTATGTTGGTAGCATATGTGAAACAATAGTTGGACAACCTTTACTATTAATAGGTTTTTGTATTCCATTTGCTTTCGCTATTGTATCTTTTGTAAGAAGATTATTTTAATTGAGAGGAGAGAAAAGATTATGAAAAGATTATTTATTAATATTTTTATTCTTTTTTCTTCCTTTTTTTTAATTTCTAGTAAAGAAGCTAAGACTTATGATGTTACTGTTGATTTTTCTTTAATTAATGATGACTTTTTTAATATAAAAGAAAAAGCAGAAAAATATAAAATAGATAATAATTTTGATAATTTTATTATGCTTTTTAGAGATAATAATATAGTTGTTACTTTTTTTAATAATTCTGATTTAATAGATAATCCTTTGATTTGTTCTGATTTTTGTAAAATTTTAAGTACAGGAGGTTTTTATTATTATAATTTGTCTTCTGATACTTTTTATCGTAATGGTGGTATGTCTCCATTTCAATTTAGAGTAGAATCTCTTCCTTTGTATTCTACGTATAAGGATGTATATTTAAATAACTCAACATCATTAAGAATTAGTATTGGTAATGGTTATGTTGAAGTTAAAGAAGAAGAAAAATATTTATTTTTGTATGATTTGTATTTAAAAAATCAAAAAATAATTTATCCGCATTTAGAGGAAGAAGATAATTTAAAAAGTTTTTATGATTTATGTATAGAAAAAATAGGTTATTTAGCTACCGTTATTGTAGGTAATTATATATATTTGTCTATATTTGCTATATTTATATTGATATTTATATTTAGTTTAATTAAAAGGAGGTATTTATAATGAAAGGTAAGAAAAAAAGATATAGTATATTTGTAACAAAATATTCTAAAGATTATTCAGATATTGAAGATGAAAAGGTATTAAAAAGAACTAATAGTAAATTATTTGCCAATTATTATTTAAAAGATAGAATGGGTATTTTTATGGATTTTTATAAATCAGAAAATATTATTGAGTGTACTGTTTATGATCATTATAATCATAAAGATGTTGGAAAATGTATTTATTTTAATAGAATTAGGAGTACAAAATAATGAAGAATTTAAAGTATTTATTATTTATAATACCTTTTTTATTTCTTAGTAATGTAAAAGCAGAGACTAAAGAATTTGAATTTTATAATGTGAAATATGATGGTGTTTCAGAGAGTCAACCGACTCCTATTAATGTTTATTCTTTAGTTAATCAAGATATTCTTGATAATATGGAACAAAAAATAGTTGAATATTGGGAGAAGAATGTAAAATCTCATCATCCTTATTATTATATTTCAATTTCTTATGCTGCTGCTCCTGTATCTGGTACTTCTTTTGATACTGTTACTATGAGATTGATTGCTTTTAAAGCTATACCTGTTGATTATACTTCTTTTGTAACAATGTCTTGTGATTTTAATGATTATAAAAATGATAGTATTTCTAAGGAAGATAAAATGCAATTAACTTATTATTATCAATATTCTAATAATCATTATAGTAATGAACCTTATGGTTTATATTGTGATACTAATTTTTTATTTCATTCTACTACTGATTATAATCGTTATTTATCATTATTTTATTATTCTTCTAATTATGATCAACCTTTTGGTTTAGATGATACTTATGTAGTAAAAAAAGGTGATGAAGTATTATTTACTTTAAATAAACAAGATATTATACCTACTTTTAAAAGTAAGTTTATAAATAAAACTGATTTAAATTATACTGAAATAGATTTAAATAATTATCCTTATGTTGCTTTATCTTTAAAAGATTATAGTAAAACAGAAGAGTTTAATTCTATGACTTATGTAAAAGGTCAGTATTGTTTGACGCCTGTTTATAATTATGGTTTAACAGAAAGAAAAGATATATTATCAGGTACTCAAATGCAAAGATGTAGTTTATATTATGATGATTATACACCGATAAGAACTTATATATTAAAATCAGATTTAGAAAATCATTCTATTTATTATTTAAAAGCTTATGATACATCTAAAGAAAATAAGATTAAAGTTGATTCTTCTGTATTTAATATTCACTATATAACAGAGGAAGAGAAAAATAATCCTATTATTACTATTAATGGTAAAAAATATACTACTATTCCTTATGATGAGCTTACCGATACCGCTACTAAGAGTGAAGATGAAAATTATACTTCTGGTGGTTCTTGTGCTGTTGGTGATATAAATTGTACTGCTTCTTTAACTAATGGTAGTATAAAATGGAGCGATATATTTACAAGTCCATTAGATTTTTTAAAAAATATTTGGACTTCAATAACTCAAGTTTTTACTTTAATAGCTTATTTTATTGCTTTATTGCCAACTACTTTACAATATTTCTTTTATATAAGTTTTACATTAGCTATAGTACTCGGTATTATTAAAATTATTTTATAGGAGGTATATGAAATGTATGAAGTTATTCAAAATTTAATTGGACCAGTTCCAGAGCCATTTACATTTATATATGGCATATTAACTTTGGTATTTGGTATGTTACTTTTAGCATTTTTATTTCAATTATTTTATATTCCAATTAAGATGATAGGAAAGTGGTAATATGCTTGAAGTATTAAGATTTATATTAGAAAAGACAGTTGAGTTTTTAAAGATGTTATTTACTATTGATGTAGGTAATAATTTAACCCTTGGTCTTATGATGTGTATTATATTTATATTTTTACCTTTAGTAATTATAGTTGTAGGCTTTTTGAAGACTACATTAATTGATGAAATAGATGAAAAACATGATTTAGGTATTGGTCCGTTTGGTCGTTATATTGGAAAGCATGAATATAGAGGAAAGCATGAGAAAAGATAGGAGAGTGTTTATATGAGTATATTTATACCTTATAGTCCTAGCGATGTTATTCAGTATTTTACTACTACTTTTAGTTTAAATTTATCTGATTTAACATCTTATCAATCATTAATAATAACATTATTAAGTAATATTTATTTTTATGGTTATTGGTTTTTTATATGTTACTTTGCATTAAAAATATTTAATCGAATATGGGAAAGATTCTTTTAGTAGCTCCCAGCGGCGCTGGAGCTACTAAAATTAAAAGGAGATGTAATATGAAAAAATTTTTATTGTTTTCAATGTTAACTGGTAGTTTTTTAGGACTATGGGTCATATTTGCTAAGGAGGGTTATATTTAATGAAATTTAAAAATAAAGGTGAAAAAGTATTTTTTGATATGTTAGAAGTTATTAGAGATTTTTCAGTTTTTATGGATGATTATTTTAGTGATTCGGATAATATTAATTCTTATACTTCTAGTATTTATGATGAATATAAGAAATATTCTGAAAAATTAATTGATATTATAAAAAGTTGTGATAAAAAATGAGTGGTTTAAGTTTTTTCTTTGGTTTATTATGTTTAATTTCTATAGATATAGGCTCAGGTTTTATAATATTTATTTTTTATAGATATTTTGATATGAAATATTTTAGTGATTTAGAAATAAATCAGTTGAAAGAAGAAAATAAATATTTAAGAGAAGAGAATCAAAAAATTAAAGGTTCTACTGATTTTTGGGGTAAGTAATGGTAACATGTATTAGTGGTATTCCTGGAAGTGGTAAAAATGTAAGAGCCACTTATTTAGCCAAGAAACATTTTAAAAAAGAAAATAGCTTATTAAGAAAATTAATTAGGAAGTTATTACATAAGCCTATAATAGTAAATAATGTTTATACTACTTATCCAGTTTTATTAAAAAAATATAGGAAGAGATCTAAAAAGAATAATATATATTCTAATAGAGTTACTTTATTTGATTTAGTACCAGATAATAGATTTATCGATAATGCATTAATTATTATAGATGAAACACAAGCTTTTTATGATTCTGAGGAATATAAGAATTTTCCTAAAGAAATAGCTGTATTTAATCAATTTCACAGACATTTTAATATAAAAGATATATATTATATATCTCAGCATCCTAGTAGAATAATGAAAAAGCTATGTATTTTAGCTAGTGAATTTGATAAGATAAAAACATTTATAAATATACCATTTATAAATATAGGATTTATGCATATTGTTTGTTATTATGAAAGAGATGATTATGGAAAATATAATCATCCAAAGAAAGAAGCTAAAACTTATGATGTAAAAAATAAGTATTGTTTGTTTCTATCTGGTAAAGTATTTAGATCGTATCACAGCAAATATTTAAGAGTATTAAATATAGATAAGCCATTATATGATCGTGGAACTTTTGATTCACTAGATTTGACTAATCAAGAAATTAGCTATATATATCGAGATAAGATTTAAAAAGAGGAAACAGATTAAAAGTCAATAGAACATGGAATAAAAGCGAAGCGATTATGCCGTGAAAGTCTATTTACTTTTAATGTTTCGCAATAATTTTGCTTCACAAAGCAAGAAAAGGTATCAACATTTTTTTGCTTTGGTCGAGCCTTACGGCGGTGAGTAAATAAAAGTTTTTGTTTTACTTTTTTCAAAAAGTAATATAATTGGGAGCAATCTCTCATAGGATGACTACGACACATCCTATGGAGTGCATTGTGCATTAAATGGAAGTGAGGTTAAAAAATGATTTATAATACTACATATAATACTACAGAAGATTTAAGAAGTGTTATTAATTTTATAAGAAATAAAAAAATAACAAATTTTTCAGTTTTTGTCGATTTAATTATAAATGATGATTATATGTTAGGCATTTTAATTGATTATATTGATTTCTTCGAATTATATTTTGAAGATTTAGATTAGGGAGGTAAGAAATGATTAAATCAGATCTAAAAAAAAGGAATTGGACTTTTGTTTTATATAATGATAGTTGTGCCAAAGATTGGGAAGAGTATTTAATTAGTACTGGCGTACCTTTTGCTTATGCTTATCACGATAAAGATTTAACAGAAATAGGCGAAAAGAAAAAAGAACATTATCATGTGCTTATTTGTTTTGATGGTCCTATTACTTATACAAATGCACTTACTTATGCTGAAAGAGTAGGAGCGGCGAATAATGTTATTCAACCTGCTGGAAGTGTAAGAGGTATAGTAAGATATTTCTGTCATAAAGACAATCCAGATAAATATCAGTATGAAGAAGATATAATACAGTGTCGAAACGGTTTTGATCCTTCTGACTATTTCGCATTAACTGTAACACAGACAAAAGCATTAAAAAGGAAAGTGACTAATTTTATAAGAGATAATGATATAGATGAATATGCTGATTTAATAGATTTACTTATGGATTCAGATTTAGGGGATATGTATGATATAGCTAGTCAGAATACTTTCTATTTTACACAATATATAAAATCTCGTAGAAATATAGAGAAGAGAGGGAGGGAGAATTAAGATGTGGGAGTATGCGGTTTTAGGTTTCATTGTTGGATCTTTTACTACATTTTTGTTATTTGTTATAATATTAAATAAAAATGAGAATTGAGGTAATAAAGATGAGTAATTTTATTTTTTGGTTTTTCAATATTTAACTGTTTCTAATTATTAGGAGGAAAAAAAGATGATATATTATTATATTGTTCGCGTTGAATATAAAAAAAATAATTTGCGTATTATAAAAGATTATACAAGAGATTTTTGTAGTATTGTTCAATTATTTATTTATTTGGAAAATAAACATAAAGGTAATTATACAATTTTATTTATAAAACCTATAAATAAATTTCATAAATTATGATATAATTAATTTATAATTGAGGAGTGATTTTATGTTTTTAACTTTAACTGATACTGCTACTAAAAGCGAAGATGAAAATTATGCTGCTGGTAGAGTTGAACAAGGTAGCATGTTTGCTATTTGTGTTTTGGGTATAGTAATAGTATTTATGTTGATTTTTCTTATTTGGAAAATTTTAAATTATATTAATTTAAGAAAAGCAGCAGATAAAATTAATAAAAGCGATTTTTAATATTGCTTTTATTTTTTTATTTGATATACTAAATATAAGAGGTGATTTGACAAGGAATAAATAAAAATGTATAATATCTCGCCGAGGTGAGAGAAATGAGCTTTGAAGAAGCTTATAATGAATTTAAAATTTATGCTTCAAAACGGCATAAAAAACAAAGTTTTGATACAATTTCATATAAATTTAAACTTAGAATTTTACCTTTTTTTAAAGATTATAATTTAGAAAATATTACTTCTGAAGATATTTTATCTTGGCAAAATTATATCTCGACTTTTAATTTTTCCAATAATTATAATTCTTCATTATATTATATTCTTAGTGCTTTTTTTGAATATTGTTCTGTTTTTTATAATTTTGATAAGTCTATAATTAGTAGAGTTGGTAATTTTAGAAAAAAGTATGAAGAAAATAAAAAAGATTTTTATAATTTAAAAGAGTTTAATCTTTTTATTAAAAATCTTGATAATAATATATATAAGCAATTTTTTAATTTAATGTTTTTTACAGGAACTAGACCTGGTGAAGCTATGGCTTTAAGATTTAGTGATTTACAAGGTGATTATATTTCTATTAACAAAACAATTAGTGAACATGGTTGTCGTGAAGTAGATTTTCCAAAAACAATTTCTTCTATTCGTAAAGTTAAAATTGATAAATTTTTAAAAAATGATTTGTTAAGTTTAAAAAAACATTATGAGAAAGTATATAATAAATCTGATTTTGACTATTTTATATTTGGAGGTATAAAGCCTTTAGCTCCTACTACAATTAATCGTTATAAAATTAAGGCATGTAAAAAAGCTAATTTAAGGCCGATTACTTTACATCAGTTTAGACATAGTCATGCTACTTTATTACTTCAAAATGGTATAATAATTAATGAAATATCTCGTAGATTAGGGCATAGTAATCCATCTATTACTTTAAATGTTTATACTCATACTGATTTGAGCCAAGAAAAAAGAGTCTCGACCACTCTTAATTCTTTGAGATTTAATCTCTTTAACACAATTTCATATAAATTTAAGCAATTTATATTTATTATAACACGCAATTAATTGCGGTATAACTATTTGGAGCAGATGAGGGGAGTCAAACCCCCGTCTCAGCCTTGGCAAGGCCGAATTCTAATCGTTGAACCACATCTGCAATGAATATATATCTATTATATTAAAAAAATATTAAAAAATCAACTGTTTTTATTAAAAAAAATTAAAAAATAATGTATAATAGGTAATAGGTGATAATTTTATGTTTGAAAGTTTAAGTGATAGATTGCAAGATGTGGTTCATAAGATTAAGGGCTACGGCAAAATAACAGAAGAAAATATTAGTGAAATGATGAGAGAAATTAGACTTTCTTTATTGGAGGCTGATGTTAACTATAAAGTAGTAAAAGAGTTTACAAATAATGTAAAAGAGAAGGCTTTAGGTGAAGAGGTTAATAAAAGTCTTAATCCTGGAGAGTTGTTTGTTAAAATTGTTAAAGATGAACTTACTGAGTTATTAGGTGGAGAGAATACTCCTCTTAATATTAGTGGTAATCCTGCGACTCTTATGTTAGTGGGTCTTCAAGGTAGTGGTAAAACTACTACAATTGGAAAGCTTGCTAATTATCTTAGGAAGAATAATAAGAAAAAACCTTTACTAGTAGCTTGTGATGTATATAGACCTGCTGCTATTGACCAGTTAAAACAAATTGGCAAGGAACTTAATATTGAAGTTTATTCTGAAGGTAAAGGTAATCCTGTAGAAATATCTAAAAATGGTATTAAATATGCTAAAGATAATGGATATGATTATGTTCTTATTGATACTGCCGGTAGATTACAAATAGATGAATCTTTAATGGATGAACTTGATAATATTCAAAAAGAAGTTAATCCTGATGAAACTATTTTAGTAATAGATTCAATGATGGGACAAGATGCTATTAATGTTATTAATGGTTTTAACGATAAGATTAAACTTAGTGGTGTTATTTTGACTAAACTTGATGGTGATACTAGAGGTGGTGTTGCTTTGTCAGTTAAGCATCTTACTAATCTTCCAATTAAATTTATTGGTGTTAGTGAAAAGATGGATGGTCTTACTCCTTTTTATCCAGAGAGAATGGCTTCTAGAATACTTGGAATGGGTGATATTTTATCTATAGTAGAACAAGTACAAAGTGAAATTGATGAAAAAGAAGCAGAGAAGACTGCTAAAAAGATGATGAAAGGTAATTTTGATTTAGAGGATTTTTTAAATCAGCTTAATCAAATAAAAAAATTAGGTCCTCTTGAGAATCTTTTAAAATTACTTCCTGGTGCTAAAAAGATGGGACTTAATAATGTTAATATTGATCCTAAAATTATGAAGAGAACAGAGGCTATCGTTCTATCAATGACTCCAGAAGAGAGAAGAGATCCTAGTATATTAAAGGCTAGTAGAAAAAAGAGAATCGCAGATGGTTCTGGTACTACTGTTACTGATGTTAATAAACTACTTAATCAGTTTGAAGAGATGAAAAAAATGATGAAAATGATGGGAAATGGTAATTTTAAAATGCCATTTTAGGTGTTGATATGAAAGTACTTACTATAAAGGAACCTTGGGCTAGTTTAATTATTAATGGTTACAAAGAGTATGAGTTTAGAAATTGGAAAACTAATTATAGAGGTAAGATACTTATTCATGCTGGCCTTAGTTTAGAAAGTGATAATGCTTTGAAATTTAAAGATTATAATCTTAATTATGGTCATGGTGAGATAATAGGAGAAGCTTATATTACTGATTGTATTTTAGTTGATGATGAGTTTGAAAATAAATTATATAATATTGATCCTTTAGTATATGGAAAGAGTGAACATTCAAGAATTTATGCTTGGAGGTTAGAACATGTTATTAAATACGATAAAAGAATATCTTGTAAAGGGAAATTGGGACTTTGGAATTTTGATATTGATAATTAATAAAAACTAGACTTCTTTACTATCTATCTATGTTAATAATTCATATTATAATGTAGATAGGAGGATAAATTATGAATTTTAGTGATGGTTTTAACCAAGGTATGTATGATGGTGATATTGATATTAATATAACTAATACTAATCAAAATGTTAATGATAACACTAATATGAATTATAATAGTGTTGGAGCTCCAATGATGGGGGATTCTGTGATGGGAGGAGTTGCTTCTCCAGTTATAGAGACTCCTAGGGAAAGAGTTGTATATAGAAATATTTATCATACAGTACCTCATGTATGTCCTATAAATACTAGAATTGTTAATAATCATATTTATAAACATACTTATCAACCAAGATATACTTGTTGCGAAGAAAATACAGTTACTAATGAACAATGCGGTAGCTGCTGTCAATTTAGATAGTATTTATTATTAAGAGCGTATTGCTCTTTTTATTTTTTGGCAATCTTTTGTTTGCTAGTACAAGTGTTGCAAATTTAAATCGTGAGATGTTGATAAATATGTATTTTACATTATGATACTTAATATTTTTAAAATTTAGGTTGACTTTGTTACTATGATAGTTTATACTTTCTGTGCAATTGCAATATATTAAAAAAAATAATTTTTGGCCGGTTTTTTGGGAGGTTTTAATTGAAAAAAATTGTATTTTTTATTGCTGTTATTTTTACTATGATTCCATTTTTTGTAAAAGCTAATACTGTTAATCTTGTTAGTAATAGGTATGACAATATATATGTTTATTATTATGATGCTGAATTAGGAAGAACAAGGTTTTTAGAAGGTAGTAAATATTCTTTTAATGGCAATATAGCTTATTGTTTAGAAATTGGTAAGCGTATTAGTAGTATGAGTTATAATGTATATGATTCATTTGATAATATTAATATTAATTCTGATGATTTGAATTATATTAAGCTTATTTCTTATTATGGTTATAGTTATCCTGGACATCATACTGATAAGTTTTATATGGCTACACAAGAACTTATTTGGACTAGGCTTATAAGGACCAATGTTAAATGGGTTAATAATATGAATCCGGATTCTTTTGTTTATATTGAAAGGGAAAAAGAAGAAATTTATGATTTATATAGAAAACATTATAAAAAGCCTTCTTTTGATGGTAAAGAATTTGATGTTGTATTAGGAGATAATAATGTTATTACTGATGATAATGATACTTTATATTTGTATGATGTTAAAACTAAAGGTGTTTCAATATTTGGTAGTAATTTGATTATTGGTAACGATTTTGATGGTGGAGAAATTGTTTTAGAAAAACCTAAATATACTAGTGATAACTTTCTTTTGTATACTTCTGGTAGTTCGCAGAAAATGATGACTGTTGGTGATATTAATACACCTACTAGTAAAGTTAAAGTTAATCTTATTAGTGGTAGTATTAGTATAAATAAATTAGATTATGATACTGGAAGTGATTTGCCTATTGGTGAGGCTAGTCTTAAAGGTAGCGTTTATGGATTATATAATAGTGATAATGTGTTGATAGATAAATTTATTATTGGTGAAAAGGAGAAAATTTCTCATTTACCTATTGGACATTATTATATAAAAGAAATTAAACCGGGTAAAGGATATCTTTTAGATGATAATACTTATGATGTTGATATTACAAAGGATAATTTGAATATTAGTCTTACTGTATATGATGAGGTAATAAGAAGAAAAGTAGATTTATTTAAGGTTTATGGTACTAATGAAACTGGAATTATGACAGGTGAAGAGGGAATTAAATTTATTATTTATGATAAGAATAATATTTTATATGATACTATTACTACAGATAATGATGGTTATGCTAGTATTATACTTCCTTATGGTACTTATACTTTTCATCAGGATAATTCTACTTTAGGTTACTATAAAGTTGATGACTTTAAAGTTGCTATTGATACTTTTGATAGTAGGCCTATATATAAACTTTTATCAGATGGTAAGATTACTTCTAAGATTAAAATAATTAAGAAAGATATTGATACTCTTGAGAATGTTATTGATAGTAAAATTAAGTTTAAAATATTTGATGTTAAGAATAATGAATATGTTTCTTTTAAAATTACATATCCAGAAGTTAAAATAATAGATGAATTTGAACTTAATGCTGATGGTGTATTTGTGACTCCTATGGAATTATCTGCTGGAGAATATATTTTATATGAAGTTGATGATTATATGGATGGATATACATATAATAGCGATGGTATTAGGTTTACTATTGATGAATCTTCTAATTTTATTAATGATGATGATTATGGTGTTTTATTAGAAATTCCTTTTTATAATAAGAAGGTTAAGGGTAATATTATTATTAATAAATATGGGGAAGATGTAATATATGATAATGATACTTTCTACTATAAAGATATTTATTTAGATGGTGTATATTTTGAATTATATGCTAAAAATGATATATATGAAAATGGGAAACTTATTTATGATAAAGATTCTTTAGTGGATAGTTGCGTTACTGATGATGGTGGATTGTGTAAGTATAATGATTTACCATTAGGAAGTTATTATTTGAAAGAGGTTAAATCTAATTATAATAATGTTATAGATAAAGATATATATGATATTGAACTTAATTATAAAGATCAATATACGGAAATTATTAATTATGAACTTGATGTTTTTAATCATTTGAAAAAAGGTAAGGTTATTGTTAATAAATATGAAAGTAATAGTAATATTAAATTAGCTAATACTTTGATTGAAATTAGAAATATGGATGATAAGGTTATATATAAAGGATATACTGATAACAATGGTCAAATAATTGTTGAGGACTTGCCTTATGGTGAATATTATATAGCGGAGGTTGAGGCTAGTACTGGTTATAGGGTATTAGATGAAAACGTATATTTTACATTAGATAAAAGTGATATTAATATTGATATATATAATGAGAGAATAGTTATTCCTAATACTGGTATTAATATTGGTATTCTTAATGGACTTATTTTGATTACTATTGTTTTATTTGTTATTATTTGCATTGTTTTTATGGATAATAAAAAAATACTTTTACTTTGTATATTTGTTATTGGTATTTGTTCTATTTATTTAGGAAGATATTTTTATAAATATTTTAGTGATACGAATAAAAATAATAAGGCTGTTATTGATTATTTTGATAATAAGATTGATGATGAGTACGATGATGAATATAAATATACTTCAGTTATTGAGATTCCTTCTATTAATTTAAAAAGGGGGATAGTTGATATTGATAGTGAATATAATGATGTTAAGTATAATATTGAATTTATGAAGAGAGATGATAATAAAATTATATTTGCTGCTCATAATGGTAATTATTATTATTCTTATTTTGGGAAACTTAAGGATATGGAGCTTGGAGATGATATTAATTTTTATAATGATGATAAGTTATATAAATTTATTTATAGTGAAAGTTATGTTATAAAGAAAGATGGTTATGCTGATATATATTGTGATCCTACAAAAAAATGTATTGTTTTAATTACTTGTCTTGAAGAAAATGATGATGCTCAAATTGTATATATTGGTTATTTGAGTAGAGTGGAACCTTATGAAAATGAGGAGTAGAACTCTACTCTTTTTTTCTTGCTTTTTTATATCTATCGTGTTAAAATTATTATAGGTGGTAATGTAAGATGACAGTTAAAAAGAATGTTAAATGGAATAAACTTAACGATTATATTACTTATCGCATTATTGATGGTACTCTTTACTTAATTGCAAAAGATGATTATATTAATGCTGATAGTTGGCAGCTTATTTATAAAAGAATTAAACTGCTAATTGAGGATAATAATATTTCTTATATTAATATATCTTCTAAAAATATGGATAAAAATAGGAAGATTTATCAGGAACTTGGGTTTACTATATCTTATTATGATGTTAATAAGCTTAATATGATATATGATGGTATTAAAGTTAAAAAGTTATATAGAACATATGGGATAATAACTAAGAATGATTTCTTAAATTATTTGAATAAAAAGAATGATATAACTTATGATAACGAGGTTATTATTCATTCTAATTCTGGTTTTATTAGTAATATATTACTTTTGTTTGGTGGTATTTTATTGCTTTGCTATTTTTGTGTACAAGGGGCTATTTATTTGGTTAAATAGAAAGGATGATTTTGTTATGATTGATAGTATATTAACTATATTAAGGGCGCTTATTGATATTTCTCTTGTGTGGATAATCGTTTATTATTTACTTAAGAATGTTAAAAATAATGTAAAGATGGTATTACTTTTTAAAGGTGTTTTAGTTGTTCTTATTGTTAAGTTTATTAGTGATACATTGAATTTGGTTACTATTGGATTGCTTTTAGAATATGTTATTATGTGGGGACCGCTTGCACTTATTATTATATTTCAACCTGAAATTAGGAGTATGTTAGAACATATAGGTAGAAAACAATTATTAGGAAGACATAAGGTGCTTACTCTTGATGAAAGAGAAAAACTTGTTTATGAAGTTATGTCCGCTGTGGATTATCTTAGAAAGTCTAGAATAGGTGCTTTAATTGTTATTGAGAGAGATATAAGTTTGAATGAATATATTGAAAGAAGTAAACCATTATATGCTGATATTTCTTCTGAATTACTTATATCAATATTTTTTCCTAGAAATCCATTACATGATGGTGGTGTTATAATTCAAGGAAATAAGATTACTTCTGCTGGAGCTGTTTTTCCTATAAGTATTAATACTAAGATTAGTAAAAAGCTTGGTACTAGACATAGGGCTGCTGTTGGTATTAGTGAGGAATCTGATGCTATTGCTATTGTTGTTAGCGAAGAAACTGGTAAGATTTCTATAGCTATTGGTGGCAATTTAAATTATAATCTTTCGTTAGATGATGCTAGGATGATTTTAGTAGAAGAGCTTAAGCCTAAGAAGGAAATCCTTTTAGATGATGAGTTTGAAGATGAAGCGGAGGATGATAATAATGAAAAGGCTTAAAAAAATTATAAAAGTTATTAAGAAGTTTTTTAGAGGTATTGGTAATTTTATTGATAAAGTATTTATAACTCCTATTACTAAATTAGTAATTAATATTGGTGAAAAAACTGATAAAAATGCTGGTAAATTTGAAAAGTGGTTAAATAAGAAAAATACATTGGTTTTTATTTCATTGTTTATTTCATTGTTCTTTTATTATTATGTTAATAATCAGGCTAGTACTGTTATTGATAGTGCTGCTGAAGTTTTAGCAAATCAGCCTGTTGAAGCTACTTATAATAAGGAAGCTTATGTTATTGAAGGTATTCCTGAGACGGCAGATGTTACTTTAATAGGTAGAACTGTAGATTTATATTTGGCTAAACAATTATCTACTGGTAAGGTTACTGTTGATTTATCTAATTTAAGTGTAGGTACACATAAAGTTGATTTAAGTTATAAGAATTCTATTAATTCTGTTAATTATAAACTTGATCCTTCTTCTATTACTGTTAATGTATATTCGAAGGTTTCTGCAACTAAAAATATTACTGTTGATGTTATTAATAAGGATAAGTTAAATAGTAAGTTATCTATTCAATCTATTACTTTAGATAAAGAAGAGGTTATTATTAAGGGAACTGATGATGAAAAGTCTGTTCATAATATTAATAATGTTGCTACAGTTAAGGCTCTTGTTGATGTTGGTAGTATTACGGAATCTGGAGTTAATAAGATAGATAAAGTTAAACTTGTTGCTTACGATAAATATGGAAATGTTGTCGATGTTGAAATTGTTCCTGAAAATGTATCTGCAACTGTTAATGTTGAATCTTATAGTGGTAGTGCTAAACTTAAGGTTATTCCTAAAAATATTGATAAGATAGCTTTTGGAAAGGCTATTAGTTCTATTACTGCTTCTGTTGATAGTGTTAATATTTATGGTGATGAAGAAGTTGTTAATAAATATGCCGAGACTTATATACCTATAGAGATTGATGTTAGTGGTTTGTCTGGTAATAAGACTTATACTGCTGTTATTCCTAAACCAGATGGTATTAGAGAAATATCAGAAAAAACTATTACTGTTAAGGTTTCTCTTGGTGATGAAGAAAGTATGGAAGTTAATGATGTTCGAATTGATGCAATTAATCTTGGACCTAATTTAAAAGCTGGAGCTATTGGGGAGAACTCTTCTAAGACTACCGTTATTATTAAAGGTACTAAAGAAGTTCTTAATAATATTGATACTACGGCAATTAAAGCAACTGTTGATTTATCGGGTCTTGGAGAAGGAGAACATTCTGTTTCTGTAAATGTAACGGGTGATGATGTTAAAGCTAGTTACTTTGCTAAAACGTCTAAGATTAAGGTAAGAATTAATAAAAGTTAATATCTAGTTTTGTCTAGTTTTGTCGAATGTAATGCAAATTTTGGAATTATATGCTAATCTTATATAAAAGGAGATGAGGGGTATGCCAACATATGTGTTACTAGAAGATATTTTTGATGAGATGAGCAGAAATATTTCTTATATTAAGCTTAATACTTATTTAAAGAAAGAAAAGAAAATATAATTCTTTTCTTTTTATTTTTTGTAATAATGTGATGTAAAATATATATATATAGTTGTAAATATTACTAGTTTATTGTATAATTTATTTATATGAAAGTAGGTGTTTAATGTGGCAAAAGATAATGAAAGTAAAAAAAATAATAAAAAAAGTGGTGAAAGTAAAAAAAAGAATACTAATAAAAAAACTACTAAAAATACTGAGGAAGTAGTTAAACTTGAAGTTATAAATGGAGATAAAGATACTAAGAGATTTGAAATTAGTGAGGGTTTTTATTATTTACTTGGTATTGTTCTTTCTTTAGTACTTATATTTGCTACTAATGAACTTCTTAGTACTATTAATTATTTGTTTGTGGTTATATTTGCTATTATTTCTATTGTACAAATTATTAATTTTATTATGGATAAGGAATATTTAACTAGAAATTATTCTAGTATGATTATTAGTGTTATGTGTGCTTGGATGGCTATGTTTATATATAAATATGGGGATTTCTTGTTTTTAGAAATGTTACCTGTACTTGTATCTTTACTTTTGTTTATTATGGCTACTAGTAGTTTTACTAAGTATTTTGATCGTAAATTAACTGGTAATTTGATTGTATCAATTGTTTCGATTATTCTTGGTGTTCTTCTTATATTTGTATCTAAGAATATTATGTATATATTGTTTAAGATAACTGGTATATATATTTTTGTTATGATTTTATTAGATTTTATTGATTATCGAAAGAAAAAGAATATTTAGTTTATAAGTGAATGATTTTTAATGATAATATAATAATTATTAAGTATGAATTTATTTTTTCATTTCACAAAATTAAATTTTTTAAATAACTTTTATTATATATTGATAAAAAAAAACTGTTATGTTATAATTATGATCATAGGAGGATAGAAAATGGAAAAAAATAGAAAAATACAGGTGATGGCAATTGTAGCCTTAGTTATTGCAATTATTGGTTTATCAGTGGGGTTTGCAGCTTTTTCTAGTGTTTTAAATATTCAGTCAAGTGCAAATGTTAAACCTGATACTGGTACTATGAATGTTGATTTTTCTAGTTCTGAGGATAAAGTAGAGGTTGCTGAGATTGTACCAACTGCTACTCCAAATTCTTTAGTAACAACTAATGGTGTTATTGATAATAGTGGGGATCCAACTATTTCTAAGCTAAGTGCAACATTTACTGAACCTGGTCAATCGGTTGTATACAAGTTTTATGCATATAATGCTGGTGAATTAAATGCTTATTTGAAAAGTATAATATTTGGAAATGTTGCTGGCCAAAATGCTACTAAAGTTTGCACTGCTAGTGAAGAAACTACAGATGCTTTGGTTCAAAAGGCTTGTGAAAAGATTTCTGTAAAGGTAAAAGTTGGAAATGAAATCGAGACATCAACTGGAATGGCATCTATTACTGGACATGCTTTAGGTAAAGGAACAGGTGAATTGGTAACAGTTACTTTAGAGTATGAAGCTGGTGCTGATAGAGCTGATGGAGACTTTACTGTTGCATTTGGTAATATTGCTTTGAATTACAGTTCTGCTGATTAAAATAACATATTGAAGTATAGTTGTTACTTCAAAGGTGGGAAATAATAATGAAAAAAAGCTACATTAAATTAATAATATTTATTTTTACTTTCAGTTTCATTTTACTTTTAGATAGTTTAATATTTAAAAAGATAGGTCAAATTGAATTGAATATTATTCTTTTGTTATCCTTAGCTATTGTATATTTTGTCTTTGGATTTGAAAAAGATAAGCATCGTTATAGTAAAGATATGATTTTAAAAATGATTATTATTTTAATGTCTTTTTTTCTACTTTATTATATATCAGGTATTTTAATAGGATTTGCAAAAAATATTAACTATTTAACTATAAATTCTTTTTGTAATATAATTTTTCCTATTATAGTTTATATTTTTATAAAAGAGTTTTTGAGATATCAACTTTTGATGAAATCTAGTGAGTCAAAAATTTTAATTGTTCTTGTTTGTATATTTTTTATTATAATTGATAATGTTGTTCCATTTTCTTCTCATTCTGTAAGTTTTAGTAAAGATACTTTTTTGTTGATAGCATTAACTTTTTTACCATCTATTTCGGAAAATATTTTATGTTCATATGTAGATTTAAATTTTGGCTATAAACCTATAATTGTATATTTACTGATAATGAACTTGTATAAATATTTACTTCCAATAATTCCAAATCCTAATGAATATCTTTATTCTTTAATTTTTCTTCTTTTTCCGCTGATTGTACTTATGAAAATAAATAAATGGAGAAGAAAGAATGGAACTGAAGAAAGTATACTTGAAGACTATAGGCAGAGTAAAAGAGAATTTTTATTGTTTATTCCTTTAATTATTTTTATCTGTGCTTTAGTTTATGCTGTGTCTGGATATTTTAGATATTATGCAATTGCTGTAGCTAGTGGTTCTATGGAACCTAAAATATCAAAAGGTGATGTAGTTATCATTGATAAGAAATTTAATGAGATTAAGGTTGGAGATATATTGGCTTATGAATATGATGGAAAAGTAATTGTTCATAGAATTTATAGAATTGTTAACAATGGTGATGAGTATTTTATATATACAAAAGGTGATGCTAACAATAATTATGATAGATATAAAGTTACAGCTGATATGTTTGTTGGAATTGTTACGTTTAGAATTCCATTTGTGGGCTATCCAACTGTATTACTTAATGAAAGGTGGTAAAAATGACAAAGAATGTATATTGTGCTAAAAATAAAAAAGAAAATAATCTTTTATATAAGTTTTGTTTTTGTATGTTACTTTTTTGCGCTTTTGTGTTAATAGGGTGTATATTTGTTACTAATTCATTAAGTGTTAAAAATAATGAAAAATTGCATTTTCAAGAAAAGGGTGATGTTAAATATTCTGTTTGTTTAAAAGATAATGATTTTTTTGAGGATGACTGTTTAACTTCTAATATGTCTTATGTAGCTAGTTTAATAAAAAGTATATCATTTGATTTTAATTATCAATTTAATAGTAATCTTGACGATTCAGTTGATTCTGTCGACTATGAAATAATTGCTAAACTTGTAATTGAAAATAATGATACTAAAACAAAATATTATGAAAAGGAATATGTCTTAGTACCTAAGACAAATGATTCGGTTAAAAATAATGGGACGTTATATAATTTGAATAAAAAAGTTGATATTGATTATGAATACTATAATAATATTGCATCTAATTTTAAATCTCAATATGGTGTTGATTCACAAAGTTATTTGGAGGTATATTTAAACACTTATAATAATATTAATTCTAAATATAAAGATATTCCTACGTTTAGTAAAATATCAGTTCAAATACCATTATCACAGAAAGCTATTGAAATAAAATTTAATATACAAGAAATAAATAAGAATGTTGATAAATTTATTGCTTCTGATACAATAGTTATTAATAACCATTTAAAATTTATTTTTGGTGTGTTTTTCCTTTTATTGTCACTTGTTTTTTTGCTGTTATCTATTTTAACAATACGAAAATATACTAAATTAGTAAGTAAATATGATAAATTTATTAATAAAATTTTAAGAGAGTATGATCGCTTGATAGTGGAAACATCGACATTTCCTGATGAAAAGGATTATAATGTTTTATTAATTAATAGTTTTACTGAACTTGTTGATGTTAGAGATAATTTACGTTCTCCAATTATGTTTTATAATGTTAAAGATCATGCTATGTCAATATTTTATATTCTTAACGAGAATAATTTATATGTGTATGCAGTAAATTCAAAGGAAGTAAATTGCGGTGACGTGAAATTATGAAAATAAAGAAAAATTTTAAAAAGAGTAATAGTTTAATTTATTTTACTTTTGTGATAATAGTTTTAATTGTTATATTTTTAAGTGTTGGTTTTTCGGCTTTTCAAAATAATTTGGTAATTGATGATATAAATGCGATTGTACGGATTGATAAGGATATAAGAATTACTAATGTTAGTGTTGATAGTGTAAATACCGCTACTAGCTATTATGAGGATTATAATATTGCTAATATTTCTGGTAGTATTGGATTAGATAATAGTGATTCTTATGTTATTTATGATGTTGAAATTCATAATTTTGGTAATGTTGCAATGGGAATGATAAGTGCATCAATTAATAATGACAATTTGAAGTTTGAATTTTTAGATTATAATTTAAAAGATAAGATTTGTGAAAATGAACAGTGTTCTTTGGGAATTAAGAAAAAAATTAAAATTAAGATATCATATAAAGATGGCGTAAATGTTAATGATAATGAAAACAAGTTTGTTTTGAGTTTTAAATTTGGAAGGATTTTTAATGTTTCTTATTATAATATTTCTGGTAGTGATAAATTTCCTACAGAAGTAATTGAAGGAGATACATTGAATTTAAGTATATTAAATAAAGAAGATTCTTTTATAAAGATATTTATGAATAATAAATTATTATATAAAGATAGTGATTATCAATATTCTAATGATAATTTAATTATTCCAAATATTTCTGGTGATATTAAAATTTATTATAGAATGCCAACATGTCAAAGAGCAACAGTTCTTCATACTGAAGAATGCCTTGGAAATTATTGTAATGGTATGGGATATAAACCTGGTGGAACTATGGGTACTAGCACAATAACTTATGGAAATTTGGGCAATCAAGGTATTTTAACATCTGGAGATGCTTTTGATTGTGATGTTAATGGAGATGGGGTTTATGATGCTGAAACGGAAAGATTTTATTATGTTACTGATATGCTGGATAATAGTGATGTTGCTGTTTTAATTTATTATAATAATGTTAGTGGAGGTAAACCAAGTAATAATAAGTATTATCAGTATTATACTTTGTCAGAAAATTGGCATGGTCCTGTAACTGCTGTTGAACAACTTCCTACTACTGATGAATGGAGTAATGTTAGTTTAGTAAATTCTGAAAGAAAAATAGTTAATGAATATGGTACTAATAGTACAAAAGATGGTCATACTTTTCCGGAAGTATTTAGTTATTCTAAATATGCTGCTAGATTTTTGACTTTAGCAGAAGTAAAAAAACTTGTTGATTTTTATATTCCTACTTGGAAAAATGGGGAATTAAATGACCATGTTTATTTAGTGGAGAATACTAATTTTTCAAAGAAAGATAATTCTAAGTTCGATGGATATTGGTTAGAGACTCCTAGAAATACGATGTCAAGTCATAGCTGGATAATTTATGCTACTGCGAGACGAGTACATAGTATAGAGGTTCAGAGAACTGATGTTTTGGTTGGTGTTCGTCCTGTAATTGAAGTTCCTAAAATTGATATTTCGTATTAATAATTTATAGTTCTTAATGTGATATATATATATTTAATTAAAAAATGGCAATATTAAATTTATTGTTATTTTTTTAAGCTGTTATTTAGATTGCAAATCTATGTAGAAGTACTTATCCATTTTTTTTGTGGAAATTACTTTGCAAAAGTTATAATTTGTGGTATAATTATAACTTGTGGAAAAAAGAAGGTGTTAATTTATGAAAATTAAAAATATTGCTATTATTGCTCATGTTGACCATGGTAAGACTACTTTTGTTGATCAATTACTTAAGAAATCTGGTACTTTTAGAGAAAATGAGGATGTTGCTGTTAGAGCAATGGATTCTAATGATATTGAAAGGGAAAGAGGAATAACTATACTTGCTAAGACTACTTCAATTCATTATGATGGTTATAAAATTAATATTCTTGATACTCCTGGTCATGCTGATTTTGGCGGAGAAGTAGAAAGAATTATGAATATGGTTGATGGTGTTATGCTTTTGGTAGATGCTTATGAAGGTACAATGCCACAAACAAGATTTGTTCTTAAAAAAGCTCTTGAAGCTGGTGTTAAACCTATAGTGGTTATTAATAAGGTTGATAAACCTACTGCAAGGGTTGATAAAGTACTTGATGAAGTTATTGATTTATTTATTGAACTTGGTGCTAGTGAAGAACAGCTTGATTTTAAGGTTGCTTATGTTAGTGCTTTAAATGGAACTGCTAGTCTTGATCCGGATATTAATACACAGAGTCAAAGCTATGATGATATATTTAAGTTAATTATTGATGAAATACCTGATCCTAAAGCTGATATTAATGGTGATTTACAATTTCAACCAGCACTTTTAGATTATAATGAATATGTTGGTAGAATTGGTATAGGTAAGGTTCATAGTGGTACTATTAGAGTTAATGAAATGGTTTCTTGTGTTAGACTTGATGGTAGTATCAAACAATTTAGAATTCAAAAATTATTTGGTTTTGATGGTCTTAAGAGGGTTGAAATTAATGAAGCTGATGCAGGAGATATTGTTGCTATAGCTGGTCTTATGGATATTTCTGTTGGTGAGACTGTTTGTAATGTTGGTAAAGAGAAGGCACTTCCTATTCTTAGAATTGATGAGCCTACTCTTAAGATGACTTTTATGGTTAATAATAGTCCTTTTGTTGGTAGAGAAGGTAAGATTGTTACTGCTAGAAAGATTGGAGAAAGATTATTTAAAGAAACTCAGAAAGATGTTAGTTTGAAAGTTGAAGAATCTGGTAATGAGTCTTGGGTAGTATCTGGTAGAGGTGAACTTCATTTATCAATTTTAATTGAGAATTTAAGAAGAGAAGGTTTCGAACTTCAAGTATCTAAACCTGAGGTTATTGTTAAAGAGATAGATGGGGTTAAATGTGAACCTTATGAAGATGTTCAGATTGAAGTTAGTGATGATTGTGTAGGTAATGTTATTGAGGCACTTGGTTTAAGAGGCGGAAAAATGGATAATATGTCTAATGTTAACAATTTAATTAGACTTAATTATACTATTCCTTCAAGAGGATTAATTGGATTTAATACTAATTTTATGACTTTGACTAAAGGTTATGGTATTCTTAATCATACTTTTAAAGAGTATTTGCCAATAGAAGATATTAATTCTACTGAGAGAAAGGTTGGAGTACTTGTTGCTACTGAAGCAGGTAAAGCTACAGCTTATGCTTTAGGTCAATTAGAAGATAGAGGTGTTATGTTTATTGAACCTGGTACTGAAGTATATGAAGGTATGATTGTTGGCGAGTGTAATAGAGAGAATGATCTTGCTGTTAATGTTGTTAAAGGAAAGCAACTTACTAATACTAGAGCATCTGGTTCTGATCATACTGTTGTACTTAAAAGACCTAGACCTCTTACTTTGGAGTATTGTCTTGACTATATTAATAGTGATGAGCTTGTTGAGATTACACCGGAGAATATTAGACTTAGAAAGTTTATTTTAAATACTGAAGCTAGAAAGAAGTTTGATGCAAAGAAATAACTTCTTTCTTTTTTTATATAAAAAAATACCTAGATAGGTAGGTATTTAGTTTTTACTTTTGTATTTATTTCTATATTCATCATATAGCTCTTTAAATCTAGTGAAGTGAATTATTTCTCTCTGCCTTAAGAATAGTAATGGTCCTATGACATCTGGATCATCTGTTAAATTTATTAGGTTTTCGTATGTCGCTCTGGCTTTTTGTTCTGCTGCCATGTCTTCGGATAAGTCGGCGAGTGGGTCTCCAGTTGTGGCAAAGTATGATACGGTAAATGGTACACCATTAGAGTCGGTTGGATATAGTCCATAACCATGTTCAGCATAGTGGGATTCTAAGCCGGCTTCTTTTAATTCTTTTAGGGTGGCACCATTTAATAATTGATATATCATAGCGGATATCATTTCAACATGAGCTAATTCTTCTGTTCCAATGTCAGTAAGCAAAGCTTTACCTTTATTATCTGGCATGGTATATCTTTGATTTAGGTATCTCCATGCTGCTGCTAGTTCTCCATTGGGTCCACCATATTGTGTTACTAAATATTTGGCCATTCTTAAATCTTTCTTTTTAATGTTAACGGGATACTCTAGAGATTTTACATATTTCCACATTATTTTTGCACCTCCCATGGCCATGGCGAGTTATTCCATAACCAAGTATTTGTTTGGACTGGACTATTTAGAGTCATTGGTCCATATTTACTTTCATAGATGGTTATTAATTCTTTCTCTTTCTTTAAATAACTATTATATTTGTTTAGGGCATTGATATCATTTGGATATAGATCTAAGTATAGTCCTAATTCGATTATAGCAAATCTATTTTCATCTATTTGTAGTATTAAATCTTCTCTTTCACTTGAAGCTTTTAACTCTTGTGGTTTATAGTTTTTGTATTCACTGTAGGTGTTATCAAACATGTTACCTCTTTTAAATCCTATTTGTGAATCTGATATGTTATTATTAGTGGGCATCATAAAAGTATTTGGAAATGCTGTTTGGTAATTCATATCAGTAATCATATTATTTGGATTTGTCATAAAGTTCATATCATTATAATTATTTAAGTAATTATAATAATCGTTTAAATTATTCATTTTTTTACCTCCTAAAATAGGTTATGTTACTATGTCTTTTGTGTATGGGGAAATACCTAAATAAATATTATTTTTTTCTTGACAATAATTTAATTATGTAGTATGATTTAATTGTACTAGTGCAGATAGTACAATCATATATTGATGGTGAAAGGAGATTTTATATGATAAAGATAGATAAATTATCTAAAAAATATGATAAAGATTATGTACTTAAAGATCTTAGTTGTAATATTAAAGATAATTCTATTTATGGTTTAGTAGGAGCTAATGGCTCTGGTAAGAGTACACTTCTTAGAACTATTATGGGTATATATGAAGCTGATGGAGGTAATATATCTGTTGATGGTGAAGAAGTATATGATAATGAAATTATGAAACAAAAAATGGTTTTTGTACAGGATGATTTATTCTTTTATCCGGGTTATACTTTGATGGATACTGCTAAATGGTATGAGGCAATGTATAAGGATTTTGATATGAATTATCTTAAGGAGTTAGCAGGTTTACTTAATCTTAAATTAGATAAGAAAATTAGTACATTTTCGAAGGGAATGAAAAGACAATGTGCACTTATATGTGCTATATCTACTAATTGTGATTATATGTTCTTTGATGAGACTTTTGATGGTCTTGATCCGGTTATTAGAAATACTATGAAGAAAATTCTTATTAAACAAATGAATAAGAAGAGAACTACTATTATTATGACTAGTCATAATCTTAGGGAACTTGAGGATATTTGTGATAATCTTGGTTTATTATATCAAGGTGGTATTTTGTTTGAAAGTGATATAGATACTATTAAGACAAATATGTTTAAAGTTCAGATATCTTTTGAAAAGAATTTTGATAGAGAAGATTTTGAAGATTTTGAGATTTTGAGTTTTAAAAAGCAGGGGAGTGTAGCTACAATTATTATTAAAGATAATGATGGAAAGAGTAAAAAGAAATTAGAGAAGATGAAACCTTTAATACTTGATTATCTTCCACTTACTTTAGAAGAGGTATTTATTTATGAAATGGAGGCGTTAGGATATGAGTTTAATAAATTTGTTTAAGTTTAATTATTTAAAGGAAAACATTAAAAAATCTAAGGCTATTATTCTTCTATGTATATTGTTACTTCCTGTTCTTAATGGTATTGTTCTTCTTATGAAATGTAGTGATGGTACAAAGTTTATGCCTAATATTTATGAAATATCTGGATTTGTTTTATTTGGTATGTATATTATTCCAGTTATTCTTTCGCTTACTTTGTTTGGCTTTGTATATAAAAAGGGGTCTATTGATTTTACTTTATCGATGCCTATTAATAAAAAACAAATATTTTTAACTAATACTATTGGTGGTATTTGTATTATATTTATTATGCAGATTGTTAATTTTGTAATTATGTTACTTATTAGTTTAATATATAGTAATATTATAATTTCTTATAGAATGTTATTTGATATTTTATTTATATATTCTATTTCTTATATATTTGTATTTGTTTGTACTAATATTGCTGTTAGTGTATCTTCAAATAAGATTACATCAATAGTGGTTACTTTACTTATTTTATTTTTATTTCCATTTATTAGTACTTTTATTAATTCTAATGATTTTTCTTATTATGGTAATACTCCTATTAAGATTGAATGCGTAAATGATAGTTGTAAGCCTTTAAATTATTATTGTGATAATGTTAAGTGTGAAGTGGATAGAAAAAATAATATTTATACTACTAATATAAAAAAGTATGATAATATTACTTATACTATGCCTTATGAGCTTATTAAAAATACTGTATTTGGAATTGATGGCGATGGTAATATTAATAGTTCTATTATTAAGATGGTCTTTCTAAGTATAATATATATTATAGTGGGAATGGTATTATTTAATATTAAAAAATTTGAAGTTGTTGGGACTTCATTTAGAAGTGAAAAAGTACATATATTGGTTAGAACGTTAACTACTATTCCTATTTTATGTTTTTCATATGTTATTATTAAGAATTTTAGTTTATCTAGTTATGATCTTTTTTCTGTTATTTTATTACTTGTTCTTATATTTGCATATTTAATTATATATGATTTAATTACTAGAAAGAAGGTTACTAATTTCTTTAAGATGGCTGTTTGTTTGGTTATTGTTGGTGGTATAGTTGCTTTTGTTGGAACTTTAACTGATGATGATGAGGTTAATATTAATGCTAAGGATATTAAAGAAATTTCTTTCTTAGATGATAATGATATGGTAATTGGAAGTACTAAGAATACTGAGGTAATTAATAATAGTATATCATTACTTTTAGATACTGATTCTTTAGATGATTATGTTTATACTTATAATATTAAAACTAAAGTAAATGGTAGTATGTATAAGTTTACTATTTATACTACTAAAGATAATTATGATTATATTAATAATATTCTTATTAATGATAAAGAATTTATGAAGGACTTTAGTAAATATAAGAATAATAGTGTTTTTGCTATTGAATATATTGATGGTTATGCTGGTATAGATAATAATAATCTTTCTGATATGATTGTTAATAAATATAAAAATGATAAGAATATTTTTGGTAGTAATACTGATGATGGTTTATTTGATGTTTCACTTTATATTTATGATAATTTTAATGTAAGAAATATTGAATTTAATGTAAGTGGTGATAAGAATTTAGAACTTGGTATTTTGAGATATTATAATAATAATACTAAGAAGATGTTTAATAAACTTGATAATGAAAACAGTATATATAGTTATTATATAGATAATCATTATTGTTCTTATGATAATGAATTATATAAAGAAATTAGTAAGTTTATTATTGATAATGCCACTAATGATATTGATATTAATAAAGAGTATGATTATATTAGTATTTATAGTAATAATGGAACTAATGTTTTTATAACTAATAAAATAGATAAGTTAAATGAATTAAAAAGTAAGATTTCCTTTGATGATATAGCTGAGTATGGGGAGTAGGTGATTAGAGATGAGACAGATTATGATTAATTTGGATTATCAAAGTAGAATTCCGATATATGAACAAATTGTTGATGGTATTGAAAAATATGTTGCTTTGGGTATTTTAAAAGAGAAAACGCAGATTCCTTCGATTAGAGAAATGGCTGGTAATTTGGGTATTAATCCTAATACTGTTAAGAAGAGTTATGATATATTGGAAAATAGAGGTGTTATTACCACTATTAGTACTAAAGGAACTTTTATATCAGAGAATACTAAGAAGGCTACTGATGAGAAGATTAATAAAGAAATTAGTATTATTAGAGAAAAGATTGATGAACTTACTAAGATGGGTATTAGTTATGAAGAAGTTATAGAAAGGATAAAAAGATGAAAATATTAGAAGTTAAAAATTTATGTAAAAATTATGGTAAAGGTAGTACTTTGGTTAAGGCTCTTGATGATATTTCTTTTTCTATTGACGAAGGAGATTTTGTTGCTATAGTTGGTGCTAGTGGAAGCGGTAAATCTACTTTATTACATATTCTTGGTGCTGTTGACAAACCTACTAGTGGAAAAGTTATTATGGGAGATGTTGATGTATTTAAACAGAAAGATGATGCTCTTGCTATATTCAGAAGAAGAAAAGTAGGACTTATTTATCAATTTTATAATTTAATTCCTATTCTTAATGTAGAAGAGAATATGAGTTTACCAATATTACTTGATGGTAAGAAAGTGGATAAAAAATATTTAAAGGAACTTATAGATATACTTGGACTAGAGAGAAGAGTTAATCATTTACCTAATGAATTATCTGGGGGACAACAACAAAGAGTATCCATTGGTAGGGCACTTATTTCTAAACCGGATATAATACTTGCCGATGAACCTACGGGAAATTTGGATTCTAAGGCTAGTAGAGAGATTATGGATTTACTTAGACTTTCTAATGAAAAATATCATCAAACTATTATTATGATTACACATGATATGAATCTTGCAAAGGAGGCTAATAGAATTATTACTTTAGAAGATGGTCATATTGTTAAGGATGAGAAGATAAAATGAGTATTTTAAATAGATTGACGATTAAGAATTTACGTCTTAATAAAAAAAGAACAATTGTTACAATTATTGGTATTATTTTATCTACTGCTTTGATGGTTGGTATTGGTTTACTTTTTTCTTCTTTTCAAGACTTGATGATTAGGGATACTATAGGTTATAGTGGTAAGTATGAGGCTAAGTATAATGATGTAGATTTAATAAAACTTAATGATATTAAGAATAAGAATTTTACTTACTTCTATGAAAAACCTATTGGTTTTAGTAAAATTGAATCTAGTAATGAATATAAGCCTTATATGTATATTACTAGTGTAAATAGGGAATATTTTGATGAACTTAAGTTAATAGAAGGAGATATTCCTAAGAATGAAAATGAAATTGTTATATCTAATCATGTTATAACTAATGGGGGACTTGATTATAAAGTAGGAGATATTGTTACTTTTACTTATGGAAGTAGGAATATAGATGGAAATATTACTTTAGCTAATAATGAACTTGTTGATGGTGAGTTTCTTACTACTGAAGGTACTCATACTTATAAAATTGTTGGTATAGTTGATAGAAGTAATTTTGAAAGTTATTCTGCCTCTGGATATACAGCCTTTACAGTTGATGTAAATAGTGACAATGGAAATGTAAACTTATATGTTATGTTTAATAAGAATAAAAATATTATTAAACAGTCTGAAAAACTAGCTAAAGAATTAAACTATAACAGTGATATCAACTATAATAGTACTTTACTTGCTTTATATGGAGAGAGTACTTATTCTAATGTTATGTCCTCTATGGGTGGTATGATGATTATTATGCTATCTTTAGTTAGTATAGGGTGTATTATTGTTATTTATAATTCTTTTGCTATTTCAGTAATGGAAAGAAAGAAGGAATTTGGATTACTTTCTAGTATAGGTGCTACGAAGAGACAATTATCTCATACGGTCTTTTTTGAGGCAGTAGTTGTAGGAGTAATAGGTATTATACTTGGTATACTTGGTGCTTATATTGGTATAGGATGTGTTGTACTTATTATTAATAATTTAATCGGTGATATGTTAGAATATAAGTTATATCTCGTTACTAATCCTTTATTTATCATTATTCCAGTAATATTTATGATTATTGTTATTGGAGCATCAGCATTTATCCCTTCTAGAAGAGCAAGTAAGGTTTCTCCAATTGAAGCTATTAGACAAAATGATGATATTAAAATTAATAAAAAGAAGATTAGAACAAGTAAGTTTGTTAATAAGTTATTTGGAATAGAAGGAGAGATTGCTCTTAAGAATATTAAGAGAAATAAGAAAAAATATAGAGTTACTATCGTTAGTTTGTTTATTAGCATTGTTTTATTTATTTCTTTTTCTTCATATATGAATTATACTTTAAATACTGCTAGTAGTGTGATGGGTGAAGTGCCTTATGATTATCAAATTAGTTATTTTGGCGATGATAATAATAAAGAAGCACTAGATAAAATTAATGAAATAGTTAAAAGTAGTGATGTTAAAGAATATGTTTCTTATAGTGTTGGTAATTTATCTATAATTGGTAATTATACTTATAGTGATGAATATCTTGATTTTTATAAGAGTGCTTATGGTGATGATGGGATAAAGGCTTTAAATAATTTAAAATATCAGAGTATTTATATTTTAGTACTAGATGATAATTCTTATAATAAATATAAAAAGTTAATTGGTTTAGATAAAGATAGTGTTATTTTACTTAATAGATTTAAGGGTGTAAGTTATGGTAATAATAAGAGGGTTAATTATGATATTCCAGTAATTAATAATGGTAATATTAATATTAAGATATGTAACTTTGATGATGATGAGGAGAATGTGGATACTACTAAGTATTGTAATAAGAATATAGATAATATTTTCGTTACTAATAAGTCTTTTGATTTAATTGAAGAGTTTTCTTATATGGATGATTTTAAACTTATTGTTAATAAGAAATTATATGATAATATATCTGATATTGATATTAGTTATACACAGTTTAATATTATAAGTGATAATACTAATAATATTGATAAGTTAACTAAAGATTTAGATAAATATAGTAATGTTAATTATACCAATATTAAAGAAACTATGAAACAGGCTAATAATTTAATATTGGTTGTTAAAATACTTATGTATGGTTTTATTAGTTTAGTTACTTTGATTGGAGTAACTTCAGTATTTAATACTATATCTACTAGTATGGCTCTTAGAAAGAGAGAATTTGCTATTCTTAGAAGTATTGGTCTTACTAGAGGTGGATTTAATAAAATGTTATTCTTTGAGAGTTTATTCTTTGGAATGAAGTCACTTATATTTGCTTTACCTGTTAGTATAGGGGTTACTATTCTTATTCATTATTCACTTGCTGATATGGTGAATATAAGTACAATTATTATTCCTTGGGAGGCTATTATTATATCTATTGTTTCGGTATTTATAATTGTTCTTCTTACGATGATGTATTCTTCTAGTAAGATTAAAAAGCATAATATTATTGAACAGATAAGAGAGGAAAATATTTAGTTTTCTTCTCTTTTTCTTGTATTTTTTTTATGAGTATTATATAATTAGAGTAGAGAGGTGAAGGATATGGCTAAGTTTTGTGCTAATTGTGGAAATGAACTTCCAGAAAATGCCGCTATGTGTGTTAAGTGTGGTACTATGGTTAATGGTAGTGGTAATAATAAAGGTAATAAGAAGAAAGGGCTTCCTACTTGGGCTATTGTCTTAATTGTGGTTGGATGTGTTATTATACTTCCTATATTGATATTAGTTATTTTGAGTATTGTTGGTATTAATTATGCAGAAAAAAATGGTATTGATATTAAAAATTATGTTGATAATCTTGTTACTGCTCGTGGTACTATAGGTGATACTTTAACTGATAATGAACTTAAAGTTACTTTGAATAATGCACTTACATATTCTGAAATTGAAGATGTTCTTTCTGGAGTTCCGGAGGATGGTAAAGAATATTTGGTATTTTTCTTTACTGTGGAGAATATTGGTGATGAGGATACATATATTTCTACTTATGACTTTGATGGATATGTAGATGATACCGCTATTGATGAATCAGTGATACTTGGTACGATTGATGGCTATGAAGAAATAGGTGGTAATTTGGCTGTTGGTAAAAAGGCTAATGGATATCTTGCTTTTGAAGTTAATACTAATTGGAAGAAATTTGATGTACATTATAAAAATGATTATCTTGATTCTAACAATAGTATGATATTTGAAGTAGTTAATGATGATAATGATAATGGTCAAAATAGTGGGGTTTAGTTTATATACACAATAAAGAATATAATTTTATGATTATATTCTTTATTTTTTTCTTTATTTGGTATATAATATTTTTAGGAGGATGTATTATGAATGTAGCAGATTTTGTTATTATTATACTTTTAGCTTTTGGGGCTGTTGAGGGATTTAAAGCAGGGGTTATAAAAAAGACTACTGATTTTGTTGGTATGTTTGTTATTGTTATTTTATCTTTTACTTTGAAAAATAATTTATCTACTATTATGTATGAGAATTTACCTTTTTTTAATTTTTTTGGTTTTATAAAGGGAATTGATGCTATAAATATTTTATTTTATGAGATTATTGCTTTTTTAATTATATTTGGTGTTTTATATTTTGTCTTGAAGGCTGTACTTATGGTTACTGGTCTTATTGAGAAAATACTTAAGGCTACAGTTATACTTAGTATTCCATCTAAAATTCTTGGTATTTTTGTTGGTATTCTTGAATCTTATGTATATATATTTATTGTTCTTGTTATTCTTACTTTACCTATATTTAATATTCCGTTTGTTAGGGAATCTAAAATGGTTAATTTTATGTTAGATGATACACCTATATTGTCTTCATTATCTAGTGAAATGATAGATATATATGATAATGTGTATAATATTGTTATTAATAGGAAAGATAAAAGTAATGAGGAGATTAATACTGAGATTACTAAACTTATGATTGATAAGAATGTGCTTACAAAAGAGTCCGCTAGGAAATTAGTTGATAGAAATAAATTACATATAAATAATAAGGAAATATTGGAATAGGAGGATTTATGGGTTTAATACATTATGAAAATGGTTTTGAATCTTTGATTAGGGATAAAGCTGTTGTTGATTTTTATGCTACTTGGTGTGGTCCTTGTAAGATGTTTGGTCCTGTATTTGAAGAAGTGGAAAAGGAACATGATTTTAATTTTATTAAGATTGATGTTGATAAATATCCTGAAATTGCTAGAAAATATGGAGTTATGTCTATACCTACTGTTATTTTATTTAAAGATGGTATGGAAGTAAAGAGATATACTGGATTTATGGCTAGGGATCAATTTGATGATTTTTTAAAATAGTTTTTGTAAACTATTTTTTTATTTTTATATAAATCTATTGCAATTATTTTTATTTTTTGTTATTATTAATATGATAGTAGAGAGGAGAAGTTATTATGGATAATGAAAATAGAAAAGAAGATAAGAGAGGAATATTTTTAGGAATTGTTGGTGTACTTACTTTGATTGTTGCTATAATAGGCGCATCATTTGCATACTTTTCACTTAATGCTAGAAGTAATGAAAATGCTGTAAAAGTTCAAGCTGCTACTGTACAAATTGTTTATGAAGAAGGACAAAATATTGCTATAAATAATATTATTCCTTCTACTCAAGAAATTGCTCTTGAAACTGTAAGAAGAGCTGGAGAGATTCGTACAGGTACTGATGAGAAGTATGTTGCTTGCATGGATGATAATAATTATAGGGTATGTGGTACTTATGATTTTACATTAACTAATAATGGTACTAATCCTGTTGATATTAATGCATATATTACTCCTACAGCTTTAAAGGATGCTGTTGTTGATAGTGAGAATCCTGAAAATAATAAACCTGCTGAAAAAGGCTTTAATAATTTGAAGTTTATTACTTTTGATAGAACAGGTGTAACTGGTAATGATAATGGTACTAAGATTGCTGCTGCTGATGGTTTAAGTGTTGTATATAATGGTGATTTTGGTATATTAGCTGCTGATAAAGCTGCTACTGCTACACTTAATGCTGGTGAAACTAAGACTTATCGTTTATTTATTTGGCTTGATGAAAAAGGCGATGCTAATGACGTAGAACAAGGTGCTGTATTTAATGGTACTGTTCATGTTGATGTAGTTGGAGCTGGTCAAGGTATCACTGGTGATGCTAGTTCTAGTCAATAATGTGTTTTAAAAAAGCAATTTGATATTGCTTTTTTTTGTGTTTTTTGTTATCATTATACTAGGTGATGATATGGAAGATAGTAAAAGGAAAAAAAATGATATTTTTTATTTACTTTTGTTATTTTTTACTTTAATAACTATGATTATTGGTATTACTTTTACTTATTTTTCATTGCTTACTAAAGAAGAAGATGATAGTACTAAAGTTCAAACTGGTACTTTGGCTATTAATTATATAGATGGTCAAGAGATTAATACTTATGCTCTTTTACCAATTAGTGAGCCTAATCTTAGTACTAAGTATTCTACTTATAAAAAGAGTTTTTCTATTTCTAGTAGTAATAGTACTTTAGATCAAAATTTTAATATATATATTGATGTAACTAATAATGAATTTGATAATAATGCACTTGGTTTTATTTTATATGATGCTAATGGTAATAGAATTTCTAGTGGCAATATTCCTTCTAGTGGAAAAGTGTTACTTGCTTCAAATATTGAACTAAAAACAGGTGAAACTAAAACTTATACTGTACTTATATGGTTACAAGATAATGGTAATAATCAAGATTATGAACAAGGTAAGAATTTTGCTGGAGAGTTTTATATTACTACTGAACAGATTAAGTATGAATAATCTGTTTTTTCTTTACTAACTATTTTATTTATTATATAATATTATTAGGAGGATTTATAATGATAGGAAAAAAAATTAAAATTAATGATTATAAATTTACTTATGGAAAAGAAGTTATGTATGTTAATGTTTATGGTGCTTTTAAAAGTGTTAAAAGTGGTAATAAATATGTTATATATAGTTATATTGATGATGTAAATAAGAAAAATAAACTTTATTATGGCTCTGTATTTGTTAGAAATAATGAACTTGTTGTTATGTTATCTAAAGATACTAAAGAGGATAGTGTTAAGGAATTTACTACTGATATTCTTTCGGATAAGAATGAAGATAATTATGAAATTATTTCACTTAAAGATATTGATAGTATACAAATTATTGATGATGCTCCTGTTAGCTTTGATGTTGATATAAATAAATTATATGATAAGACTATACCTAAGGTTAAAGTGATTAAGAAAGAAGATAAACCTAAGAAACGTTTTTCTATTGGATATGTATTTTTAATATTATTTATTATAGTGGTAGCTTTATTTTTCTTTGTTAATCCAGAGGTCTTAAAAGGTAAGGATAAGGAATATACTTGTACTAAGTCTTATACACATGAGAAGTTACCCGCTAATATTAATGAAAAGGTAGAACTTGTATTTACTTCGAAAAATGTTATTTCTACTATTAATATTACTTCAGATTATGTATTTAATGATACTGATTATTATAAAGAATTTAGAGATAATAGTTATTTTTATCAATATATAGAAAAGGGAGATACTTATAAGTTTGATGATGATAATTATACTTATAGATTATTTTCTAAAATAGATACTTCTAATGATTATTTTATGCCTAGTGAACTAGAAGAATTACTTACTTATTATAAAGATAAAGGATATAGTTGTAAGGAAAATAATATAGAATGAAAAATTTTTATTTATTATATAGTAGTGATGGGGCAATACTTAATAAGGAAATTAATGATTTAGAAAAGAAACTTGATGTTGGTGATAATGATATTATTTATTATAATATAGATGATATTGATGGTATTATTAATGAGGCTTCTACTATTGGGATGTTTTCTTTAAATAAATTTATTATTATTAATATGGATAGTTATTTTAAAGATAAGAAAGATATTTCTAATATTAATTTACTTGAGAATTATTTTGATAGTTATAATTCTAATAGTTATTTAGTATTTGTATGTAATAGTGATTCTATTGATAGTAGGAAAAAGATAGTTAATTTAATTAAGAAGTATGGTATAATTAAGAAACTAGAAGCTAATGATAATTATTTAAATGATTATGTTAATAATTATTTGAAAGATAATGGATATAAAATTAATAATGGAGATGTTGTTTATTTTATTAATAGAGTAGGTAATAATATT
Source organism: uncultured Bacilli bacterium (assembly GCA_934098435.1). GTDB lineage: Bacteria > Bacillota_I > Bacilli_A > RF39 > UBA660 > CAG-302. Next base: position 36,994 of record CAKOOV010000012.1, read on the forward strand.
AATAATGTTACTAATGAACTTGATAAACTTATGTTATATAAGATTAATGATAAAATTATTAATAGAAATGATATTGATTTACTTACAGTAGAAAATATAGATGATTCTATATATGATCTTGTTAATTGTATACTTAAAAATGATAATGAAAAGGCTATTAAACTATATAATAATTTTATTGATAATGGTATGGATGTTAATCAAATAGTAGCTATTATAGCTGCTCAAATTAGACTTTTATACCAGGTTAAGAGATTATATAATAGTGGTAAATCTAATGATGAAATTGCTAAAATATTAGAGTTTAAGAGTGTATATAGAGTTAAGTATTTACTTAGTGATAGTTATTATTATAGTGAGAGTGATTTAGTTAAATATTTATCTAAACTTGCTGATATTGATAATGCTATTAAAACTAGTAATGGTGATGGTAATATGCTTATGCAATTATTTATAGTAAAAAAAGATATTTAAAATATACTTGTAAAAAGTATTAAATTATGATAATATTTATATGAAAAATAGGAAAGGAAGTGACCCTCAAATATGAAAGATGTATTATTTAAAAGCGTTAACTCATTGTTAATTGGGGGGGGGGCTTGTAAATTCTTATAATAATATAAAATATGTAAATAATAAAGACTAT
>CAKOOV010000013.1 GCA_934098435.1 uncultured Bacilli bacterium
ATAAACGCTGAAAGCATCTAAGCGTGAAGCCCTCTCCAAGATGAGTTTTCCCATTGTTTAACAAGTAAAATCCCAGATAGACTAACTGGTTGATAGGCTAGAAGTGGAAGTGTAGCGATACATTGAGCGGACTAGTACTAATAGATTGAGGATTTAATCCCTTAAATTATTTTAGTTTGATAAAAAAATATCACATTATCATGTTTTCAGAGAACTATAAAAAATATATAAAGTATATTGGTGATAATTGCGAAGTGGTTCACCTGTTCCCATACCGAACACAGAAGTTAAGCACTTCAGCGCCGACGATAGTGATGATTTGCTAAAATAGGACGTTGCCAATATTTTTTTTATGCTAAAAAATCAAAGAAAGTGCAAAAACTTTCTTTTTTTGCTATAATATATATTGGTGATTTTATGACATTTACAATCAGAGAAAAATTTAAAGAAAGAAAATATTCATATATAAAGAAAAAAGAATTAGATGAAGAAAATTCGTTATTAAAGCTAGGAAAACTAATAATATTTTCACCATTATTAGTTTTTGGTACAATAGGTCAAATAATTGATAAAAATAATAATAAGAAAATAATTGATAAATTTGATAAAAATAAAATCAACAAAGATATTAATAATAATATTGATAACAATATACGCTCTACAAAACAAAATAAAGAATATGTAAAAGAAAAGAAAATATATGTTCATACAAGTGAAAGTAATAACAATATTGAAGCAAAAGTAAATAATGACTCCAATGAACAATCTATTATTATAGTTGCCAATGATAATGAATGCCTTTTGTTAGAAGAAAAAATATATTTAAAAATTAAAAGTAAATTAGATAATTTAAATCAGAAAATAAAGCAAATAGAAAGTGAAGAGTATTTAATAAATAAGTATGCTGATGATAAAAATTTATATAACAAGGCAAAAGAAATACAAACAAGAATAGAAGAATTGCAATTTAAATTAACTAAAATAGAAGAAGAATATAAGATATTAAGTAATAAAAATATAATTAAAGATCCTTTGAAATTAGATGACTCATTAATAATTGATGATATTGTCAATTATCGCAATCATATAAATGAATTAAATTATAATAAAATTCCAGACAAGTTAACACTTTTAAATACATATACCATACTAAACAATAAATTAGAAGATCTAACAAATAAAACGAAAGAATTAAACAAAAAGAAAAGTTTAAGAGTTAAAGAATTACAAAATAGAGATAAAAAATATAATAAAGCTAAAATTAAAACTAAAAATTTAAATGCAATAGAAAGCGATTGCAACAAAATCATAGGGGAGTATATAAAATATGAGAAAGAATTACTAAAGAAAGTAAATAAAATTGATTCTAAAACGTACATAAAATATAAACTACGAGGAATGGATAATTTTTTATCATTATCTTGCCATTACATTGGATTAATTGCTTTAACACCATTTAAAGGAATTATCCCCAAAATAGGTGAACAAACTAAAATAACTAGAAAAATGTTGAATTGTATGTTGGATAATATGCACTATGAGAGAATAAATAGAGTGACTTATAGTGCTAATGATTATATAAACGAAATAGATAATAAAATATATAGTATAACAAATGTCGAAGATAATTTAGATAAAGCATATGTTGAAGTTAACAAACTAAAAGAAGAATTTAAAATAAATTTTTTTAGTTATAACTTAGATGAATATGATAAATCATATAAAAAAATACTCTTAATTGAAGATAATATTATTAAAAACAAGAAAAAGATAGATAATATAAAGAAAAATTTAAATAATTCAAGAAAAACAAATAAAGAAATATTAACAAGGGTAAAAAAATTAAATTCAAAAGAAAAAACTTTACAATAAATTATAAGAAAGTTTTTTTTTATTCTGATAACTATTGTAACAATTAAAAAAATATGATATACTTAGCACAGAATAAATGATAGTCCGAAACTATCAACAAGGAGGATTTTCTTATGAATAAAAATTTTGTATTGATGGACAAAACAAATAATACACAGAGAAATGCTACAGCAGTTATAAAATTCAATTATGAAAATAATGATTATTTAATTTACAGCATCGATGAAAATGAAGTAAATAAACAAATATTTGTTTCAAAGTTGGTTTTAAACTCAGAGGGTAAAAGCTTTATAGATAATATTTTACCAGAAGAAAAAAATAAATTAAGTAATGTAGTATATAATATTATAATTTTGACACCATCAAATTTCAAAAAAGGGGCATTAGCAAATGACCTATTAAAAGATATAAAAGAAAAACTAATGGTAAATTTATCCTTAGAAATACCAGAGTTAGGAAGTCAAGAATATTTTGCCAATTGTTCAATAGCAATTACAAACAAAGAATTTGTAGAAGATGCTATCAAATTTTATAATGATAACTTAAATATGGAAAAAGTTCAAGAACAAATTCCAGCAACTCCAACATGGACAATTCCAACAGAAGAACCAGTGGCAATTAATGAACCAAGTATTAATCAGGAGCCAATGCAAAACAATATAAATATTTCACCAATACCTAATGCTATGCCACAAACTAATCCGCAGCCTGTAATACCTAATGCTACATCAAATAATATTGAATCTGTTCCAGCAGAACCAGTTAATATAGTAAACCCTACTATAGAAACACCAAATCAAGTAGTAACCCCAGAGACTGTACAAATTCCTAATATTGAAGGCCAAGAGTTGAATAATATACCAAATCCTCAGGCAGAAAAACTTAACAATGTTGCTGTAGTATCTGATCCAAGTCTAGGAAACTCAGGTTTGAATATCCAGCCAAATATTGGCAAGCAGAAAAATGCAGGATTTACTTTAAATAAATATATAGTTATAGGAACAGTTTGCATATTGCTTGCAATAGCCGTAGTAATAGTGGCTTATATATTAATACAAAAAAAGATTAATGGGGCTTAGAATATATACAGCCACAGTAATCTTGTCTATATAAATTATATTTTTTAGATAATAAGATGGATTGTTTATATCCATCTTTTTTCTTAAAGTCAGAATACAACCAATTAACATTATATTTATTTTGCAATTTTTCACCAATTTCATTTATCCATTCGGCATTCTTGTAAGGACTAACAGATAACGTAGTACAAAAATAATCATAATTATATTCTTTCGCCATCTTAGCGGTTTTCTCCATTCTTAAGTTATAGCATACCATACATCTATTTCCTCTTTCAGGTTCGTTCTCTAAACCAATAATACATTTTTCATATAAATCATTATCATAGTCACAATCCATTATATCAAGATTATTAGAACAATCAATTTCATTAATTAACTTTATTTGTTCTTGTTTTCTTTTTAAATATTCATCGTAAGGATAAATATTAGGATTATAATAGAGAATAGTAATATCGAAATAATTAGTAAGGTAACTAATAACATAACTACTACAAGGACCACAACAACTATGTAATAATAACTTTTTCTTACTATCTAAATTATTTAAAATATTTTCACACTTAATACTATAATTCTCTTTCATAGTCATTTCACCTCTGTTTTATGATTAAAAATTTGTTTTTCTCTTTCAAAAGTAGTGTATTTATCCAGCAAATTAATTAAATCAATTATTTTTTTTGATTCGCATAAATAAGAATTAATATCATCAATGGTATAACATTTATCGAATTTATTAGATAATAAATCATACAAAAAAATATTAACTTTATTATACAGATTATTTAAATATATATTCTCATTAAAATCTTTAACAGAAGAAACCAAACGTAAGTAAGTTATTTTGTTGATTTTATCTAAATTCGTAATGAAATCCATAACATTATCTTTGGGTTGATACTTGGATAAAGTATTTATAAGCCCCGACAAATCTCCATTAAAATATAGTGAATACATTGTATTTTGACCTATAATTAGTTCGATAATATTAGAAACAATAGCTTCATACGGATAACCTATATTATAACTAAATTTCTTAATATTTAATAATCTTTTGGCAAGCAAATCAGTATATCCTTCGTTTATAGCATGGCCTATATTTTTATGTCTGAATCCAATAATAAATAAATCATTACACTTAAAAGCAGACATGGCATGTAATAATTCATGATATAAAACTTCTTTATTTCCCTTAGTGCTAATACAAATAGAATTTATCCTACTAATATATACACCTCCATAGCATAATAATGCAAAAAAGAAATTTATAAATTCACTGCTATAGCAATTGATTTGTTTAATATTTTCTATACCTATATTTAAGTATTCTTCAGAAATAGTTTTCTTTAAATCAAAAACAAAAGAATTAATAAGCTCTTCTTCCATTGTATTACCAATATTTCTACTTTGAATCTTTTTACTTACTGCTTCGATTTCAGAAGTATTGACTATTTTATATTTTGTAAACTTATTAGTATGAATTAATATAAGCTTTTTTGGAAATATGAAATAGGAATTAAGTAATCTTAATATGTCTATTAACATTTTTTTATAATCAATATAATTCTCTTTCATAGTCATTTCACCTCACATAAGCACATATATTATAACATAATAAAAATATTTTTAATATATTATCTTGAAAAAATAGCCATAAATTGGTACAATAAATTAGGAGGCAAATATGGAAAAGAAATTACCCTTAAAAAATTATATTATATTAGCGGTAACATTAATTATTACAGTTATATTAGTTATATATTTCTACCTATGGCAAAAGGCATATGAAGAAAGTAAAGCAAATACTATCATAATGGATGAATATATACAAAAAATAAATTATAATGAATTAAATAATTACTTAATAGAAAACAAAAGTACAGTCATATATTCATCAGTAGTAGGTAGCCAAAAAACAAGTAACTTTGAAAAAAAATTCATCAAAGTAATTCAAGACAAATCATTAAAAAATAGTATTTTATACCTTGATTTAACTGAAGTAGTAAAAAACAAAACAATCAAAAAAGAATTATTAGAAAAATATCCAGAATTAAATAATAATATCAAGGATCCGTTAATAATAATTTTTAATAATGATAAAGTAATAAGAATTTATAATATTAAAGATAATAATTATAATATAGATAGTCTAATAAAATTCTTAGAGAAAGAAGATATAATATATGATTAATATAGTACTATATGAACCAGAAATACCAGAAAATACCGGCAATATAATGAGAACATGTGCTGGAACCAATAGCAAACTACATTTAATAGAACCATTAGGTTTTATATTAGATGAAAAAAGAATACGTCGTAGTGGAGTAAATTACATAGATAAGGTTCATTATCAAACATATATTGATTATGAAGAATTTATATCTCAAAATCAAGGCGAATATTATTATTTTACAAGATATGGAACAAAACCATATAGTGAAATAGATTTTAAGGATAAAAATAAAAATATATATTTAATATTTGGCAAAGAAAGCACCGGTATACCAAAAGAAATATTACACAATAATTTAGATAGATGTTATAGAATACCAACAAGTGATAATATTAGAGCATTAAATTTATCAAATTGTGTTGCTTTAGTAACATATGAAGCATTAAGACAGCAAAACTTCCCCGGATTATTAACATATGATCCGTTTAAAGGTGAAGATTATTTAAAAAACGAATAGTTTTATTTAATAAAACCATTCGTTTTTAATTTACTTATAAGTTTTTCTTCACTTACATCGCCTTCAATTCTAGTAGCGGTGGTTTTTTCTTCCCCATTCTTAAAAAATACAGTAATAGGTGTACTACCATCAAAACTAACAGTATCCTTAAACATTTTAAGATCATCATCATTAAGTAAATCAACATCAATATAATAAATATCAATTTTATACTTATATCCAACCTTTTTAAGTTTCGGTTTATAATCCAGACAATGACTACAAGTAGTTCTTGAAATACATAAAACAAAATCCTCATTATTGTCTATTTTTTCCTTAAGCTCATTATAATTAATTTCAATAAGATTATTATCATAAGAATGAATAAACAAACAAATAATGACACCAATAAGCACTAAAATACTAGCAATTATAATAATAATTTTCTTTTTTTTATCTTTCATAAATTAAATCACCATAATTAATGATAGCACTTTTTAATAAAAAAAGCAAAAATTACTTTGAAAAAAACAAAAAAAGTGGTACAATTATTATAGTACAGAGTAGGGAGGAATAATATGAAAAAACGAAAAAACCTACTATTCATATTGATGTTAACAATATTTAGTACAAATATTGTTAAAGCAGAATGCACTATAGAAGAAGAAAATAATATCAAAAAAGAAATAGATAAAATAGAAATAATATATAAACATCTAGGAGAAGTTACAAAAGAAGATGGTACAAAAACATATAATGAATTCATGGTAACAGCCAAAAACATTCCAGATGGAGTATATGTTCAACTATATCCTTTTACAGATGAGCAATTTGAAGAATCATCTGAAGGCTTAAAACTAAAACTAACAACTGGCACATGGCATTACTATATGTACTCTGGAAAATGTGATAAAACATTGAAAGATATAACAGTAACATTACCAAAGTTTAATGAATATTCTTTAGACCCATTATGTGAAGACATAGATGGAGAAGATTTCAGATATTGTAATAAATATTATGATGGTGAGATACCAAGAGAAACTTTTGAAAGAAAAGTAAAAGAATATCGTTTAGCAAATCATTTAGATGATAAAAAAATAGATAATAACAGTACAAAGAAAAAAGATTATCTAAAACCAATAGTAGATTTTCTACTAGAATATTATCTTTATATAATTATAGGAATAGGAATAATAGTACTAATATCATTATTAATATTAATAATTAAAAAGAGAAAGAAAAGAACAATACTAGAATAAAAAAGAAGGAGGAATCAATATGAAAAAGTTACCATTAATAACATTATTATCATTTTCCATTTTGATTCCTACAATAACTTTAGCAGATAACAAAGATGGATATGAATATAATGTGGTAGAAAAAAAAGGAATTAACAATTATTATTTCTTTGATGAGCCATTTACTAAATCAAATATTATTGAATATAAATCAACAACAAATTACACACTATTTAAAGACTTTGAAAATGAATGGATAAAAACCAACTCAGAAGAAATAATGCTAAGCAATAATTGCAATGATTACAAGCAGAAAAATCCTAGCAAAGAATGCTGGTCCTATGCTAAATTTTATTACATATATAATCAAATAGAAAACAACGGACGTGTCGTAAAAGCATCAAATTATATAAAACCAGATGATATATCACAAGAAGAATCAAATATAGAAAAGGAAGATATATATAATAAAGAACTACGTGATAATTGGGAAAATGCTACAGTTATTTATCATGGTAATAGTGGCTGGAAAAAAAATATAAGTGGTAAATGGAACAATTCAACAAAAAAAGATGATAATCCTAATGCCACGGGCATACTAGAAAATATTCCACCAGATATTGATATATTATCATCAGATAACGGAATATATGTTAGTTTAATTTGCTCAGCGATAAAAACAGACAATAAGGTTCGATTGGTAGATTATGATGACAATCCAATTTTAAACAATGAAATTGGAAAAAGGCCAACAATCGTAAGAATTAATAGAGAATATAAAGCATATGATGCTGAAAATAATAAATATGATGGAATAGAAATAGATTGGAATACTTTAAAAACGAGCATGCCTAATGGCTCTAGTACAAATTATTGTGATGAAAAAATATATAAAACAAAACAGTTAACTAAGGATACAAATGGTGTTGTTCACTCATCTGTTTTATACAAAATGCAAGAAATATCAACAGAAAAACAATGTGTCGAAATCAAAAACACGAGTTCAGCTAAATGCAACGAAAGTGCAAAAATGGAAAATGTAAAATGTTTAAAAACAATAACAAAAGGGAAAAATAGAAGAGATGTAAAATTAGATCAGACAGCTACACTGACAAATATTTTAACACCAACTAAAATATATCAAGGTGGTGGAATAAAGTTAGGATTCATGTATTACAACACAGTAGCATGGAAATTTTCAGAAGACGAAAAATATGGTGACGATGATAGTGAAATAAGAGCTTTATTAGCATCAAAACTAAAAAGCACAAAAGAAATAGAGAATGATATTACAGTAGAAGTATCTTTAAAAGATGAAAATGGTGATGAAATTGGTAAGATAGGCAACATTCAAAAAAGCTGTGAACAAACAGGCAAATTTAATGAAGGAGAAACAGTCACAACAACATGCACATTTTTATTACCAGAGTCTATAGTAGATTTGGGAACTGGCAAAGTAAAATATACAAATAATCCAGGTCAAGGTATAAACAATGAGTATTATACTCCAATAACATATACTGGTGATTTATATTTAGAAGCCAAAATATCAAAAATCGGTGTATTAAAAGAAAAAGATGTAGATGGCTGGACAGATAATTGGGAATTGACATATAATGGTAGTTCATGTAGAGTTAATGTTACTAGTAGATTATATAAGCCAGATCAAAGCAATAAGTATGCCTTCATATACAGACCAATAGATTTAAATAATCCATTCCCAAATAGAAACGCTGGTATAAATTGGTATGATTGGTATAGTATACAATCAAATAAAGATAGATTAAAATCATCATATTCTAAATTAGAGTATCAAGTAGAATTAGATAATCAAAGCGTTTCTAAAATCAAAGAATATAACAAAAATTATAATTATTTAGATTGGACAGGTATAAATGAAAAAACAGAAAAAAGTAATTTTATAAATAATTATTTTAAAGATAATTATAAAATTGAGCGTATTCAAGAAGGTGGTAATCCATGAAATGGTCTTTTGCCTCAGTAGGAATGATTGTATTAGGAATAACAGGTATAGCCATAATACTATTATTTCAACAAATAACCACTTCTAATGAAAACGATTACTATTTGCTTAAAGAAATAACAGAAGCCTCTATGATAGAATCAATGGATATAAAATATTATAGAGAAACAGGAGATTTAAGAATAGTGAAAGAAAAGTTTGTTGAGAACTTTACTAGAAGATATGCAGAGTCAACTCTATTTATAGGCACAAAATATACAATATCATTTTTTGATATTATGGAAGTACCACCTAAAGTTACAATAATGATTAATACAGGTTTAGAACAATATAGGATATATAATGACACAAGCAATTATAATGTAGTTAATAATTTAACTGGTATATTAGAATTTACTGGAAAAGAAAGTATAAATGATAATGGTGGAAAAGAAATATATAAAAAAGAAACATATACACAACAAGTATATTCAATGCCAGGAATTAAAAATGGTGAAATCAATATTAGAGAGGCAATAAATATACCAAAGGAAATAAACGATGCCAATATGAGAAATCAAAAAGTAATAGATGTATCAGAGCCAGTTGTAGTTACAGAACAAGGCGATTTATTGAAAGCTAAATTAAGGAGAGAAATTGATTGGGCAAGTGCATCTACAAATAAAACAGATTATTCTAAAAATAATGATATAAAAAGTTATTCAGATAGTTTCACATTAAGAGGCATATATTATTATAATTGCTCAGATAAAACCAGTAACAACAGCGAAAAAGCAAATGAAGCAAGATGTAAAGATTATAACTTACCATGGATAATAATAGATGGAGTTAATAATGAAAATAAAAAAGTAGCTCTAAAATATGACATAATATGGAGTTATGAAAAATATGAATATGAATATGATAAAGAAGAGTTTAAATAAAAAGGAGGAAAAAATATGAATAATTTAAAAGCTTCGATGAAAAAATTATTAGGTAACAAAAATACAGTTACAATATTAGGGGTACTACTATGTTTAGTAATATTAGCCATAGGCTATAATTATCGTATAAATTCAAAAGTTGAATTAGTACAAGTACCATACGCAGTTGAAACAATTCAACCAAGAACTTATATAAAGGATAGTATGGTAGGCATTATGAATGTACCAAAATCATTTTTAGTAGGAAACTATTATACACAAAAACAAAATATAGTAGGTAAATATTCCAACTATAATACGATAATAGCGAAAGGAAGTTTATTCTATACTGATTTAGTAACATCCAAAGAAGATTTACCAGATTCAGCATTTCAAGATGTACCAGAAGGATATACAGTTATCAACTATCCTGTTGATATAGCAAGTACATATGCTAATTCAATGGCACCAGGAAGTTACATAAATATCTATTACAAATCTTTAAATGATAAAGGTGAAGTAATGTTTGGTAAATTCATTAGTAATATAAAAGTATTAGATGTTAAAGATTCATCAGGACAACATGTATTTGAAAATAGTGAAGAAACAAGAACACCAGCATATATGTTATTTGCACTTCCTGAAGAAACACATTTATTATTAAGAAAAGCATTATATCTAAAAGAATATGCTGTTGAACTAATATTAGTACCTAATACAACAACACTTACTGAAAACGATAAAGTACAAGTAAGTAGTGACGATATCGAAAACTTTATTAATTCTAAGACTGCCTTTGTATCAGTAAATGAATTACCAAAAGTAGAAGATCAAGTAAAAGAAGATACAGATAAAAAAGATAATAATACAACAACAAATAGATAAAAAAAGAATAAGGAGGGCAAAACATGGAAGCAGAATTTACCCAAATAGATTTTGGCCCATTAAAACCATTCTTAGTCAATGATGATGTAACAGATATATCATATAGTAATGGTGGACAAGTATGGTTAAAAACATTATCTCAAGGTGTATATAGAGTAGAAAATACCGGTATAGATAATACATTAATGGAAAAAATAGCCTTTCAATGCGCTAACTCTATGGGAAAGTCATTTAATATGGCTAATCCATTTCTTGATGCAGAATCAGCAGAATTAAGAATGAACTTTGTTCATGATTCAATAGCTAAAAATGGAATAGCCGCTTTAATAAGAAAAACTCCTGCTAAAATAAGACTTGAAAAAGATAAGATAATAGCAGAAGATTATATTAGATTAAATATTCATGATTTTCTATTAAAATGTGTAGAAGGCCATTGTAACATTATAGTTAGTGGAGAAACAGGTTCAGGAAAAACCGAGTTTATAAAATATTTAGCAGCCCATACAAAAGAAAATGAGAAAATAATAACTATTGAAGATACCCTAGAACTTCATTTAGATAAAATATTTCCTCATAGAGATATTGTAGCAATGAAAACTAATAATATAGCCTCATATTCAGATGTATTAGTAACCTGTATGAGACAAAATCCAAGATGGATATTATTATCCGAAGTAAGAAGTGCTGAAGCTGTAATGGCCGTTCGTAACTCTATATCATCAGGACATAATATTCTTTCCACAATACATGCTGATAAAGCAGAATCAATACCAAGTAGAATGTATAGCCTGCTAGAAACAAATCAAGATGTAGGTCAGTTCTTAGCAACAATACATCGCTATGTACAATTAGGTGTACACATAAAAGGATATTATAGCCAAAAATATAAAAAATTTCATAGAGAAGTAGCAGAAGTAGTAGAATTCTATGTTACTGATGATAATAAAGCAGAATACAAGATACTTTATAAAAAAACACCAGATGGACATGAAACAACAGCAAATCCAACTAAACATCTAATAGAATATCTAGAAAGTCAAGGTGTAATAATACCCCAAGACATACTAGTAAAAGAAGAGTTTAGAGATGCTTCAAGTGACAATACAAATAATAACTATGCAGTAGATACAAGTAACTATAATCAGCAAAAACAAGTTATAAATAACACTAATATTATGCAACCAAATCAAACTATTCAGTCAAATCCAAATATAGTTCAAAGTAATACAAATAGTTATAATAATATACCAAATATATATGCAAATAATATACCACATCAAGCTGCTATAACTGGTATAAATAATAATAATGTAGTATAAAGGTAGGTGATATAATGGAAATAATTTTAATAGGATTAATAATAATATTCATAATTTCTTATCGTACTAAGAAAGGTGAATCAGTATATAAATTCATATCTGAACAAGCAGTAAATGCTTATAGAAAAATAGAACCATACTCCTTTAAAACAATGAGAGAAAAAGTAAAAGAATTAGGATTAGAATATACCCCAAGACAATACATATTCCAAATATTACTTTTCGCAGTATTAGCAGGAGGTATAAGTTATCTATATTTTTATAATTTAGCAATAACAATAGTATATATAGCATTAGCAGTATCAGTAATTCCATACATCACTTATCTAAGATGTAAAAGACAATATAGTGAATATATATTTGAACAAGTACAAGTATATTGTACTAATACAATAATGGAATTTTCAACTACACAGGCTTTTGTAAAATCATTAGAAGGAGTAGTAGCTTCAGGCGTTTTAGAAGAGCCATTATTATCAGATGTAAAAACAATGATAGCCCTATCATATGAAAAAGGTGATGTCTATGACTCAATAAAATATATGGATACAAAATATCCATACTATATGGTAAAAAACATGCATCAATTATTCTTACAAGTAACAAAAGAAGGTGCTAAAAATACTCAGGAAACATTTGAAAATATGTTAACCGACATAGATGTCTTAGTAGAAGGCGTATATAGAGATAGATCAGATAGAGCAGCCTTCCATAAACAATTTATAACCTTTGGTGTATCACTATATGGTATGATAGCTTTAATACAATTACTAATAGGACAAGAAACATATATATCAATGATAGATAATATATGGATAAGAATATTTGTTCACATTATAGTATTAATAAACAGTTGGTTTCTCCTATCAGGAGAAAAATATTACAACGAGAATGTAGGTGCTGAATAATGATGATAGAATTATTATTAGTAGCCATAATAGTAATATATATATTTATTGTTAATGGAAAAATAAACAAAGACAGTATGTTTGGAACAAACAGTAAACTATGTAATCTATTAAAAGAAAAAGATTATGATTTTCTATTAATAGCAAAATATGGTGATAGAGTATATGATCCAAATGAAGTATATATGAAAAGAGTAAAACAAGGAGTATTAACATCCGCTGCCATAATATTTATCTTTATAACCAATATGAATTATTTAAGTATAATATTGGCATTAGTAATAGGCTTTATAGTATATAAAAATCAATATTTAAGTCTAAAAAAATGGTATAAACAGCATCTAACATATATAGATTCATTATTACCATATTACTTAAAAACAATAGAAGTACTAATTCAACACTATACAGTACCAGTAGCCTTAGCTAAAAGTATAGATGATGCTCCTGAAGTATTCAAACCAGGACTAAAAGAATTAGTAAGCAAAATAGAAGCAGGTGACTCATCAATAGATCCCTATATGGATTTTGCAAAAGAGTATCCAGTAAGAGACTCTATGAGAATGATGAGATTATTATATAGATTAGGTTTAGGAGAACAAGAAAAGAAACATCAACAACTAGAATCATTTTCAAAATCCGTATCTTCTCTTCAAGCTAAAGCAAGAGAACAAAAATATAAGTCTAGATTAGATGGTATGGAAAGAAGAACAATGGTAATGATGTGTGTTGTAGGATTCGGTTCTCTAGCATTATTATTGGTTTCAATCTTTATGATAATGAGTTTCTAAAGATTTGAAATATAAAAAAAGAATAAAAAAATCCATATATGAAAGAAGGTGAGAAGTAATGAAAGAAGCAACAGGTGAAGTATCAATGACTGTAATCGTTATTGTAGCAGTAGCTATAATTGGTGGTATAATAGTAGCATTAGGCCCAACACTAAAGAGCACAATAGAAAAAAAATGGGGAAATTCTGATAAAGCTGCATGTGAATCTGGTAACGGAACATGGGTAGATAACAAAGATGGTACAGGATACTGTACAATGCCATAAAAATAACAAGTCAAAAGTAGGTGATTAAAAATGAGAGAGGCATTTGGTGGAACTTTTACAATACAATTAATATTATTATTTTTGGCTATATATATAGCCTTTATAGCGGTAGCATTAAATTATGCTAAAGCCTTTAGAGTAAAAAATCAAATAATAAACATAATAGAACAAAACGAAGGTTTTGACTTTGATAATTCAGCAGAAGGATCAGCTCAAAACGAGATAAAAAAATATTTAGGAAGAGTAAGTTATTACGTAAATCTTACTAATATAAAAAATAATAATATTAATGATAATTATAAATGTTACTCTGAAGGTTATTGCGTTGAAAAAATGGGAAGTACTGTTACAGATGGTATAGAAGGAACTTACTATAAAGTTACTACTTATGTAAATATAGATATGCAAGTATTTAATTTAAAGTTTACTATCCCAATACAAGGTGAAACACGTAAAATAGAAAGGATAAATACATAAATGGACACAGTAATATCAAACAAGTATAGTGATGTATTTAACTCTCTAGATATAGAAGTATCTAAGAGATTAAAAGGAGAATATGATGTAGATGAAATAATATCTACATTCAAAAATTTCTTCTTTAATAAGATGTTTTTAGATATAACAGCAATAAAAGACTATAAAGACTTATCTAATTTACAAAAATTATCTATGAATATAAACATGGATAAAGTAATATTATTATTAGATAAAGATGATGCTATTAGTGATTCAAAAACATTCTTATCAAAATTAGTAAATATGGGTATATATAATTTTACTAAAGATTCAAATAGTCTTATGTATTTATATAATAATCCCAATGTTTATCGTGATGTAGCATATCTTCAAAACATTGAAGAAGAACCCAGTAGTGAACCTAATGTTATCTCTCATGCAAGACCTGATCGTAAAGTAATAGGTATAAAAAATATTACAGATTCTGCTGGAGCAACAACTTTAATATATTTATTAAAGAAAGAACTAAGTAGTTATTATAGTACTATGGCTATAGAACTTGATAGAAGAGATTTAGTATATTTAAAAGATAAAGATTGCCTATCAATAAAAGATAGTGAATTAGAAAGTACATTAGATAAGTACTATTCAGTAGATGTCTTTTTAGTAGATTTAAATAAATCCCAAAAAGAACATCTATGTACCGATGTATTATATCTAATAGAACCAACCACTATAAAGTTAAATAAATTATCAGTAATAAATCCAAAAGTATTTGGAGAATTAAAAGGTAAAAAGTTAATACTAAATAAAAGCTTATTATCTGAAGAAGATATATCTGACTTTGAAGTAGAATCAGATCTAAAAGTATACTATAATATACCCCCAGTAAATGATAAAAAAGATAATAGTAATATAATACTACCATTACTAGAAAAATTAGGTTATGTACAATCTGTAGAATCAGAAGAACCTAAAAGAAAAAATAGACTATTTGATTTCTTCAAATAATCTTTTTTATTTTAACTCAAAATGGTTGAAATAATAGTCAAATGAAAATGCAACTTTGAACAAATAATTATAACATTGGTATAAAAACTATAGTAAACAAAGGATTATCATCATTAATAGCATATATATTTTAAAATAAAAAACAAGGGACAATATCAATTAGCAACTTAGGGCATCATTGCTTTTTGTAATTCATATATATTAGTACTTATTCGTTATTTTAATTTCTTTAATAAAAGAACTAAGCATAAAGTATTTGATACTTACTGTTTAGTTCTTTCTGTATAAAATTTCTTGTAAAAACAATTAAATTAATGTATAATTATAATAGGTGATAGAATGTATTTTTTAGTAGAAACTTGCCAAAATCCAGGTGTACTTAGAGTACTATATTTTGTTTATTTACTTATAGATGTACTATTTATTATAGTGCCAATAAGTTTAATTATAATACTTTTAATAGATTTCTTTAAAGCAACAATATCGAATGGAGATACGGCTAAAAAAAGTGCTAAAATTGTTGGAAAAAGAATAATATCAGCAGTACTGGTATTTTGTATACCATGGATAGTAAATGTTATAATGGGATTATTAAATTCAGCAGGACTACAAACAGAATATTTAGCATGCTTAGAAAATGCTAAAAGTGGCGATTTCACATATTATGATAATTTATATGAAGATGAGCAAACAAGAATGGAAGAAGAACGAATTGCCAAAATTGTTGAATCTAATATACTTAATAATAAAAGTCAAAAAACCACTAATAATACAAACGAAGTATCAAATATCCCAGTATATTATCAAGATGATTATGGGGATGTCTATTTATCTCCTAATGCAACAGTTGCAAGCAGTGGGTGTGGTTTTGTTGCTTCTTCAATGATAGTTTCTTATTTAACTGGAGAAAATATTACCCCAAGAAAATTTGTTGATGATTGGTCAAAAAAATATTATATTTCCGGTGCTGGAATGTCATGGGGATTACCTCAAGCAGCAGCAACACATTATGGTTTAGGTAGTGTTATTCAAACCAGTGACTTTAACCAAGCATATGATGCTCTAAAAGATGGACATCTTGTTATGTCTGCACAAGGACCTGGGATATTTACACCATCAGGACATTTAATAGTTTTACGTGGAGTTGATTCAAATGGAAAAATACTAGTAAATGATCCAAATAAAAATAACGCAGTAAATAGAAACTATAATAATAGAGCATTTGAAAAGTCTGAAATCAGTGCTAGTGGTACACAATATTTTATATGGCCAAAAAAATAGAGGTGATATTATGAAAAATAAAAAAACGATACTTTTAGTTATATCTACTATTATATTATTAATAATATTATTGCTATTATTTAAATCTAAAAATAATACTATAGAAAAACAACTTTCAAATAACAACTTTATTAGTTCTAAAGATGAATATGGCTATGTTGAAAAAAACTTATATACTAAAGACATTGGCGATATAACTATAATAACTTTTTATGATAATATTGAAAAAAATATTAATTCTAAATATTCTTCAATTAGTATAGATATTAATTCATCCATAATATCAGGAAAATATATTGAATATAAAGATAATTTTACTTATTACTTCCTACCAATATATTCTAATGGTAAATATTCTTTTACATATGAAGTAATAAGTAATGGTAATAGTATTTTTTTTGAAGGTAAGAAGAATAATGATCAATTCTTCTGTGACACCGAAGAAAATATTTCTGATGAAAATAAAACTTACATATGTAACAATGTTGAAAATATGTTAAATACTTTTGAATATGATATTAATAAAGAAATATTTGAAAAAAACATTCTTCACAATCCTAGTAAAATAAAAGGTCATAGCAAATTTAAAATATTTTCATTTATTATTCTAATTATTATAAGCACAATAACATACATGTTATATAAAAAAGGAAATAATAACAGAATATAAAATATAATCTATAAAGAACACTATCAAAATAAAAAACTAAGTGTAAAAAAATCTTAATTAAAGGTAAAAGATTGACTTTTACCTTTAATTAGTGTAATATATAATTATGAATTAAGGAGGAAAGATTATGTATTTATTAGATACAATAAATGTTTGTAATGATGCAAGTTTACAACCGTTATGGACTGTAATAGGAACAATCATAAATATAATTTGGATAGGAATACCTATAATATTAATCATTTTAGGTTCAATTGATTTAGGAAAGGCCGTTATATCAAGCAAAGAGGATGAAGTAAAAAAAGCTAAGAAAGCATTTATTAATAGATTAATATACGCAGTACTAGTATTTTGTGTAGTATGGTTAGTAACATTTATTTTTGACCAAGTCGCAAAATTAGGATTAACTGATGTAAACCAAGAAAATGCAACTTCATGGAAGGCTTGTTGGCAAAAAATAAGAGGATAACATCAATAAAAAGAAAATAAATAATATATAAAATTATTTTCTTTTTTTATTTTATATGATATAATAATCTTATAATAAATTCTTATATCTAAAGGAGTGAAAAAAATGAAAAAAAGTTTTTTAATATACACCTTATTTTTATCATTTATTATAATGATTAATACAGTTTACGCTGAAAATGACATTGAAAAAAATTCAGAAATTCCAGAACTTACATGTATATATTCAAAAGGAACAACACAATTTCCAATAATGTATACTCAAGATTCCAAAGGAAATATAAAAGTATGGCAAATCAATAAAAATAAATATGCTGATGAAGCAAAAAAGCCAACAAAAACCAGCCCCCATTGGGAATTGATTTATGATGAAACTAATGATAGTTTTAACCCAAAAACAACATTAACATTAGTACATGCTACCGACGCAATACATCAGTTTCGAATTGACGATTCATATAAAACTCGCTTCAAAACATGCCCACCATGTGTAGATCATCGCAAAAATGGAAATACAACTAAATATGAAACTCTCTTTTATTCTCAAAAAAAATCAGGAAAATGTTCTAGCGGGTCAACGCATTCAATTTATACCAGCACTAGTGCTACTACAATTGAAGAAGTAAATAGCAATAAGATCTTACAATCTTCGGAACTAAGTGATGATGAAAAAGGCAAAATGTATAATTGCCAATATGGAGATATTAATTTTTATATATCTGATGATGAACAGAAAGTTTATACTGATATACCTGAAACAGATAAATATAATCAATATAAAAATACAATAAAATTTTCAAGAGATGAGTTTTTAAATGATTCCAAAGAAAATAAAAATAATAAAGAGAAATGCCCGAGAACACTATATAGAATGTGCGGGGAGTCTGACCCTTATATCAATCCTGATGGAATACCATGCGATTGGTATGTAACTTTTCATGGACCTATTGAAGGATATACAACAAAAGCTATTCTAAAGACAAGTGAAACGGGAAAAGACAAAGAAGATAATAAAGAGAATATAAAAAGTTGCGAAGATTTATTTAGCCCTTCAACGATTAAAGAAATAGATAAAATAATGGGATTAGTAAGAATAGCGGTTCCAATTATATTGATTGTCTTTGGAATAGTTGACTTTTTTAGAGCAACATTTAGTGATAATGAAGACAATATGAAGAAAGATAGAGAAAGATTTATAAAGAGAATAATAGCAGCAATAATAGTATTTATTGTACCAATGTTTGTTCATTTGGTACTAACAATTGCAAATAACGTATGGGGATATATAAATCCAGAAACCTGCGTAAAGTAAGGAGGTAACCATGTATATTATAGATTTATGGAGTGATGTAAAATATTCTATTTTAGTTGCAGTAAGAACATTGTTTTTGGATTTATGTTCAGCAATTTACAAATTGATAGTTTATACATTTGATATATTTTTTACTCTTGGCGAGGCAAAAATATTAGACGACCCAACAATACAGGAAATTTATACTAAAGTAGGCTTAATATTGGGATTGTTTATGATATTTAGACTTACATTTGCAGGTATTCAATATCTAATAGATCCAGATACTATGCTAGACAAACAGAAAGGAATAGGAAATATAGTCAAAAAAGTACTACTAGTTGTATTATTACTTGGTAGTACACAATACATTTTTAAAAAAGCTTATGAATTACAACATTTAATTATTGAAGATAATGTACTATCAAAAATTATATTACAAGAGTCAGGCACTCCGGAATCAAAAGGTGGCGAACTAGCGTACCAAATATTCATACCATTTTTTCAGCCCAATGACGCAGTAATAAACTATTGTAATGAGGATGGTAATTGTGATAACAATAATAATAATTATGAGTATTGTATTTCACAAGTAAAACCGCAATCAGAAGACACAGTATTAAAATTTGACTTTCAACAGACACCGCCAGACATGAGAATAGCATATATGTGCCTATCTGAGAGTATTGATTTACCAATTGATGGAAGCAAAAAGACATCAAAAGAATTTATAGTTAATTTTGAAGGCTTTGTAGCATTGGCAGTAGGTATAGTAGTGCTATGGACGATAATGACATATACAATTCAAGTAGGTGTCCGTGCAATGCAATTAGCATATCTTCAATTGATAGCTCCAATACCAATTATGATGTATTTAACACCAAAAGGAGATGAAACATTAAAAAAATGGGGACAGCAATGTGCAACAACTTTTTTTGATTTCTTTATTAGAGCGGCAATTTTCTATTTTATAATACTAGTAATCAATGCTTTGGAAACTGCAACCTTACAAATAGATTATAACAAAAGCTGGGCACTTGGATACTTGTATATGAAAGTTGTGTTAATAATAGCATTACTAGTATTTGCAAAAAAAGTTCCAGCATTATTAAAAGAAATATTCCCATCAATGGGAGGAGCAGCAAGCTTTGATTTTGGTATTAAATCACCTAAAAAAGCAATTTCTGATATACCTTTTGTTGGAGGAATGGCAAGTAAAACATTAGGTTACATGGGAAATGCTGGCAAAAAACTTGGGGGTTTTGTTGCTAAAAATACTGTAGGAAGAGCTTGGGCAGCCACTGGAGGTAGAACTATAAATAGAATGAAGGCCAAATACAACTCAAATGCCGAGGCTCGCAAAGCACGTTATGAATATGAAGACAAACTTAAAGACATTGATGCAACTTATAAAAAATATGGCAATGATTTTGAAGCTGGTAATTACGACAAGGTGTTTGGAGATAAAGATTATATAACAACATATCAAAATCTGCAAAATGCTAAAGAAGCAGCTAAAGCTGCATATGGTGAAAATACATATGAATATAATGAAGCCATCAAACCATTTAAGGAGGCACATGAAGCTCAGCAAACTGCAAAACCAATATTAGCATCAAGAGAAAAAGCATTAAAATCTTATGCTAATTATCATCCAACTGAGAAGAAACCTCAATGGGAATCAAATTCATCAACGCAACAATCAACAAATCAAACAAATGCATCAAGCACCAGCAGCAGACAGACAATTGACTTACCGACTGCAGCACAAATAGTAAATGATCCAAATGCAAGTTATGATGAACAGATTAGAGCAGCGGAAGAATTAGATGCAGCAGCTAAAGAAAGAGTAAAAAAAGAAAATAGACTTAATGAAGCGGCACAAACAATAAATAATCCAAATGCAAGTGCAGCAGAGCAAGAAAGAGCAGCAAAAATATTAGATGCGGCAGCAAGGGAAAGAAATAATAAAAATAACTAATAATATAAAAAGGAGTGTGATATAAAGTGAATGGATATTTAGTACCCGCTAATGCTAAAAGAGGAACATTAATATTTAACATATTTAGACCATTTGATCTAATTATGTTTGCTACTGGTGTAGTAGTTTCTTTATTAGCATTAGCAATAGTACATTCTGATAATACAATAGCAATACTATTATCTTGTCTACCAGCAGGTATAACAGGTTTACTAGTGGTTCCAATACCACATTATCACAATGTATTGTGCGCAATGCAAAGCATAATAAAATTTTTCACTGAAAGAAGAAATTATATATGGAGAGGTTGGTGTTTTTATGAAAAATTCGCAGTTGACGACAAACACAAAAAGTAGTTCAAAGTATACAGAAGATTGGATACCTATTAAAGCAATATCTAATGGTACTATATTACTAGATAATAAATTAAAAGTAACTGGTGTTAAAATAAGACCAAGAAATATCTTTATTCTTGATCAACAAGCTCAAGATAGTACTTTAATAGCTTTAAAAAACTTCTATAATACTATTGATTTTGAATTTTGGTTAATTTCAGCGGATCGTCCAGTAGATTTAAATAATTATTTAGCTAGACTACAATTACTATATAATCAAACTCCTAATCCAGCAGTTAGAAAATTAATAAATCAAGATATAGATAAGGCCAATAGTTTTATGAATAATAATATAACAGATACAGAATATTATATATTATTTAAAGAAAAAAATGATGATATAATTCAAAAAAGATTACGTACGCTAGTTACTGGACTTGCTAATTCAGGATTAGAAGCATCACAAGTATCTAATGATGATTTAAGAGTAATATTAGATAATTTTCTTAATGGGGGAATGACAACTAATTTTGGGACGGTGATTTCATAATGAATTTAAAAAGTGAATTAGCTCCTAAAGGATTACAATTTAATCCTTCAGACTTTGTAATTAGTGATAAATATGCAACAATATTAACAGTAATATCATATCCAAGATTTATTGGCCCAGGTTATTTATCTAATCTAACAAATATGTCTGGTGTAAAATTAGTAATAAAACACATTCCTGTACCATTTTCAGTATTAGCAAAAATGCTAAATAAAGAAATATCTGATTTAAAAAGTAGATATCAAGAAGAAAAAGATCGTACAATTCAAGAAAGAATTAGACAAGATGTTGATTCTCTAGAATACTTTATCCAACAATTTACAGCATCACAAGCAAAAACATTTGACTTTCAAATGCATATCATGGTAACAGCAGATACTAGAGAAGAACTAGAAATGAAAAAAGTTAATCTAAAGAATTATATGGATGCTATGGAATTAAGAGCAATACCATTAAGATTTGAACAAGAAAGAGTATTAAAGTCAATTCTTCCAATATTTGATAAACAACCAATAGAACAAAGAATAGGTACACCAATGCCTTCTCCAACTATGGCCGCTATGTATCCATTTATCTTCGATAGTATAAAAGATGATGGACTATCAACATTATTAGGAGTAGATTTCTCTGGTGGTGTTGTACTATTTAATCAGTTCTTATATCAATTAAAAAAAGAAAGTAATAGAAATAATGCTAACATGATTATTCTAGGTACTTCTGGTAGTGGTAAATCTACAGCAGCCAAATTAATATTGAGAAGTCATATTAGAAACGGTTATCAAATCGTAGCGGTAGATCCAGAAGGCGAAATAAGTGAAATGACAAGAGCTTATGGCGGAGATGTCGTAGATTTAGGTAAAGGTGGAGAATACGGAATGGTAAATCCACTAGAAGTAATAATGGATGCAGACGAAAATGAAATAAAAAACGGTTTAGGTTATACTGTATTAAATAAAACATTACAATCATTAAAAGCATTTATGAAATATTATTCTCCAGATATTGAAGAAGATGTACTAGCCCTATTTAGTGGAGTAGTACAAGATACATATGCTAGATTTGGTATAACATTTAACTCAGACTTTTCTAAATATACATCAAAAGATTATCCAACTTTTGGCGATGTATATGTAACAGTAACTAGTAAATTAACATCAATGACAGAAAAAACGCATGAAAGAGATGTAATGGAAAGACTAGAACTAAAATTAAGACCATTAGTTAGAGAGTTACAATATTATTTTAATGGACATACAACAATAAATACTGAAAGTGATTTCTTAGTATTTAATATAAAAGAATTAATGAATTCAGATACAAATATAAGAAATGCTTTACTATTTAATATATTAAAATTCGCTTGGGGATTATGTTTAAACCCTAACGTTAATACAGTATTATCAGTAGATGAAGCACATGTATTACTAGGAGCAAAAAATGAATTAGGAGCAGAGTTCTTAGCTCAAGTACAAAGAAGAGCAAGAAAATACAACACAGGTACTATAATAATAACTCAGCAACCATCAGACTTTGTAGCAGATGGAATATTAATGCATGGTAAAGCAATATTTGATAACTCATCTTATTATTTAGTAATGGGCTTAAAGAAACAATCAGTAGAAGATTTATCAATGTTAATAGATTTAAATGAAAATGAAAAAGAAGCAATAAAAAGATTTAGTCAAGGTGAAGCTTTATTTGTATGTGGAAATAGAAGAATGCAAATAAATGTTATAGTAACTGAAGACGAATTAGAATCATTTGGTACTGGCGGAGGATTCTAATCTACCAATAAGTGGGTGAGTATTATGGATGAACAAGAAAATAAAGAAAGAAGGAATAATGTATTAGTCGAATACGCATGGAGAAAAATACCTTTAAAGTATAAATTGATAATTATAGGTGGGATGGCTGCAATATTCCTTCTAGTCATATTTTTAGTAGTTTTATTCACACCACTTACAACGGTCGGTGTAGTAGATATAAAAGGGATTAGTGATCCTCGGAGTAAAGGAACAGGTATAAATTATAGTAAAATAGACTCATCTAATAGTTATACATGGCCAATAGGTAGCGAAGAAACAGAAGTAGTAGACGGAGTAACATACGCTTTAGGAGAACCAGTGCCATATCAAATTACATCAAATTTCGGACTGAGAGACGACCCATTTAATCCAGAAAAAAATTCAGAAAAAAATTCAGAAAAAAAAGTGTATCATCAAGGATTAGATATAACAGCAACTGGTGGTAAAGCAATGGGAACAGTTAATATAATTGCTTCTAGAGATGGAACAGTAATATATCCAACAGAAGGTTCTTCAATTGCATGTTCTTCAGATGGTTATGATAAAAATTGCGGCGGAGGTTATGGAAATCACGTAATAATTCAACATAATGATGGAATCGAAACACTATATGCACACATGTATGAAAATACAATAACAGTAAAAGCAGGCGATACAGTAAGAGCTGGACAAGTTATAGGAAAAATGGGTAGCAGTGGTTCTTCTACAGGAATGCATTTACATTTCGAGGTTAAAGAAAATGGACAACGTAAAGATCCACTTAACTATATTTCACAAGAAAATGAAAGACCTAAAAAACAAACATCAACATTTGTTGAAGGAAATGAAAATACACAAACAGTATGTTTAACTTTAAAAGAAGCAGGATATTCTGCTGTTGCAGTAGCAGCAATGATGGGCAACATTAAAATGGAAAGTGGTTTTAACCCATCGGCAATAAATGAAATTGATTGTATAGGGTTAGTACAATGGTGTTTTGGTAGAGCAAACAATTTAAAAAATACTTATGGTGAAAATTGGAATGTAATTTCAAATCAGCTAGAATTTATATTATATGAACTTGATAATAATGAATCAGCAGCCAGGGCATATTTAATAGATGACAGTATATCAGTTAGAGATATGGCATATAAATTCTGTAATGGCTATGAAAGACCTGGAACTAATGTATGTAAACAAACAGATGAAAATCATGATCGTATGGGAGCGGCAGAAGCATTCTTACCATATGTACAAAATGGATGTAGTTAAAGGAGAATAAAATTATTATGAAAAAAGATGATATAAAAACCCTAATAGTAGTAATAATAGTATGCGCTGTTTGTCTTGCTTTAGTATTTATTCTCAGTAGAAAAAAAAATATAGACACACTAAAGCCAGTAGAAGAATATAATACTTATTTCTCAGTAACTAACTATATGAATTCATATATAAGTTACTTAGCTAATAACGATAGAGAAGCTATTTATAATATGTTATCAAGTGAATATATTTATAAAAATAACATCAATCAAAATAATATATTAAATATAGTAAAAACATATAATCAAGATAGTATAATATCATTAAAAATAACTAGCATAGATGAAATAAAAATAAAAAATGATAAATATATTTATTATATTAAAGGGAAAATAATAAAGAACACTTTTGAAAGTGATGAAGTAATTGACAATAACTACAATGTACTATTATTCGCAGATTATTCAAACTTAACTGAAGCAGTATACCCATTAGATGAAGAAAATTATGAAATAATAATTAATAATATAAAAGATATTAATATAACCAAGAATAAATATAACAAAATAAAAAGCAGTTCAATTACTAGCACCGAAACAATATGTGTGTTGTATCTATCAGATTATATAGAAAAACTAAATAACAATATAGAAGAAGCTTATGATAACTTAAATAGCAATATGAAAGACAAATATCAAAATATAAACGAATTTAAAGCATATATAAATTCAAATAAAGAAAATATAACAACAAAAGCAGATAAATGTACAAAAAACGGAAAAAACTATATCGTAATAGATAGTAATAACAATACATATACATTTACAGAGCAATCAGTTATGAAATATAAAGTTGATATAAAATTTAATAGTTAAATAAATGTTAGAATAAGCACTATAATATAAACTTTTTATTATTTAAAATCAATATGGTGTGAATAATCACACAAGGAGGTAACATTATGGAAATTTGCGTAGAACCAGATTTTCTTAGAATTATTTATTTCATTAAAATCATCATAAACGTTATATTTATTATTGTACCGATTGGTGTTATTGTAATGGGATTAATTGATCTTTCTAAATCGACTATTAGTAGTAATGAAGAAGAACAGAAAAAAAAATCAAAGTTGTTTTTAAAAAGAATAATATCTGCGGTACTAGTCTTTGCTGTTCCATGGATTGTTAATGTTATTATGGGACTATTAGGCGAATTAACAAGCAATGTAAATTTAGCAGATTGTTGGAATAATGCCAATAGTGAAAAAATAAATGATTTAGCCACTATTGCAACAAATAAAGAAAGACTAAAATATGAAGAAGAACAAAAACAATTGGAGGCCAAAAGAAAACAATTAGAAAAAGAAGAACAAGATCGCATTCAGCAAAATACTCCAAAGCCTAATACAAATTCAAATAATGGTGACAGCACAGTAGAAGGAAAAGTCATTTTTATTGGCGATTCAAGAACAGTAGGAATGTGTCAAAGTGTACAAATAAATGATAATGAAGACTGTTCAATTGCCGAAGTTGGAAAAGGTTATCAATGGTTAACAAGTGCAGACATAACTAATAAGTTGGATGCAAAATTAAAGGAAAACCCTAATAGTTATGTTGTCATCAATATGGGAGTTAATGATCCTGGTTCAAGTAATAATTATATAAAATATTACAATGATTTAATTACTAAATATCCAGAAATTCATCTTGTCGTTGTATCTGTCACACCAATTGATGACGAAAAAGCAAAAGCAAATAATTATATTATAACAGACAGCAATGTAACTTCATTTAATGAAACAATAAAGAACGGAATAGATCGTAATAAAATCTCATATTGTGATGTTTATTCTAAAATAAAAAATAATTTTGAAACTGTAGATGGAATTCACTACAAATCAAATACTTATAATACAATTTATACAGAAATTAAGAATTGTTTGAAATAATAAAAAATATTATGCAAAAAAATCAATGGTCAAATAGTATATATGCTTTAACCCTTGATTTTTTCTTTAACGCCATCAATTTTATTTACAATTCAATTTATTAATGCTATAATAATGTTAGTAATTTGGAGGCGATATCTTAATGAAAATAAAAGTAGAAAAAAAAGATTTAATAATATTTTGTGCCTTTTGTGTATTTCTGTTATACCTATGTGCAATAGGTGTATTAAACACCGCTAGTATTGTAGCGGAAGGAAAATTTTATGGCTTCTTACCATTTAAAGCATTTACTGCAAAATATATTGGAATGACATTCTTCCTATTTTTTGTAGCCATAATAGGAATATTTATGGCTGTAAAGTCATACATTTTTGATCGTGATAAAGGTTTTGGTTTTTCTGTTGGTGAAAAAAAAGAAAAAGGTTACTCAAGATGGGCTACAGATAAAGAATTTAAAAAAGGATTAGAAGTAGTCGAAATTAAACAAGATACATTGCCTGCAGCAGGAATAGCTTTATATAGTAAAAAAGGTAAAATGTGGGTAGATAACGGGGAAGACCATTACCTAGTTATGGGTGCAACTGGTTCAGGTAAAACAGTAATAGTAGCAAAACCAATGATAAAATTATTAGCAAAGCATAATGAGTCAATGATATTAACCGATCCTAAAGGTGAATTATATGAGTCTTCAGCAGCATTATTAAAAGAAAAAGGTTATAACATCATAACATTAAATTTTAGAGATCCTCAAAAAGGTAATGCTTGGAATCCAATGACATTACCATATAAATTATATAAAGAAGGAAATCAAGATAAAGCCATCGAATTATTAGATGACTTAGCTTTAAATATCCTTTATGAAGAAAAATCCAGTGGTGATCCATTTTGGGAAAAAACAGCCGCTGACTATTTTACAGGACTAGCACTAGGACTATTTGAAGATGGAACAGAAGACCAAATAAATATAAACAGTGTAAACCTAATGAGTAGTTTAGGAGAAGAAAGATTTGGTGGACCAAATAACAACTATATTAAAGAATACTTTAATGCCAAAGATCCAGCTAAAGCAGCCTACATAAACGCCTCAGGGACTGTATTTACCGCTGATGAAACAAAGCAAGGAATTATAGCAACATTCAAACAAAAAATGAAATTATTTTCTGAGAGAGCTAACCTTTCAGAAATGCTATCCTATAGTGATTTTGATATGCGTGATATCGGTAGAAAGAAAACAGCCGTATTTCTAATTGTACAAGATGAAAAGAAGACATTACATCCTCTTGCTACCATTTTTATAAAACAATGCTATGAAACATTAATAGACGTTGCTCAAGAAAGTGGCGGAAAATTACCATTTAGAACAAACTTCATTCTAGATGAGTTTGCTAATATGCCACCATTAAAAGATGTAACAACAATGGTAACAGCCGCTCGTAGTAGACTTATCAGATTTACTTTCATTATCCAGAACTTTGCTCAATTAACTCAAGTATATGGAAAAGAAAATGGTGATACCATTAGAGGTAACTGTAATCTTTTATATTTAATAAGTAGTGAAATAGCAGCTCTTGAAGAAATAAGCAAAATGTGTGGAGAAGTAAAATCAAAAGAAAAAGAAAAAACAGCCTCAACTCCACTTGTAACAGTAAGTGACTTACAAAGACTAAATCAATTTGAAATAATCGTATTAAGAAGAAGAATGTTCCCATATAAGACAAGGTTTCAAACAGACTTTGAAGTTGATTGGGGACGTACATATCCTAACGAAACACCACCTGAAAGACAAAGAAGAGAATTACAATTATTTGACATAAGAGACTTTGTTAAAAAACAAAAAGAAGAGAAATTAAAAGAAATGGGTACATTTGAACCATCAATTAACCCATTTGGTAGTGGAGCAGGTCCATTTATGGGAAATCCATTCATGAGCCAAAACCCATTCATGAATATGCCAAATTTTGTTAATGAAAATGATGACATTCCAGAAAAGGAAGAAAAGTTTAACATCGATGACTTAGTTAAGAAGATAGATGCTAAAATGGCAGAAATAGAAAGAGAAGAACAAAGCGCAAATAATGTTATTGATGTTAAACCAGAAGAAGAATCAACGCAAGTTAATCCCGCAGAAACTAATCAACAAGAAAAGCAATCACCATCAACAGAACAGAATAATCAAATCCAACACATGTATGAAGATAATACAAGTGATGATGACTTCTTCGATGACTTCTTCAGTGATGATTAATTATACCGGAACATATAATTTTATGTTCTTTTTTTATAAATTTTGTGTTTATTAACTTTTCATAGCCTTACAAAGAGTATATATTATAGTGAGGTGTAAGTATGAATACAATTTCACTTGAAATATTAAAAAGAATAAAAAATCCAATCATCGTAGACATAAGAGATAACTATTCTTATAATATATCACATTTAAAAAATTCTATAAATATACCATACTATAATTTATTAAATAATTATTCACATTACTTAAATAAAAACAGTACTTATTACCTATATTGTGATGAAGGAATACAAAGTAAAGAAATAAGTAAAAGATTAAACGCCTTTGGATATAATACCATTTCAATTGAAGGCGGATTTAAATCATTCAAATAATCATATATAAAACATATAATTAAATATGAGAATGAACTTAAAAAATAAAAATAAAAATAAAAAAAAGACTCTATCAATAATTATCATAATAACTATTTTTATAACAATATCAACATTATTATTTATAAATTACTATTCCAAAAAAGCTATTCCCATTTTAAAATCATATGCTGAATCAGAAGTAAAAAAATTAACTATCTTAATAATAAATAAATCCATAACTAAACAAGTATACAATATAGATACCGAAGAAATATTTAAAGTAGTATATAATAGTAAAGGAGAAATAACATTAATAGATTTCGATTCAAAAATATCATCAAAAATATTAAGTAACATGACTAGTCTAGTAGAATTAAATTTACGAGCAGTAGAAGAAGGAAAAATAGATATGCTAGAATTACCAGAAAATAGTTTAAGTGATTACAATATGGATTTATTAGAAAAAGGAATTATAGTAGAAGTACCAATGGGAATAATAACAGGTTCTAATTTATTATATAACATAGGCCCAAAAATACCAGTAAAACTATCATTAGTAGGGGATGTATCGACAGGATTTAGTACCGAAGTAATAGAATATGGTATAAATAATGCACTACTCAAATTAATGATTGACATAAAAGTAGATACAAAAATAATTCTTCCAATAATAAGTGATAATTTAACTATAGAATGCAGCATTCCGATAGCAATGAAAGTAGTTCAAGGAACAATACCTAATTACTATATAAACGGATTTACAACAAAATCAAATATAACCAACTAAAAAGCCTGTCTATTGTGTAAAATAGATAGGCTTTTTTCTTTACAATAATATTATTTTCATATATAATAAATTTGTAACAAGGTGATAAAAATGAAATTAACAAGTGATGTCGTAAAAAAAATATCAAGTATAAAAGGTGAACCAAAATGGATGCTTGATTTCAGACTAAAAAGTCTTGAAGCATTTACAAAAAGTAGCAATCCAAATTTCGGTCCAAAATTAGATATAGATTATGATAGTATAACTTATTATAAAGAAAGAGAAGAAAAATTAACAGATAATTGGAACAATATCTCTTGTGGAGTTAGAAACCTATTTGATGACTTAGGAGTAATATCAGCAGAAAAAAACTATTTAGATGGAATAGGAGCCCAATACGATAGTGAAGTAATATATCATAATATGAATAAAGAGTTAAAAGAAAAAAACATAATTTTTCTAGATACAGATACAGCATTAAGAGAACATCCAGAAATATTTAAAAAATATTTCAATACCTTAGTAAAATATAATGAAAACAAATTTACAGCCCTAAATGGAGCAGTCTGGTCAGGAGGAACATTTATATACATACCACCAAATACTCACTTAGATAGACCACTTCAAAGTTACTTCAGAATAAATAGTAAAAATATGGGTCAGTTTGAAAGAACATTAATAATAGTAGATGACAATAGTGATTTACATTATATTGAAGGATGTACTGCACCAACATATACAGAAGATTCACTTCATGCTGCAGTAGTAGAAATATTTGTAGGTAAAAATTCAAAATGTCGTTATACAACAATACAAAACTGGAGTACCGACGTCTATAATCTTGTAACCAAAAGAGCTATCGTTGAAGAAAACGGTTTAATGGAATGGATAGATGGTAATGTCGGTTCAAAGACCAACATGAAATACCCATGTTGCATTTTAAAAGGAGATAATTCTCGTGGCAGTTGTATAACAGTAGCAGCAGCAGGAAAAAATCAAATTCAAGATAGTGGTGCCAAAATGATCCATTTAGGAAAAAATACCAAAAGTAACATCGTATCCAAATCAATAGCTTCATCAGGTGGAATAGCAACATACCGTGGAGAAGTAAAAATAACCAAAAATGCCACCAATTCCAAAGCAGCAGTCAAATGTGACACCCTAATAATAGATGATATCTCAAAAAGTGATACTATCCCAACCAATATTGTTAATAACAATACATCATTTATGGAACATGAAGCCACAGTATCAAAAATATCTGAAGAAAAACTATTCTATTTAATGAGTAGAGGAATAAGTGAAGAATCCGCTAAAGAATTAATTATAATGGGATTCATAAATGAATTTAAAGAAGAACTACCAATGGAATATGCAGTAGAATTAAATAGATTATTAGCATTTAACATAGGAGAAAATAAATGAAAAAATTAATCAAACTAATATTTATATTACTAGTATTATTTCTATTAGGCTATTTTATATATATAAATTATATAAATGCAATACCAAAATTAAACGTTGAAGAAGAAAAAGCTAGCATAACAGATTATCATATATATGGCAATCATCTAAATATAGCAGGAGAATTAGAAATATTAGATAAAAACTATAAAGATATAAAAATAATACTATATAACGGTAAAGAAAAAGCTTATGATATAACAACAAGCATAGAAGACAACAAAATAATATTTAATACATCAGAATACCTAAATGAAGGTATATATTTAGACAATATCGAAAAAGGCAAATACTATGTGTTTATAAAAATAACATACGAAAACGATGATGATAATGCCAAAGATAAAGAAATAAATAAATATTATATACTAAATAATAATACCAATTATAAAGAATTAACATATTATACACTATCAAAATACAATAAAAAAATAACAATTAATTCAGATAACGATTATAACACATTACAACTAATATCTAAAGAAAATAAAGATACTAATATCTATGACATAACAATAGATCCAGGGCATGGTGGTATAGATAGTGGTGCCGTAGTAGATAAAAAAGAAGAAAAAGATTATACCATGGCAATAAGTACAAAAATAAAAAACAACTTAGAAAAAGAAGGAATTAAAGTAAAGATGACTCATACAGAAAATCAACTAACAAAGGATGATTACTTTGATGAATATAATAAAAATGGTCGAGCAGTTATACCAAACGAAGTAAAATCAAAATATACTTTTTCCATCCACATAAATCAAAATACATCAGCAAAAGCAAGCGGCATAGAAATATATACACCAGACAGCATTAACTATGATTTTGCCAAGTCATTAGCGGACAATCTAACAAAAAACACAAGTTTTGATTACTCTAGTGCTAAAAAATATAAAATGTATAATGGAGTCTATACCCACACATTTAGTCAAAATGAAATATCAAATTCTCTAGAAGGATATAAAAAGAAAAATTACAAACCATATAATATAACTAAAAAATCCAATTATTTATATATGATAAGAGAAACAGGAGGCTATATGACTGGAGCTTATGTAGACAACAGCAATCCAGAAAAAGTAGGAACAAACCCATATTACAATAGTAATATAGGTAATGAATCATATCTACTAGAAATAGGCTATTTATCCAATAAAAATGATCAAAATATTTTAGATCAAGAACAAGAAAAAATAGCAAAATCAATATCAAATGCAATAATAGAAGAACTATCAAAGCAATAAAGTGTAAAATAAGTGTAAAGTATCAAATTTAATCAAAAAACACTTTTATTAGTTGTAAACCAGCCAAAAAGATTTTTATTCAAAATAAGAATCTTTTTTTCTGTTCAAATAAGCATTAAAAATAATTTTTACTACATTTGTTCAAATAAAACAATTATGCTATAGTGCCATTGAAAGGAGGTATTATGGTTAATCAAATAGTTTTAGTAGGAAGAATAGTAAGAGCGCCAGAAGTAAGAACAACAGAAACAGGAAAAAAAGTATCTACTATAACCTTAGCAGTACCAAGGAATTATAAAAACGCTAATGGCGAGTATGATACAGATTTTCTAGATTGCACACTATGGTCATCTATAGCCGAATCAACAAGTGAATATTGCCAAAGCGGTGACATGATAGGTGTAAAAGGTCGTCTTCAGAACAGAATAATAGAAATGCCAGACGGAAACAGAAAAAGAAAAACAGAAGTAATAGCAGAGAAGATAACATTTTTAAGTTCAAATCAGCGCAAAGATATTTCTGAAAGAGAAACAAAAATAGATGAAGAAAAAAGCAAAGCAGATGAATAATCTGCTTTACTTTTAAAAGAAGGATGATACAATGGAATACTATCAAAAAATAAAAGAAGAATTTATAAAAAACAATGCAAATAAAGAAGTAAAAGAATATTATCGAAATATAAATGACTTACAAGTATATTATAATGTGGGAAAATTATTAGCTATGGAATTATCCAAATCAAATATAGAGCCAAAAGAAATAATAAAAGAATATTCCCAAAAATTAAAAGAAGAAATAGGTAAAGGATATAATTGGTATAATCTATATCGTATGCTAGAGTACTATAATCTATTAAATAATAATAAAGAATTGCAAAATCTACCAGCAAAATTATCATGGACACATTTCTCTATTCTTATAGACTTAAAAGACCAAAAAAAAATAAATTATTATGCCAAATTAGCAGTATATGAAAACCTATCATATCGTAAATTAAGAGAAAAAATAAAAAATAAAAATTATGAAAATAAAATTCCAATAAAAAAACAAAATAACAATATATCTAAAGAAGTGTTAAAAAATTTATTACTCCAAGATATAGATAATTTTCTCTCCTTTTTAGGAGAAAATATAGCTTATGTAAAAAAGAATTATCTAATAAGTAAGCAAGAACATATAGATATATTATTATATAATATAAAAAATAATAGTTACTTAGTAGTACAAATAAAAAATGATAAACTAACTAAAGAATATCTAGAAGAAATAAAGAAGAATATGTATTACATAGATAAAAAAGTAAAAACTAATAAAGAAAATAAAACAGAAGGAATAATTATCGGCAAACACAAAGAAGAATATCAAATAATTTTTACTAGTAATCCAAAGATAATTGCCAATAAATCTCTAAATTACTAACAAAAACTATAAAAAAAAGCTAAAATTAACTTAATTATATATACATTTTCATGATTTTGTTATAAAATAATATTAACAAGGAGATAACTGATAGGAAGGTAAATAATATGATAGGTAAAAGACTAAAAGAATTAAGAATTCAAAAAGGGCTATCACAGCAAGATTTAGGAGATGCCATTGGCGTAACAAAAGTATCCATTTGTGGTTATGAAAATGGAACTCGTCTTCCAAATCTAGAAAAATTAGTTAGTTTAGCAGAAGAACTAGAAACCACAACAGATTACCTTTTAGGTAGAGAGATAAAAATAGTTGAAGGAGAAGAAAAAAATTACATAGGTTCAATATCCTATGACGATGTTAATTTAATATTAGAATTAAGACATTATCCAAATTTATATAATAAAATACTGAAAGATGTAAAAAGATCAGCAAATATTATAAACAAAAGAGTAATGAACCAATAATAAAGAAAGAAGGAATATTATGATAGATATTAGAGATTTATATGATAAAGATTATATTAACAAAGAAATAACAATTAGTGGATGGATAAGAAATCATCGTAAACAAGCCCATTTTGGATTTATTGATTTATCCGATGGAACATATTTTAAAAATTTACAAGTAGTATATGATGATAAGCTTAAAAAATTTAATGAAATAACAAAATTAAAATTAGGATCTGCTATTACAGTAAAAGGAAAACTAATAAAATCACCAAAAGAAGGACAAGAATTCGAATTAGTATTAGAATCATATACCTTAGAAGGAGACTGCCCAGATGATTATCCTCTTCAAGCTAAAGGAAGACCAACCAGAGAATTCTTAAGAGAAATAGCCTATTTAAGACCAAGAACAAATTTATACAATGCAACCTTCAGAGTAAGAAGTGTAGCAGCCTATGCCATTCATAAATATTTTCAAGATAGAAATTATGTATACTTTCATGCACCATTGATAACTGCTGCTGATTGTGAAGGAGCAGGCGAAATGTTCGAAGTAACTACTTTAGATCTAAATAAAATAGCAGAAACACATAAAGTAGATTACTCAAAAGATTTCTTTGGCAAAAGAACATCCCTTACCGTATCAGGACAATTAGAAGCGGAAACATTTGCCATGGCTTATAAAAAAGTATATACATTTGGTCCAACATTTAGAGCAGAAAATTCTAACACCAAAACTCACGCTTCAGAATTTTGGATGATAGAACCAGAAATAGCCTTCTGTGATTTAGAAGAAAATATGAATATAATGGAAGATATGCTAAAGTATATAGTAAAATACGTATTAGATAATTGCCCAGAAGAAATGGAATTCTTCAACAAGTATGTAGAAAAAGGATTAATAGAAAAATTAACTAAATTATTAAACAGTAATTTTGTTAGAATAGATCATAAAGATGTTATAAAAATACTAAAAGAAGCAAAAGTAAATTGGGAATATGAACCAGAATATGGTGAAGATATAGCTAAAGAACATGAAAAGTATATTACAGAATACTTTAACGGTCCAGTATTTATAAAAAATTGGCCAAAAGATATAAAAGCCTTTTATATGAAACAAAACAAAGATGGTAAAACCGTAGCAGCTGTTGACTTAGAAGTTCCAGGAGCAGGAGAATTAATAGGTGGAAGTCAAAGAGAAGAAGACTATGATAAATTAATAAATAGAATGAAAGAAATGCATATGGAAGAAGAAGGAATGGAATGGTATCTAAATTTAAGAAAATATGGTGGATGCATTCATTCAGGATTTGGTATGGGATTTGAAAGATTAATTATATATTTAACAGGTGTAGATAACATAAGAGATGTAATACCATATCCAAGAACTCCAGGAAATTGCGATTATTAAAAAGATAGTAAAAAAATGAAGTTGTCAACAAAAAGTAGACACTTAAAAAGAATTATTTGAAGCCTAGTTGAGTTCTATACTCAACTGGGTTTT
>CAKOOV010000014.1 GCA_934098435.1 uncultured Bacilli bacterium
ATAGTCTTTATTATTTACATATTTTATATTATTATAAGAATTTACAAGCCCCCCCCCCAATTAACAATGAGTTAACGTTTTTAAATAATACATCTTTCATAGTGAGGGCCTCCCTTCTTATCTTACATATAAATAATATCATAAAAATAAAATTAAAACAAGAGATAAATAATTAAATTGGAGACAAGTGGCTCCAATTTACCTCTTAAGACCTTAGGCTTAAGAGGATAACTATTTGCTTATCTAAGCACACCATTTATTTTCTTTTTTTAGTTTATTTATTGTATTATCATGTTCTGATTGTGTTTTAGTTAAATATAGTTTTCCATCACAATCATTTACAAAATAATAGTATTTATGTTCTTCAGGATGTAATACTGCTTCAATGGAATCTATAGATGGATTACCAATTGGTCCTACTGGAAGACCTATATTTGAAGGACATCTAGTATTATATTTATTACTACAATCATTTAATTCTTTACTAGTTAATCTACCAGTAGTCCAATCATCTACTTTAGCACCATAATAAGATGTAGCATCACTTCCTAAGGTAGGAAAACTTTTGGAATTTAATCTGTTATAGAATACTTCCGCTACGGCTTTTCTGTCTTCTTTATTTGCTACTTCTAATTCTACTATTGAAGCTAGTGTTATTATTTCATGAATACTTAATTTACTATTTTCAATATCATCTTTATACTTTGATAATTGTTTATCTGTTTCTTTAAGCATTGTATCTATTATTGTACTTATTTCAGTATCTTTAGAAATACTATAAGTATTAGGATATAAATATCCCTCTAATGGATAATATATATTAGAGTTCTTTATATCTTCTGTTAAGAACCAATATTTTGATATTAAGGTGTTTATATTATTACTATCAGTAATATAATTTAATACATCATCATAACTATTATTTGTTTTTTCACTTATTAATGTTGCTACTTTACGTACGTTTATTCCTTCTTTAAAAGTTATTCCTTTACCTTGTGATGTATCACCTTTTTCTAAGATATCAACTATTTTTTTTACCCCCATATCTTCAGATAAATCATAAGTACCTGCTTTTAAATTTTTTTTATTAGTTATATAAGTATATACTTTAAATATTGTTTTATTTTTTATTAAGTGATTTTCTTTTAATGTTGTTGCAATACTATTTATACTGCCTGCTTTTATAGTTACTTCTTTTGGTGTACTATCTTTAGATACTTTTCCCATATTTATATTATAGTAAGTACACAATGTTAGTATTAAGGTAAATCCTATCACTACTAATCCAACCGCTGCATTTCTAAACTTCTTCATGTTTCCTCCATTTAGTTATTTGTCTCGTTATTCTTTTTATTTTCTTCTTCAATTGATGTTATTATGGTTTCAATTACTTTCCATTCTCTTTCTGTTTCTACTGGTAATAACTCTAATGGTTCAGCATTAGGATTAAATACTGAGGCATAAACTTTTGTATTACCTTCTTCATCAGTAGTATTATCAGTATATACCATATAGTTTTTATTTGTTTCATCTGATTCGAAAGTAAATAGTATTTCAAATTCTATTTCTTTACCATCTTTATCTATTATTTTAAATGTATTTTCTTTATTCATTTTTATTTTTCTCCTTATTTAAGTAATCTTGTAATATAATTTGAGCGGCAATACTATCTACTTTCTTTTTTCTTTTTTTTCTAGATATATCTGCTTCTATTAATATAGAGTTTGAAATTACGGAAGTTAATCTTTCGTCTAATAATTCTACTGGTACAGATATATTTTCTTCTAATAATTCTTTGTATTTTAAAGTTATTTCAGCACGTTCTCCTAGTGTATTATTCATATTTTTTGGTAGTCCTAATATTATTTTTTTGATATTATAATCAGTAACTATTTGTTTTATTTCTGGTATAGTGGATTTGTAATCTTCGTTACTGAAAAATATTGTTTTGAAGGAAGATGCTATAGTAGCGGTTGGATCAGACATAGCTAGTCCAACGGTTTTACTTCCTAGATCAATACCTAAATATCTCATTTGATATAATTCTTTAAAAGGACTTCTACTAGGAGTGATCTATCTATCTTAGCTATTCTATTTCTTGTTTCTTTGTATGATGATATATATCCTAAATCACCTGATATTATATATCCTACTAATTGATTTATGGGATTATATCCTTTTTCTTCCAAGGCTATGATTGCACTATTTAGTGTATCTTTTATTAGTTTTTCATTAACTTCTGATACGTCAAATAAAACTGTATCGCCATTCATTATATCACCTCAACTATACATTATCATTTTATCATATATTTATATTTTTAACAAGGTGTTTTATTTATGTTTACAATATTAGTACCAATTATTATTGATATTCATAAACTATTATAGGTGATTATTATGTTTAATAATTTTTTTAACTTTTTTCGTCTTTGTGCTGGTTTTAAACTGTTTCTTTTTATTATGGTTAGTATGCTGATGATTATTACTTTTTATCAGTTATTAATTACTTTATTTGCTCCTTGTTTTGGTAATGTTTTTATACTATTATTAGAATACATAGCACTTATTTGTCTTAGTTTTTGGCTTATATTTGGATGTTAAAAAGAGCTATTTACTCTCGATATCAAAGATGATATCTCTAAGAGACATAGCTCTTTCGAAGTCTAGATTTGCCGCTGCTAATTTCATTTCTTTAGTTAGATTATCTATTAAGTCTAGTTTTTCTTTTTTACTTAGTTTTTCTTCATGAATTACTTTTTCTTCTGCTTCATTTGATATTACTTCTGGTATTTCTTTTAATATTGTCTTTGGTACTATGTTATGCTTAATATTATATTCTTCTTGAATTTTTCTTCTTCTATTGGTTTCGGTAATGGCTTCATTCATACTATCTGATATGGTATCTGCATACATTATTACTCTACCAGATGCATTTCTAGCCGCTCTACCTATTGTTTGAATAAGACTTCTAGTACTTCTTAAAAAGCCTTGTTTATCAGCATCCATGATGGCTATTAGTGATACTTCTGGAATATCTATTCCTTCTCTTAATAGGTTTATTCCTACTACTACATCATATTTACCTAGTCTTAATTCTCTTATAATTTTAAGTCTTTCTAATGTCTTTATTTCATTATGTAAATAGGCTACTTTTATATCTAAGCTTTTTAAATAATTTGTTAATTCTTCAGCCATACGTATGGTAAGAGTTGTTATTAATGTTCTTTCATTCTTTTCATTTTGCTTTGTTATTTCTTCTATTAAATTATCTATTTGATTCTTAGTAGGTCTTACTTCTATTTTTGGATCTAATAGTCCTGTAGGTCTTATTATTTGTTCTACTACTTTATCTTTAGCATGACTCATTTCATAGTCTCCAGGGGTTGCACTTACATATATTACTTTATTTATCTTTTTTTCAAACTCTTCAAACTTTAGTGGTCTATTATCTAGAGCACTTGGCAATCTAAATCCATAATCTACTAGGTTCATTTTTCTTGCTCTATCGCCATTATACATGGCTTTTATTTGTGGTATTGTTACATGTGATTCATCTATTAATAATAAGAAATCTTTAGGAAAGAAGTCTATTAATGTACATGGAGCTTCGCCTTCTTCTTTTAAGGATATATGTCTAGAATAATTTTCTATTCCTCTACAGAAACCTGTTTCTCTTAACATTTCCATGTCATAGTTTACTCTCTCTTCTATACGCTG
Source organism: uncultured Bacilli bacterium (assembly GCA_934098435.1). Classification (GTDB taxonomy): domain Bacteria; phylum Bacillota_I; class Bacilli_A; order RF39; family UBA660; genus CAG-302. The sequence goes on from CAKOOV010000014.1 coordinate 3,720, forward strand.
AGCTTCAATTAATTTATTATTTTCTTTAAAGTATTTTATTCTTTCTTCTTTTTCTTTTTCTATTCTTTCAATACTTATTTTTAGTTTTTCTTCATCTGTTACAAAGTGAGAAGCTGCAAAGATTGATATTGTTTTTTTATTTTTTATAACATGGCCTGTTATAGTATCTACTTCACTTATTCTATCTATTTCGTCACCAAACCACTCTATTAATATGGCATTATTTCTTTCATTTGATGGTACTATTTCTAGAGAATCTCCTCTTACTCTAAATGTACCTCTTTTTAAGTCCATATCATTTCGTTCATACAACATGTCTACTAATTTTTTTAGTATTATATCTCTGTCTATGGTATCTCCTACGTTTAGAGTTAGCATTTTCTTTTTATATTCTTCTATTTCACCTATACCATATATACATGATACTGAAGCTACTACTATTACATCATCTCTAGATATTAAACTACTAGTGGCACTATGTCTTAGCTCATCTATTTCATCATTTATCATTGAATCTTTTTCTATATATGTATCTGTTGATGGTACATATGCTTCTGGTTGATAGTAATCATAATAAGATACAAAGTATTCTACTCTATTCTCTGGGAATAATTCTTTGAATTCGTTATATAATTGTCCCGCTAGGGTTTTGTTGTGTGCTATTACTAATGTAGGTTTATTAACTTTATTAATTATATTAGCCATAGTAAAGGTTTTGCCTGTTCCTGTTGCTCCTAATAATATTTGTTCTTTATATCCTTTATTTAATCCATCGACTAATTTTTCAATGGCCTGTGGTTGATCTCCATTTGGTTTATATTTTGAGACTAATTTAAACATTTTTATCCTCCTTACTATTGGTATTTAGGATTGTAATTCCATAGAATATAATTTATAGTCTTCTTCTTCAAAACAAACGAAAATTACTTTTATATTGGGATTATTTATTTCTTTTACGGTATTTATAGCTATAAGTGAGGCTTCTTTTTTGGGAAAATGATATATTCCAGTACTTATACAAGGAAATGCTATAGTAATGTTATTTAAATTGTTTTCTTTACGATAGGTTTCCGCTAGAAAAAGAGAGTTTTGGTAACATTTTTTTAATAGTTCTCTTTCGTTATGGTTACCTCCATAATATACCGGTCCTACGGTATGAATTATTTTCCTTGCTTTTAGGTTATATCCATTAGTTATTTTGGCTTCTCCTGTATTACAGCCATGTAGTTTTTTGCATTCTTCTAATAACTCTTTACCAGCTTTACGATGAATAGCTCCATCTACTCCACCGCCTCCTAATAAACTTTTATTAGCGGCATTTACTATTATATCTACATCTAGATTTGTTATGTCTCCTTTTACTACTTCTATATTATTCATTTTATTACCTACTTTCTTTGATTAGTATTAATTCTTTTAATGCTTCATAGTATAATTTTTTAGTATCTTCATCGATGTCGTTTACTTCGTTAATTAGATTTACTATTTGATTCCATTTTAATTTTTTTAATTCCTTAAAACTTTTGATATTATTATTTTCTAATATTTTAAAGAATGTTGTAATCATTTCTTCTAATTCTTCATCGCTATATTTTTTATTCCATTCTTTTATTTTATTATTAATTTTAATACTTAATTTAGATTGTTTTCCTTCTTCTAAAAATGTTCCAAAACATAACCATGTATTACAGTCGTGCTGCACGATGCCATTTGTATTTGATTTTACTACATTATAATTTTTTGTACTATATAGTAGCATTCCTACAACGCTATCTTCGGGAACATACATTTCTAGTTTTGGTAGTATTTTTTTTAATTCTTTGGAATGGGATTGATTTTCTTTAAAACCAGGACCGTCTAAATTATAGATATATTTTATTCTTGTAAAAATATCTTCTTTGGTGTACATAGCGGCGGTCATGGCTAGATTACCTCCTTTGGAATGGCCTCCTACATATATTTCTTTATCTTTATTTGTAATTACTTCATTTAAATAATTTATAGCATATTTTTGAGAAATAACAGGGAAATGGTAGCCTAATGTAAAGTCCTCTTTCCAACCTATTACTGTTCCATTTGTTCCTTCAAAAGATATAAATACTTTTTCTTTAGTAAAATGAATACATAAGGCTCCAAATTGTTTTTCTGTATCAACGTATTCTCTAAAATTACTTAAATATATGTTTTGGTATCTTTTACCAGTAAGCATATCTTTTAAATTAGAAATATTACTTTTCATAAAGTTACTTAAATATTTATTATTTACTTCTAAATACTTCATACCAGCTTCTTTTAATGTTACTTTTTGAGGACCTTTTGAGATGATATTGTTCCAATCTATATAAGATAGTTCTGTAAAAAGTATTACATCGTTAATATTTATTGGGCATTCTTCAAAAGTTAAATTTTTATAGTATTTTAAATATTCTTTTATTGTATGCATATATGCACCTTCCTTTATTTATATTATACAATAAATTATAATTATTGTATAGAAAAAGTAAAAGATATACTTTTACTTAATGATATAATTAATTATAAAATCTATACAGAATAATACTCCTAAAATATAAGTTAAATATTCTATTTTTTTATTTTGTAATTTAGTTATATATGGTACCACTACACTCATTAGAAATACTCCTGATATACCAAAAAATAATACTGATCTTAAACATATATAACCACCAATATTACCATAATTTAATATTTCTGTATTATAATCCCATAGTCTTATATGACTTATATGTAGTAATAAATATCCCACTATTAATTCTAATAGACCACACATTACGGCACTATTTATAAATATTTTTAATATATTATTTTTGTTTTTTATATTGCTTAAGTATATTAGTAGGCCCCCTGTAGCATATATTGGTAACCATGGCCCTATGGTATAACCTCTTTTAACAAAATACCCTAAATCTATACGATAAAATATTGTTTCATATATGAAGCCAAAAATGGCACTTATTAATATTATTTGGATAATTAAGAATATGTTTTCTTCCTTTTTATTCATTTCTTTATACATAAATACTCCTATAATATATTGTTAAACATTTGAATAATTGTTTTAACTACTTTCTTTTTATTTGCTTTTCTTGTTAATTTATCTGCTATTATTATTTTACCTAAATATGTATCATTATCTTTATTATATATACTTATATATATTTTATTATCTTCATTAGTTTTATTATTAGGATCTTTTCTTCTTAGTTGGCCTGTTACACCAATACTATAATTAGCATTTGTGTATTTACTTATTGTTTTACTCATTTCATTAGCGGTTTCTATACTATATACGCTATATTTATTTATTACTTCTTTATTTACTCCCATTTTCATTTTATATTCATTAGAATATGTTACAGCGGAAAATTCAAAGACATTGCTAGCTCCTTCAATATTGGTAATGGTACTTGCTATTTCACCACCTGTACATGATTCCATGGTACTTATTTTTTTATTATTTTCTATTAAATATTTTATTAATGATTTCATTGTTTTTATCTTTTTCATATTACTCTTCCCTAAAATATATATTGTTTTCAATTTCATGTTCAAGTGTTGTACTAATACCATGACCAGGATATACTTTTATATCGTGAGAATATTTCTTTATTTTATCTATACTTTTTTGCATGTCCTCTATTGAACCTCCTGGTAAATCACATCTTCCTACTGTTTCATAAAAAAGAAAATCACCAGAAAAGAGCATTTTTTCTTTTTCAAAATAGAAGGATATAGCATCTTCCTTATGACCAGGAGTTTTTATTACGCTGAAATTAAATGGCCCTATACTATATTCTTGTTCCTTTAAATTTTCATTTGAATATTCTTTGTATTCTTTAAAGAATGGTAAAGCTCCTACGTGATCAAAGTGTTTATGAGTTATTAGTACTCCTAATATATTTCTATTTCCAATTGCTTCTTTTATTTTAGTTGGCTCATCGCCTGGATCAATAATTAGTACATCATTTTGATTACTTAGGATATAGCAATTTTCTTTAAAACTTCCAACTATTATTTTTTCTACTTTCATTTTTCTACTTTTGCCTCTTTACTTAATGCATCTTTTGCAGCTTCTTGTTCTGAAGCTTTCTTGCTGCCCGCTGTTCCCTTTCCCATAATGATACCATCTATTTTGACAATAGATGTAAATGTTTTATTATGAGCAGGTCCTTTTTCATCTATTACTTCATATATTATGGATTTTTTTACTGTTTGGACTAATTCTTGTAATTTTGACTTATAATCATGTAAGAATTCTATTTCGTTTTCGATATATTTCACTATGATATCTAAAACAAATTTCTTAGTAAACTCAAAACCTTGATCTAAATATACTGCTGCTGTAAATGCTTCAAATACATCTGCCATAATAGTTGTATTTATTTCTTCTCCTGTACCAACTCTTATATCTTCATCTAATCCTAATTCTTTAGCATAAGTAGCGCATGCTTCTTCGCATACATATGAAGCACGCATTTTTGTCATTATTCCTTCTTCTAATTTTCTTTCTTTGTATAAATAATCACTAATTATTATTTCTAATACAGCATCTCCTAAAAATTCTAGTCTCTCATAATCTGGATAGTTTGGATTTTCATTTGTATATGATGAATGTGTTACTGCTGTACTATATAAGTTCATATTTGTTGGATTTATATTAATATGTTTAAATACTTTCATAATTATCTCCTTTCTTACTAGCTTCTAAGTAATTTATCTTTAATCCTTGACTAGTAAATTTGTCTTCATATTCAGTAGTTATTATATTTTCTTTTGAACTATGTAAATCATTTGTTAAATAATTTATTGTATAGCCATATTCTTTTAATGATTCTACTGAATAATCAAAAAGTGGCTTATTATCTGTCTTCATTATTATATTTTTATCTTTTTTAAATATTTTATCATATCTTGCTAAAAATCTTGGGCTTGTTAATCTTCTTTTAGCATGTCTATCTTTAGGCCATGGATCGGAAAAATTTAAATATATTAGATCTATCTCTTTATCAAATATATCTTCAATTAATCTTGCATCCATTCTTACTAGATATAGATTATTTAATTCTAATTCGTTTGTTTTTTGTATTGCTCTTAGTATAACTGAATCATACATTTCTATACCTATGTAATTGATATTGGGATTATTAATGGCATTTTGTATTATGAAATTTCCTTTTCCCATTCCTATTTCAATATATATGGGGTTATTATTATTAAATAGTTTATTCCATTTTCCTTTATATTCATTTGGATTAATAATAAAATATTTTCCTTCTTTTATTTTGTCGCTTGCTCCTTTTATGTTTTTTAATCTCATCTTCTCACATCCATATAGTATTATATCATTATTTTTTATTTTTGCATATAATAAAGTAAAAGGATTGTGATAATATGAATGAAAGAGATATGATGTATGGTGGTTATTATCAAAATATGCCAGGTAATATCTCCTACGGTAACTTTGGTTATCAAGGAATGCCTGGTTCTCTTATGCCTATGCAGGGAATGATGCCAAATAATCAGTATACTATGAATAATGATAGTAATAATATTATTGCTAGGATAAATAGTCTTGAAAGTCGAGTTAAAGCACTGGAACAAAGAATTAATGGTAATGTTTCATTAGATGATAATTCTCTTTATATGTTATAAAATAAGGCCACTACTTAATAATAGTGGTCTTATTCTAAATATTAATCTAGTAAAATATAAACAAACTCGAACTAAAATAAATAGTTCGAGTATCAAACAATTTGGTGCGGGTGAAGGGACTTGAACCCCCACGGATGAACCACTAGATCCTAAGTCTAGCGCGTCTGCCAATTTCGCCACACCCGCATAAATAATTAAGTGGTGGACCCTGTAGGACTCGAACCTACGACCGCCCGGTTATGAGCCGGATGCTCTAACCAACTGAGCTAAGGGTCCATCATAAATTAGTATTTTTTCCTTTAAACAGGAACAAATTAAGTATATCATTTTTAGTGTTCTCTGTCAATAAGATAATTTTATTTTTTAACTTATTTGGATTATTTTTTACTATTTTATGCTTTATGTGAATAAAATTTACTATGAATAATATTAATTTTGATGATAAGTCTCTTACTACTCTTGCTTTTGTTATTGGTTTGACGCTAATTGACAATCTTTCTAGTACAGAGCAAAATGCTGTTGGTAATTGGATTATGTTAATTGCTCAAACTTTATGTACTAATGGTAGCTACACTTTTAATAAAGAATGGAAAAGTCATATTGAAGATGATAATGGTATAACTAAAGATACACTTAGAAAAACTAGTGATATTATTAATAGAGAAATTAATAAGCTATAAATTTATTTTTATTTATTTAAAAATTTTAATACATCTTTGTATATTATTTCTTTTTCATTTTCATTTAATATTTCATGTTTTAAATCTTTATATAACTTGCTTGTTACATTTTTATATCCTAATTCTTTTAAAAAGTCTACTAGTTCTAAAAACTTGTTTTCATTTTGAATAACTGGATCATCACTTCCCGCTATTAAAAAGATTGGAAGAGATTTATTTTGCATTTTATAATTTTCTTTTTGAAATGCATTATCCATTAATTTATATAAATTTGTAAAACCATTACTGGTAAATATAAAGCCACATAATTCATCTTTGTTATAATTATTTACGTTATCTATATTTTTAGATAACCAACTATTATCTATATTTTTATCTTTACTATAATTACCAAATGTTAATTTGTTTAATAATTTATTTGGTTTATTTGTATGAGTACTTAGCTTTGATAATTTTATAGCAAATTTTGTTAATTCATTTTTAGTAGGAGGACCACATAATATTAATTTTTCTATTTCATTATCATATTTTTGAATATAGCCTCTAGCTACTAATGTCCCCATACTATGACTAAATAGATATATTTTTTTGTTTTTATATTTTTTCTTTATATATTTTGTTACATCATATAAGTCATTTATTATATAATCTATATTTTCGGTATAAAAATAACCTAAATCTTCTTTACTTTTAACACTTGCTCCATGGCCTCGATGGTCATGAATTACTGCAGCATAGCCATTATCTTTTAAATATTCCATGAAATTGTAATATCTTTCTTTATGTTCGGCCATTCCGTGGGATATTTGTACTACTCCTTTTATTTCGCTATTTGGTTCTATATAGGCTATTTCTAATTCTAGATTATCACTACTTGACTTTATTTTTTCTATTTTCATTTTATCAACTCCTAATATGATTGTATCATAAAGTAAAAGAAAACTCCATCTTTTGATGAAGTTATTCTAATTTTTTAACTAGGATTATCTATTAGTCGTACTACTATATTTTCACACTAATAAATATAATATAAATATACTATATTTTTCTAAAAATTCTCTTAATTAATGTTTATTTGGAGACCCAGGCTCCAAATAACACTAGCAAGACTACAGGCTTGCAGTGAAAAAAGAATTTTTAATGATTATATATTTTCTTTTAGTTTTGCTTGAGCAGCTGCTAATCTAGCAATAGGAACTCTATATGGAGAGCATGATACATAGTCTAATCCTACTTTGTGGAAGAATTCTATTGATGATGGTTCTCCTCCATGTTCTCCACAAATACCTAGTTTGATATCACTTCTAGTACTTTTTCCTTTTTCTACTGCCATTTCTACTAATTTTCCTACACCTTTTTGATCTAGTTTGGCAAATGGATCTATTTCATATATTTGATTTTGATAGTAGGAATCTAAGAATTTACCGGCATCATCTCTTGAAAAACCAAAAGTTAATTGTGTTAAATCATTTGTTCCAAAAGAGAAGAATTCTGCTTCTTTAGCTATTTCATCTGCTAAAAGAGCTGCTCTTGGTACTTCTATCATAGTACCAATATGATACTTTATATTAGAATTTTTTTCTTTCTTTACTTCTTCGGCTACTTCGACAACAATATCTTTAACAAACTTAAGTTCCTTCTCTTCACCTACTAATGGTATCATAATCTCAGGTGTAATGTTATATCCTTCTTCTTCATTTACTTCAATAGCGGCTTCTATTAAGGCTCTTGTTTGCATTTTTGCTATTTCCGGATATGTTACATCTAATCTACATCCACGGTGGCCCATCATTGGATTAAATTCGTGTAATTCTGCTATTTTATTTTTTAAATGTTCTACTGTTACATTCATTTCTTTTGCTAGTGATATTATTTCTTCATCTTCTGATGGTAAGAATTCATGAAGTGGTGGATCTAAGTACCTTACTGTCATAGGTAGATTTTTTAATTCTTTATACATAGCTTTGAAGTCACTTTTTTGAAATGGTATTAATTCATTTAAGGCTTTGGTTCTTTCTTCTGATGTATCTGAAAGAATCATTTTTCTTATTTTTGGTATTCTATCTTCTTCAAAGAACATGTGTTCTGTTCTACATAATCCTATTCCTTCTGCTCCTAATTCTATGGCTTTTTTAGTGTCTTTTGGGTTATCGGCATTTGTTCTGATTCCAAGTGTTCTATATTTATCTGCTAAAGACATTATTCTTCCAAAGTTTCCACTTACAGTGGCTTCTTCTGTTTTTATATCTCCTTTATATATTTTTCCGGTATTTCCATCTATAGAGATGTAGTCTCCTTCATGGAATGTATATCCACCTAAAGTGAAATATTTTTCTTCTTCATTGATACTCATTTGAGTACAACCAGCTACGCAACAAGTTCCCATGCCACGTGCTACAACAGCGGCATGTGATGTTCTACCGCCTCTACCTGTTAAAATTCCTTGTGAAGCTGTCATTCCTTCGATATCTTCTGGAGTTGTTTCTAATCTTACTAGTACTACTCTTTCTCCTTGACCACCTTTTCCTTGCTTTTTGGCATCTAGTGCTGTAAATACTACTTTACCAGCAGCAGCTCCTGGAGAGGCTGGAAGGGCTTCTCCTATTTCTATTCCTTCTTTTAGTGCTTCATCATTAAAGGTTGGATGTAATAATTGATCTAAGCTTTTAGCATCTATTCTTAATAGTGCTTCTTTTTCTGTTATCATATTTTCATCTATTAAATCACATGCTATCTTTATGGCTGCTTTAGCAGTTCTTTTTCCATTTCTTGTTTGCAATATATACAATTTTCCTTCTTCAATAGTAAATTCCATATCTTGCATATCACGATAATGTTTTTCTAAACTATCTGCTATATGGATAAATTCATTATAACATTCTGGCATATCTTCTTGTAATTTAGTAATTGGCTCTGGAGTTCTTACTCCTGCTACTACATCTTCTCCTTGAGCATTGATTAGATATTCTCCATAAATTCCTTTTTTACCTGTTGCAGGATCTCTAGTAAAGGCTACTCCTGTTTCTGAGGTTTCTCCCATATTGCCAAATACCATTGACTGTATATTAACTGCTGTACCCCAATCTCCTGGTATATCATTCATTCTTCTATATACAATGGCTCTTTTATTATTCCATGATCTAAATACAGCTTCTACTGCTCCAATTAGTTGTTCTTTTGGATCTTGAGGAAATTCTTCTCCATGCATATGATCGCTATATACTTTTTTAAATCTTTTTACTAATTCTTTTAGGTCTTCTACTGTAAGTTCAGTATCATATGTTATATTTTTTTCTTTTTTTACTTCATCTATTATTTTTTCAAAGAAAGATTTATTTACTTCCATAACAACATCTGAATACATTTGAATAAATCTTCGATATGAGTCATAGGCAAATCTTTCGTTTTTTGTCTTCTTAGCTAGACCTTCAACGCTTATATCATTTAATCCTAGATTTAGAATTGTATCCATCATACCGGGCATACTAGCCCTTGCTCCGCTTCTTACGGATACTAATAATGGGTTATCATTAGAGCCAAATTCTTTACCTATTTGTTCTTCTAATAATTTTATATTAGAAAATATTTCTTCTTCAATATCTTTTGATATTTTTTTACTTTCTTTATAATAATTTATACAAGCCTCTGTAGTAATGGTAAATCCTTTAGGTATTGGAAGGCCTAAATTAGTCATTTCTGCTAGGTTAGCACCCTTACCTCCTAATAGATTACGCATATCTTTATTTCCTTCGGTGAAGGCATATACATACTTTGTCATATTATCAACTCTCCTTACTTTTTAATCATAGCAGAAACATAATTAAATGTAAAGAAAGTACTTATTTTTTTACTTATTTTTTGACACTTTTATATTAAAAAAGAAGTTACGATAAATGTAACTTACATAACTTTTGTAATTAAATACCTCTTCTATTGCTTTTTGTTTCTTCAAAATTAATAACCATATCGTAATCAGTAGGAACTTTAGAAATAAAATCAAATAATACTCCTGGTAAAGTGTTTATAGGTGTTTCTATAACGCCAGTAGCTCCAATACTATTTTTATTTACTCTATTAACACCAGGTAAATTATTAATCATTTCAATATTACAAAGTTTAGGAATAAAATATTCAATTCTAGCTATATTATTATTTAATGTAACTTCTATTGTCAAAGCATGTCCCCTATCTCTAACCATTATTATTAGTTTTTTATCATTTATTGCTACCATATCAGTCCATCCACAATCTAAATCATTTGGAAACATTTTAAATATTTGTTCAAACATAGGATTTTTAATACCTCTTAAACTTATAGGGTAATTATAATTGTTATTTTTCTCATTTAATAATGGTAATGATTGTAATATTTTTTCATTATTAACGATATATGAATGAATGAAATGTAATATTTCATTTATTGATAATGCTGTTTCTATAGGACTAGTACCGCTAAAGGCATAACCAACACATTTATTTTTTACATTATCTATAAATGCTGGATCCATATTACTTATATATTTTTGATAAAATGATTTTAATTTATTAATATCAAAACCACAGTTATAAAAACTTTCCATTGTATTTTTTTCTAACAAGCATATTCTTTTGAAGACATGTGAGTCTTTTCCAAATATATCTAGGGTAACACATTTTAATTCATTAAATATATATGTAAGTGAATCATTTAATTTATCTGTATATTTACTAATTGATTCTTCATCCATATATCCATCTAGAGACTGTGGAGCAATGTCAAATAGTTCTTTTTTTATCTTAACATCTACTGAAAAAAAGTGTTGTAGTTTAATCATTCTTTCATTATCCATTTTATCACTTCCTATGTTCATTATATCATATAAAGTTAGATTTTAATATTATTTTAATTGTAAAATATTAAATTATATCTTATATAAAAAAGAAGTTACTGTGATTGTAACTTCTATTATATTATCTCTTAGAGAATTGTGGAGCTCTTCTAGCACCTTTAAGACCATATTTCTTTCTTTCTTTAACTCTTGGATCTCTAGTTATAAATCCATTTGCTTTAAGTGTTTTTCTGTATGAGTCTTCATTTGCTTCATTACCTGCATCATATTCTAGTAAAGCTCTTGTGATACCAAGTCTGATTGCACCAGTTTGTCCTGAGAAACCTCCTCCTGATACACTAGCATTTACATCGAATGTAGTTTCATTTTTAGTTACTACTAATGGTTGTTTTAAGTCCATTACTAATACTTCATAAGGCATATATTCATGAACGTCTTTTCCATTTACAGTTATTTTACCAGTACCTGGAGTTAATGTAACTTTTGCTACTGAGCCTTTTCTTCTACCAGTTCCATAGAAACTTCTTTTTTCTTTAGCCATTATTTATTACCTCCCATATCTACTACTTTTGGTTTTTGTGCTGTATGTGGATGTTCATTTCCAGCGTATACAAATAATTTCTTATACATTTGTCTTCCTAATCTGTTATGAGGAAGCATTCCTTTTACTGCTCTTTCTACCATTTCTACTGGATAGTTTTCTTTCATTTCTTTAGCAGTTCTTTCTCTTAGACCACCTACATATCTTGAATGGTCATAATACATCTTATTTTCTAATTTGTTTCCTGTTAATGCTACTTTGTCTGCATTGATAATAATGATATTATCGCCACAATCAACATGTGGTGTATATGTAACTTTATGTTTTCCTCTTAACATTGCAGCGGCTTTGCTTGCTACTCTACCTAGAGGCATATCTGTTGCATCAATTACATACCAGTCTCTTACAACTGTTTCTTTTGATTGCATAAATGTGTTTTTCATTTTTTATTCTCCTTCTTTTATTTATAAGTTAGTTTTTGAATATTAAGTGGTCCCAATACCTAATATTCTCCAACAAAATGTACCGATTATGATTGTACTATTATTTTATGATTTTGTCAATATTTTAGGAGTTTTTTCCTTATTTTTTTAATAAAATTTTAATAAATATTACTATTTTATTAAAAAATGGTATCTATTGACTACTTTATTTATTTATCGTATTCTTCTAGGAAATCTTTAAATGAAATTGCTATATCTTTTGGTAATATTTCTTCTAATTCTTCTAAAGGAGCTTCTTTCATTTTTGATATTGTTTTATATTTTTTTAGTAATTTGTTTTTTCTTACTTCCCCTATTCCTTCAATATTGTCTAATACTGAGGATAGTGCTCCTTTACTACGAATATTTTTATGATAATTTATTGTATAGTTATGGACTTCATCTTGCATCTTAGTAAGTAATAGAAATAAATCGCTTTGTTTGTCTATTTTTATTTCTTCTAGTGGGTCTTTGCCTAGTAACATATTGGTACTATGGGTATCATCTTTTTTTAAGCCACATACTTCGATTTTTAATCCTAATGATGATATTACTTCTCTAGCTACATTTATTTGACCGATACCACCATCTACGATAATTAGATCTGGCAACTCTGTATTTTCTTTTAAGGCTTTGAAATATCTTCTGTAAATTACTTCTTTCATTGTTCCATAATCGTCATTTACATCATTAGTTATTTTATACTTACGATAATCGTTTTTGGATGGTTTACCCATTTTAAATACCACCATACCTGAAACGTTGAAACTACCAAATAGATTTGAGTTATCGAATAGTTCTATTCGATCGACACTTGGTATATTTAATTTTTCTTTTAGTTCATTTAGGGCATTAGTTATTTTATCTTCATCTCTTTTTATATATGTCATTTGTTCTTCATAATAAATTCTAGCATTATCTACCGCTAAAGATAATATTCTTTTCTTTTCTCCTTTTACTGGGGTTATAAATTTTATATTAAATAATTCACTGAATGTATTGGTATCTATATTATTTGGTACTAGTATTTCTTTAGGATTTGATACGTTTTTACTATAGAAATTTAATAAGTAATTAGATAGTTCTTCTTCTTCATCGCCAATCATAGGAAAGATATTTCTATTTCTATCTAATAATTTTCCTCCTCTTATAAAGAGTATTTGGATACTTATATAATTATCTTTACTATAATAACCTACTACATCTATATTTACTTTATCATCTAAATCTACTTTTTGTTTTTCGGTAGTTATATTTATGTAATTTAATAGTTCTTTATATTCTAAGGCTTTCTCATATTCCATATTATTAGAGTAAGTATTCATTTTTTCTTTTAATTTGTTAGTAAGTACTTTGGTATTTCCGTTAAGAAATGATATTATTTCTGTTTTCATTTCTTTTATTATTTCTTCATCTATGTTTTTGGTACAATAACCTAAGCACTCCCCTATATGATAATAGAGACATTCTCTTTTTTCATAGGTATTACATTTTCTTAAGGGATATACTCTATTTAGTATTTCTACTACATGGCGGGCTGCTCCAACATTGGGATATGGTCCAAAGAGATTGTTTTTTATTTTTTTGACGTTTATTCTTCTTATTATTCTTAATCTTGGTACTTTTTCATCAGTAAGTTCTATATATGGATAGCTTTTATCATCTCTATATAAAATATTATATTTGGGAGTGTATTTTTTTATTAGATTTATTTCTAATAATAGACTTTCCATTTCTGTATTGGTAACTATGTATTCAAAATGATCTATTTCTCTTACTAACATCATTGTTTTTCCTGTATGTTCTCTATTAAAATAAGAACTTAATCTATTTTTTAGATTTTTACTTTTACCTACATATATTACGATGTTATCTTTATTTTTCATGAGATAACAGCCTGGTAAATGTGGTACTAACGATAATTCTTCTTTAAACATAATATCACCTTCATATATAAGAAAAAACCCTTTCGGGTTTGATTTTCATTATGGCGGAGCAGGAGAGATTTGAACTCTCGCACCAGTTTCCCGGTCTACACCCTTAGCAGGGGCGCCTCTTCAGCCTCTTGAGTACTACTCCGTTGCTACATATATAATTCTATATTAAAAATTATAAATTGTCAACTAATTTTAGTTATTTTTATATCTTCTTTATCTTTATATAGTTTTATCATTTTGTCTATTATTTCTTTTATGTCTTCTTCTTTCTGAGCGTTAGCTAGTTCTAAATCATAGGCTTTTAATTGGTTATTTATTTCTTCATCTTTTAGTATATATTCCATAATAGTTAATTCTTTATTATATGTTTTTTTTATTTTATCTATATTATCTTTATTTTTGGTTATGGCAATAATGGTATTATATTTTCCTTCGTCTTCATAGTATATATAGTTATTACTTAGACTGCTTGCTTTCATACTATCGTAATCGTTATATGAATTATCTTTAAGTAAATATATGGTATTTAACTCTAGAATGTTTTTTCCTTTATCTTCATAAATGCTAAACATTAGTCTTCCACATATAAAGCCACATAATACTGATAAAAAAATAGGTACTACTATTTGTTTGATTTTCTTTTTCATTTTATCACCAAAAATAGTATATACCTATATTTTTAATTATTTTGTCGAATTATATAATACTATTTCAATATCTCTATTATTATCAGTAAATATATCTTCAAAATTTATTTTTATAATTAAATAGTTTTTTTCTTCTGATAATGTACATGTTTTTATCTTAATATCGCTATATTTTATATCTTTATTTATTGTTTTACTGTATCCTGAGTATTCTGAGGAATATGTAATTGTGTCTTTAGTTGAATTTATATTTATATTGGAAGTAACGTTAGAATTTTTAAACTTTAATTCACATGTATAGTCATCGATAAGTGTTGCTTTTTCAATTTCTCCAATGTTATTTATATTTGATTTACTATGCTGTATAATATCTTGTTTAATTTCTTTACGAAGGTTATTGGTAATTAGTGCTTTATCTGTAAGGAATAAGGTATTTGTATAGTTATCATTAGTTTTATTAACCATTTTTACTGTTAGATCTATTAGGAATACCGCTATAGAGACTGCTACTACGGAAGCTAATATTACTTCTACAGCTAAATATCCTTTTTTATTTAACTTAAACACTGTTATCACCTACTTTTAAGGCATAGTAACGACAATCATCATCGGTAGTACATAGTTCTGATATTATTATATAGTTATAGTTATTATCATTACTTAATTTGGTTTTTAAGTAAGACATAAAATCTTTTAGGGTTTGTTTGCCTTCAATAGTATTATTTAGTGTTGATGGTGTAATGTAATAGCCGTTTGCTTCATTATAGCCTAAACTTATATATGCCTTGGATAAGTCTCCTAATGATAGTTTGGAATCTGTTGGGGATCCTTTATCTTTAATAAGATCATTTATTTCTTCTGCGAAGAATAAAGCATCTATATCATAATAGTTATTTCTTGTTTCATAAGCAGAAGATACTCTATTTATAGCTATATACATTGTTACTAATACTGTAGATATTACTGCGGATACCACTACTACTTCTGCTAACATAAATCCTTTTTTTCCTAATTTCGTCAATTTTATCACCTTTTTACTATTGCTATTTAATTAATTATATTATATAATATTTATAGAATAAAATCTAGTCTTTAGAATAAAAAAGAATGAAAAGAGGGAAATTATGCAGCAGAATAATCAAACACAAATTGGTAGTTCTAATATTAATAATAATATGATGCAACGTAATAATATGGCTACTAATAATCAAAGTAGGAATATTGATTTTACTAAGATGCCTATTGTTAATGCTGTTAATAGTATTTTGCTTAATGGTGTTTCTTTGGGTGCTAGTGATATTCACTTTGATCCTACTGATGATGGTATTGTTGTTAGATATAGAATTGATGGTGTTTTAAATAATTTTTACTTTTTACCTATGGAGATTAAACAAAATATTACTACTAGAATTAAGATAATGGCTGGTATGAATATTACTGAAACTAGACTTCCTCAAGATGGTGCTATTAAAGACAAAATGAATGGTAAAGATTTGGATATGCGTGTTTCTTCTTTGCCTACTAAAAGAGGAGAAAAGATTGTTATAAGAATTATGGATTATTCTATGAGTCTTAAAGGTATTGAATATTTATGCTTTAGTGAAACTAATTATAATAAGGTGCTTAAGATGCTTAATTTTCCTAATGGTATTATATTAGTTACTGGTGCTACTGGTACTGGTAAGTCTACTACTCTATATTCTTTTTTACAGAAGCTAAATACTGAAGGATCTAATTTGATTACTGTTGAAGATCCGATAGAAATGGATATTAAAGGGGTTAATCAGGTACAGGTTAATAGTGATATTGGTCTTGATTTTGCTACAGTATTAAGAAGTATTTTAAGACAGGATCCAAATATTATTATGATTGGTGAGATAAGGGATTCTGAAACTGCTAAAATTGCTGTTAGAGCTTCTATTACTGGTCATTTGGTATTATCTACTATACATACTAATAATTCTCTTAATACTATAGAAAGACTTCTTGATATGGATGTTGAGAGATATTTACTTGCTTCTGCTTTAACTGGTATTGTCTCTCAGAAACTTGCTAGAAAGTTATGTGATAAGTGTAAGATTAAGAGAGCTGTTACTGTTACTGAGAAGAATTTATTTAAAACGGTATTAGGTATTGATGTAACGGAAGTATTTGAAGCTAATCCTTCGGGATGTCCTAATTGTAATCATGGTTATCATAGTAGAATTGCTATTCAAGAAGTTCTTTTGATTAATCAAGATATTAGGGATGCTATTTCTGCTGGTATAAGAAAAGAAGAACTAAGAAAGCTTGTATATAATAAAGATGTTATTACTATGCTTCAAGATGGGTTATTTAAGGTATTAGCTGGTTTTACTACTACTGATGAAATATTAAAACTTATTGAAGTTGAAGATGAAGATTTTGGCGTTAAATAAAGAGTTATCATTTGATAACTCTTTTGCTATATCGTCTCACACTTCATTGCTCGCCGTTTTCTAATGCCTATGATCATTAGAAAAAGTTTAGAGCCGAAGTCTCTAAACTATTTGTTATTATTAACTAATATAAGTAGTATTTATATTATTAAAGTTAGTATTCATAAAATTTCTATTAGCTTCAGTATCTTTTAGATATATTTTAATATTACTATTAATAAGATAAAATGGAGATAAACTATTATACCATTCTGTATTAACATTACTGAAATCTGCATTTCTTAAGTCCAAATTTTTTAATGACGAGCAATTACGAAATGCCATTTGCATTTCTGTTACACCACTAGTATCCCAATCAGATAAATCTAAAGTAGTTAAACTGCTACAATTTCTAAATGTTGCATATAAATTTGTTACTTTATTTGAAATTTTCCAACCGTTTAAATTAAGCATTTCTAAACTAGAATCGCCATCAAAAGTATTAGAAAGATTGGTGACTTGAGAAACATTCCAACTAGATAAATCTAAATATTTTAATTTTTTAAGTCCCGAAAAGGTTCCTTCTAAACTTGTTATTCCATCTGTTGTGCTTTCTTCTAAATTAAGGTATTCAAGATTACTACAGCCAGCAAAAGCACCTGCCAAAGAGCTTAATTTGAATCCTTTTAAATTTATGCTAGTAATACTTTCACAGCCTGCAAACATTCTTACAATTTCAATTGGATTATTGGGTTTTAAATTAGATAAATCTACATTCTGCAAATTAGAACATCCTGTAAACATATATGACATACTAATGAGATTATTACCGTTAAAACTAGATAAATCTATTATTATTAGATTTGCACATCCTCTAAACATAGTACTCATTGTTCTAACATTTGAGATATCAAAATTTGATAAATCTAAACTTGTAAGTGAACTACAATTTTTAAACATATATTGCATACTAGTCACATTTGAAGTATTAAAATTTGATAAATCTATTTTTTTTAGAAAATTGCAATTATTAAACATAGCATACATACTGGTCACATTTGATGTATTAAAATTATCACCAAAAGTAATATTAGTTAAAGATGTATTGTCTGAGAACATATTAGCCATATTAGTCATTCCTGAGGTATCCATATTAGATAGATCTATTGATGTAACATTAGTTAGATTACTAAATAATCCTGATGTAGATGATGGATTAGCATATATTTTATTATTACTGCCTATTGTTATATCATAGTTACCATTTGCATCTGCTTCATTATACCACATCTTTATTGTATTATCACTATTTTTAGATACATCTACTACTGTAGCTCCTTCTGGTATATCTAAATTATCTACTACTTTTAAAGTAGCTATATTTTGTCTTGGTACTTCTGAATTTAAGAATTTAGATGTAGAACTTATACTTGATTCAGTATTAGTTATTACATTAGTCTCTACTCCTACATCTATTTTACCTACTAAAGATTTATTCATCATATTAGAATTATTTTCCATATTACCATCTATCCAAAAATATAACTTAAAAGTAGATATTTTAGGACTAGAAGTACTACCTTTATCTAATGAACTAGTATTTAATATTAAAGTATTACCATTTACTGCATCTTTAAGATTACCCGTCTTTACTACTTTATTATCTTTTAATAAAGTATATTTAAATGATTCATCTTTTAATTCATTAGCAATACTAGTTATTTCTAATTTTACTTTATATAATAATGAATCAGTACTATTAGCATTTCTTACAGTAAAAGTAGTACTTACTCCATCAGTATAATTATATACTGGAGCTAAATTAGATATATTAATATCTGGACCACTAGTAAAAGTTACATCTGCTAAATTACCTATTGATAAAGTAACACTAGTATTACTAGGACTTATCCAAGTAAACCAAGCATAAGTACCAGCACTACTTACTAAAGATATTAATAATATAAATATTCCTATATACATAAACTTCTTATATTTATCCATTATATCACCACCAAAAAAGACTATGAAAAATTACTAATATTTCTATTAGTTATTTCATAGTCTTTATTATTTACATATTTTATTATATTATAAGAATTTACAAGCCCCCCCCCCCCTAATTAACAATGAGTTAACGTTTTTAAATAATACATCTTTCATATTTGAGGGCCTCCCTTCTTATCTTACATATAAATAATATCATAATTTAATATTTTTTACAATATAATACATTTTAGATTGATACTTTTTCTTCTATGTATTCATCTAATAGAGATGATGATGCTAGAAGTGTATTATTAAATGCTTTTAATTTTGATAAGTATTCTTGGTACTCTTTGTTACTATTTAGTACTTTTGTTTTTTCTTCTATTTGTTTATCAATTTCTATATATTTTTTATTCTTTTCATATTCTAACTTAGTTGCTTTTTTTTCTAAAGTTTTTATTTCTTCAATAAGATTATTTACTTCTTTATTTTCTTTTAATATATTTAATATATTTATATATTCTTTATATTCATTAGAATTATTTATTTCAGTGAAAAGATTTTCGATACTACTTTCTATCACTTACTATTTCTCCTTCCATAGACCATGTTTTTACATCTGTTATTAGTACGTTTTTTATTTGTCCTATTAGTGATGGGTCTGCTGCTACATTTACTAATTTCATAGTATCAGTGTAGCCCATTAATTTACCACCTTTATCTGAGTAACCTTCTAATAATACTGGTACTGTTTTACCTAAATATTTTTCATTAGCTTCTTTGGCATATTTATTTACTATCTTATTTAGTCTTTGTAATCTTGCTTCTTTTTCTTCTAATGGTACGCTATCTTCCATTTTACTAGCGGGTGTTCCTTCTCTAGGTGAATAGATAAATGTATAAGCTAAATCATATTTTAATTCATTATAGATATCTAATGTTTTTTGGAAGTCTTCTTCTGTTTCATTTGGAAATCCTACGATGATGTCAGTAGTTATACTAACATTTTTTATTTTGTTTTTTAGTTCATAGAATAGTTTTTTATATTCTTCGATAGTATATCTTCTATTCATTTTCTTTAGTATATTATCTGATCCTGATTGAATTGGTAAATGTATATATGGCATTATGTTGTCATATTTTGCTATTGTATCTATCATATCACTAGAGAAATCCCATGGGTGTGATGTTACAAATCTTATTCTATCTATTCCTGTTTTAGCGGTATCTTCTAATAGATTAGACATAGTATAGTTTATATCTAAATCTTTTCCATAGGCATTTACGTTCTGACCTAATAGTGTTACTTCTTTATATCCTTTTTCTTTTAGATTGTTTATTTCTTTTAGAATATCTTTTGGTAATCTACTTCTTTGTTTTCCTCTTGTATATGGTACTATACAGTAAGAACAGAATTTATCACAACCATACTGAATATTTACCCATGCTTTATAGTTTGAATCTCTTTTTACTGGTAGATTTTCGATAATTTCTCCTTCAATGGAATATACTTCTATATTTTGTTTTTTTTCTTTTGTAACATTATCTAAAAGTGCTGGTATATCATAGATGTTATGAGTTCCTAGAACGATATCTACCCATTTGTATTTATCTTTTAGCATATTTGATATGCCTTCTTCTTGAGGCATACAGCCCCCTATTATTGTTATAATATTTGGATTTTCTTCTTTTAGTTTTTTTATTCTTCCTAGTATACCTACTACTTTGTTATGAGCATTTTCTCTTATGGCACATGTATTTAGGATGATGACATCGGCTTTTTCATAATTTTCTTCTTCATTATAGCCTAGATCTTCCATGATTCCTTTAATGTTTTCACTATCATGGACATTCATCTGACAACCATATGTTAATATACTATAGGTTTTGTTTTGTCCTATGTGGCATATTGATGTTGGTACTTTATATTTATCATATAGTACCTCTGTTTTATTTTTTGTTCTTATTCTTGCTTCTTTTATATCTGGTAATTTCATTTTACTTCCTTCTTTCTAGTATTTTTCCTTTACTATATAGATAGTTATATTGCTGAGAAAAAGTTATATTGTCACTCGTTCTATTATTAGCATAATCACACCAATATTTTATTTCTTTTTCCCAATAGTAGTATTTGGCATCTAAATCATCTAAATCTCTATTTATATATAAATCATATAGAGCATATATGGCTAAATCATCCATAGCGCGTCTTGCGGCACTAGATATTTTTACGTATCCTTCTATACCTAATCCTTCATGGCCTATATTTTCATATGAATATTTGCTTTTCATCATATAATCTTTAAGTAGATTTCTAAAGCTTTTGTTATTTATGTCAAAATTTCCTTCTTCTAAATATTTACTTATTATTTTACTATCTGCTTCTTGTTGTACTCGCCATGGCATTATTAGGTCTAGTTTATCTCTTTTATCAATAATATTTATAGTACTATTAGCAAAAACATTACATTGTTCAACCATCATGTGTGCTATTGGAGCTTCTGATTCAATATTATTTTTATTTCTTATTTTTTCTTTCATTCTATGATATGCTCTTACTTTGGGATTATCTATTGCTTGACGATCAAATATTTTTGATAATAGTATTAATTCATTATATAGTTCTCCGCCATTGGTAATTATTTGTTCTGCATCTTGATATGTTAGTTTGTGTTTGTTTTCTACAATTGTTGGTATGATTTCTAATGAATCCATATCTAAAGAATAATCTGGCGTTACTCTTACTTTTATTGTTAGAGCGTTAGTTGTTTTACCTGGTAATAGTGAAAGTATATTGTCTGATAAGTATCTGTTAAATATTGGAATATTTTCATCTGCCAAGTAAATTGTATGATTTCTTTTTAAAGCTTCTTTCATAGTGCTTGACATATATGGTATAATTGCCGCTGGATTGGATAAATGTATATATAGTGTATATGTTCCATCATTATGGCTTCTTATAGACATAGCGTCATCTAGACATAAGTCTTCTTTGTTATCAATAGTAAATATATTTTCATTAGTTAAATCGATATTACCATCTTTTAAATAATTATATTCTTCTTGTTTTGGTAATACAAATGATACATTGTAATCGTTTTCTAGTTCTTCTTTTGTTTGATAGGTATCGTTTTCTATTTTATCTATTAAACTCCATACATAATTTTTATTAGATGTTTTTAATATTTTTAAATAGTCTTCTTTGGTAATAGATAACTTTTCATATATTTTTCCTCTTAAGAATATATTTATTATTCTATTATAATATTTTATTTCTATAGTGTTATCCTCATCTAAATTTATATATTTTTCTAATATACTAATAAATATGGATGGTAATATATTATTACTTATTAATAATTCTTTCATATTTATTTCCATATATCTTTCTAATAATTCTATATCTCTTTTTTCAAATATTAAAAATAATATAAAATTATATTTATCACCTTTAGCTTTTTTTTGATTACTTATTAAACATTTGTTTTGAATGTCCACTAAAAAAGAAATATATTTTTCTAAATTTATTAACTCTTCTAAATTAAAGCTTTTGGATAAATTGCCTAAAAATATTTCTATTTTATTATATACTAATTCTAATGTTTTTTTGTTTTTATATTTTTTTATATAGTTATTTAAAATAGTATTTAAGTCCTTTAATAAATCTCTATTGGTAATGTTATCTATGTTTCTAAATAAATATAGATAAGAACTTAGAATACCTGATATTACTTCTTCTGGATTAACTACTAATAATTCACATATGATATCATAATCACAATTGTTATTTAATATATTTCTTTTTATTTGTTTTGTTAATTTTTTGTTACTACTCATAAAACCACCTCTAGTATATTATATTAGTTTTTCTTATAATCGGTTAAAATACTTAAAAACGCTTCACTTGGTATTTCTACTTTACCGATGGTTTTCATTTTTTTCTTACCTTCTTTTTGTTTATCTAGGAGTTTTCTCTTTCTGGTGATATCTCCTCCATAACATTTAGCTAAAACGTCTTTACGCATAGCTTTTATATCACTTCTGGCTATTACTTTACTACCTATTACTGCTTGAACTGGTACTTCAAATAGTTGCCTTGGAATGATATTTTTTAAATTATCTACCATTTTTCTACCTCTTGTATAAGCAAAATCTTTATGGACAATTAATGATAAGGCATCTACTATTTCACCATTTAACATGACATCCATTTTTACTAATTCACTTTCTTTATAGCCTATTACTTCATAATCAAATGAGGCAAAGCCTTTAGTAGAAGATTTTAATCTGTCAAAGAAATCATATACTATTTCTGATAGTGGTAATTCATAATGAATATTTACTCTTGTGTTGTCTAAATAATCGATACTTTTATATATTCCTCTTTTATCCTGACATAATTCCATTATTGGTCCTATATATTCTGTTGGTACTAAGATGTTGGTAAAAATATATGGTTCTTTAATACTTTTTATTTTTACTTTATCTGGCATCATACTAGGATTATCAATATATATAATACTACTATCAGTAAGTTCTATTTCATAGTTTACTGAAGGAGTAGTGGCTATTATATCAATACCAAATTCTCTTTCTATTCTCTCAGAAATTATTTCTAGATGCAATAGGCCTAAAAATCCCATACGAAAACCAAAGCCTAAAGTACTTGATGTTTCTGGCTCAAATGTTAATGAGGCATCGTTTAGTTTTAATTTTTCAATTGCTTCTTTTAAGTTAGGATATTTATTTGATTCTATTGGATAAATACCGCAATAAACCATTGGTTTCATTGGTTTGTAACCTGGCAATGCTTCTTTAGCTTCGTCAGTGGCATCTGTTATGGTATCGCCTACTTTAACTGATTCTAAACTTTTTATAGATGCGGTAATAAAGCCTACCTCTCCGGTATTTAAAGATTCTGTTTCGTGTTCGAATGGTGTATGGTAACCTAAAGATACGACATCGTATATGGCACCAGTAGTCATCGTTTTTATTTTTGTATTTTTAGTTATTTTTCCTGATACTACTCTAACTAAAATTACCACTCCACGATAGGAATCAAAATAACTATCAAATATTAAACATTTTAATTTATCTTCTATAGGTTTAGGAGATGGTACTCTATTTATAATTGCATCTACTAATAATGGGATTCCTTCTCCTGTTTTAGCGGATACTTTGATTATTTCTTCACTTTTAAAGCCAAAAGTATCAAATAGTTCTTTTTCTACTTTGGGTATGTCAGCACTAGGAAGATCTATTTTGTTAATTACAGGGATTATTTCTAGATTATTATCTAGTGCTAAATAGACATTAGCTAGTGTTTGGGCTTCAATCCCTTGGGTAGCATCAACTACTAAAATAGCTCCTTCACAAGCCGCTAAGGATCTTGATACTTCATAACTAAAGTCGACATGTCCTGGGGTATCTATTAGGTTAAGCATATAGCCATTATATGATAATCTTACAGCATTTAGTTTTATAGTTATGCCTCTTTCTCTTTCAATATCCATATTATCTAGTAATTGGTCTTTCATTTGTCTTTTATCTACTTCACCAGTATATTCTAAAATACGATCGGCAAGAGTACTCTTACCATGATCAATATGTGCTATAATACTAAAGTTTCTTATTTTTGATGTGTCCATTTTATCACTGCCCTCTTTAAAATTATACCAAAAAACTAAACAAAAAAAAAGAAGAAATATTACTTTTCTTCAGTTTTCTTTGTAGTATCTTTTTTTGCTGCTGGTTTCTTTGCAGTTGTTGTTGTTTTTTTAGTAGTAGTTGTCTTTTTTGCTTCTGTTTTAGTTGCTGTTTTAGCAGTAGTAGTCTTCTTAGCAGCAGGTTTCTTAGTTTCAGTTTTTACTTCTTTTACTTCTTCAGTCTTTACAGCTTTTGGAGTATATGTTTTTCCTTTTAATGCATCTTTAGCAATTGTTACTAAATCAGCAAATGCTTCTTTGTTATCTATTGCAAGTTCACTTAGCATTTTTCTATTTACTGTAACTCCTGCTTTATTTAATCCGTCGATAAATCTTGAATAAGAAATATCGTTTTCTCTACATCCAGCATTTATTCTTGTAATCCATAATTTTCTAAAGTTTCTCTTGTTTTGCTTTCTGTCTCTAAATGCATAGTTTCCTGAATGCATTACTTGTTCATGAGCAGTTTTATATAATCTATGTTTACTACCAAAATAACCTTTTGCTTCTTTTAATACTTTTTTTCTTCTAGCACGTGCAACAGTGCCACCTTTAACTCTTGTCATACTTTGCCTCCTATATTATATCTTTAATTCTCTTGTAATCAGCTTTGCTTAAACTAGTTCCTTGTTTCTTACTACTAGCTCTAGCGGCACTATTCTTTCCTGTATTATGTAAAACACCTTGTCTTGATTTGCTGATTGAACCGCTTTGTCTGATATTTAATACTTTCTTTGTTCCTTTATGTGTTTTCATTTTATTTTTTTTAAGTTTAGTCATAATATCCTCCTTCTATTTTTTAGGCATTAATCCGACATGCATTACTCTACCTTCTATTTTAGGTTTGTATTCAATATCGGCAACATCACTAACTTTTTCACAAAATCTATCTAAAACATCTCTTGCAAGTTCTGGATGAGTAATTTCTCTACCCTTAAATCTAATACTAGCTTTTACTTTATTACCTTTTTCTAAAGCTTTTCTTGCATTAGTCACTCTTGTTTCAAAGTCATGAACATCAATCTTGACTGATAGTCTAAATTCTTTTGTTTCAATCATTGTTTCTCTTTGTTTTTTTTGAGCTTCTTTAGTTTTTTTCTTTTTTTCATACTTGAATTTGTTATAGTCCATAATTTTGCATACTGGCATATTGCCACTATCACTCATTAGAACTAAATCAAAGCCAGCATAACCCGCTAAAGTAAGCGCATCTTGTTTAGACTTCACTCCTAATTGTTCACCATTTGGTCCAATTACCATCATTTCCCTACATCTTATTTGTTCGTTGATAGGATTATCTTTTAAAGTAGCTATAGCTAACACCTCCGTTAAAAAATGAATACTTAAAGAAGTATCCATTTATCTATAAAAAGCTATCTAAAAATATTTGTATTTTCTAAGTTGGCTTTTTACCTATTACTTAAGTAATCAGGTGAGATAAATTAATCTTCTTTCCGTTTCCTTGTTAATTATATTATAATAATATGGAAAAGTCAACTAAAAAATACCTTTTTTCCTTATTTTATAGTAATTTATTAAGAAAATTATTAAATTAGAGACCTTAGGCTCTAATTTACCTCTTAAGACTTTGGGCTTAAGAGGAGGAATATATTATAACCATTCGTGATTCTTTTTTATATATATTCTTTTTACGATACTGACTATCAATATATATAAAATTACTAAAGATAATAAATATAGATAGAATTTAATACTTAATATTTCAAAGTGAAATGATAAGACATTATGTAGTAATAATGGTGTTATTATTGTTAACATAGTAGATAATAGTGTTAATGATAATAATATTTTTGAAGGTCTACTATTAAAAATACCTTTCGATGTACGAACATTATAGATGATCATAAGTTCTGTTATTAATGATGTTATGAACCAAGCGGTTTGAAAATAACTTTCTTTGTCTATACTGTTATAGCCTAATAGGTGCCAGAATGTAAGAAATGCTAGTACATCTATTATAGAGCTTGTTATTCCCATTACTATCATAAATTTAGCTATTCCTTTAGTATTCCATTTTTTGGGAAATGTTATAAATTCTTCATCGACATTATCATATGGTATGCCTATTTGGGAAAAATCATATATAAAATCTTGAAATAACATTTGTATTGGTAATAGTGGTAAGAATGGTAAGAAGATACTGGCTATCATTATACTAAATACATCTCCAAAGTCTGCACTTAAGGCCATTTTCATATATTTTATAATATTACCATATACTTTTCTTCCTTCTATTATTCCATCTGCTATTACTTCTAAGTTTTTTTCTAGTAATATCATATCACTTGTTTCTTTAGCTATATCTGTTGCTGTATTTACTGATAGTCCTACATCGCTTTGTAATAGTGATGGGGCATCATTTATTCCGTCGCCCATATAGCCTACTACATGACCATTACTTTTTAATATTCTTACTACTCTTTCTTTTTGCATTGGATTTAACCTTGCAAATACGTCTATTTCCTCTACTTTTATTGATAGGGCTTTATCACTTAATTTATCTATTTCAGCTCCTGTTAATATTTCATCACTATTGATGCCTGCTAAAGAGGATACTGTTTTAGTGGAATATTGGTTGTCCCCGGTTAGTATTTTTGTTTTTACGCCATACTTTCTTAGTTTGTTTATGACTTTCTTGACATCTTTTTTAGGTGAATCTAAAAAGGCCACGAAACCGATAAATGTCATATCTTTTTCAGTATTTTCATCAAAAGATAGAATATCCTTCTCGGTTTTCTTAGCCGCTATGGCTAAAACTTGCATACCAGAAGTAGCCATTTCTTTAGCTTTTGTAGTAACGGTATTTATTAACTCTTTAGTTAAATCTTCTTCCTTACCTTTTATTTTTACTTTGGTACATCTTTTTAATACTTCTTCCATGGCTCCTTTTGTTATCATTCGATATGTACTGTTATTTTTTACGATGATACTCATTATTTTTCTATTATAATCAAATGGTATTTCGTCTATTTTTTCATACTTTGGTAATATATTATCTAAATTATGTTTGCTTCCATAGATCATTATTGCCCTATCTACTATGTTTTTCATCCCGGTTGAATAGTAACTATTTATATATGCATATTCTAAAATGTTATTATTTTCTTTTCCTAATACATCTATGTATTTTTGAAGTACTATTTTATTTTCGGTAAGAGTACCTGTTTTATCAGTACATAGTGTGTCTATAGCTCCTAAATTTTGTATTGATTCTATATGTTTTACTAAAACTTTCTTTTTGGCTAATGTTTTTGTTCCTTTTGTTAAATTTACATTGACTATCATTGGTAACATACTTGGTGTTATTCCTACCGCTACGGAAAAGGCAAAAAGAATGGCTTCAGTAAAATTACTTCTTATTATTCCATCTACTAAAAGAATAACTAGACATATTACTACCATAAATTTTATTAACATATTAGTAATATCTTTCATTCCTTTATCAAAGGCTGTTATGTTCTTTTTTTCATTTATTTCTTTACCAATTTTACCTAAATATGTATCAAAGCCTGTTTTTACCACTATGGCCTTCGCAGTACCACTTATGACGCTTGAAGACATATATAGGACATTTTTTATATCAAATAAGTTGTCATATTCTTTCTTATTAGTTTCTTTCTTTTCTACGGGAATTGATTCTCCTGTAAAAACAGACTCATTAACAAATAAATCTTTACTATTTACAACAATACAATCCGCTGGGATTATGCTTCCAGCATTTAAAGATATAATATCTCCTACTACTACATTTTCTACTTTTATTTCTAATTCTTTATTATCTCTTATTGCTTTAGTAGTTGATACTATTTTACTTCTTAGTTTTTTATTAAATTTATATGCTGAATAATCTTCTAATACTCTGATAAGTATACTAATTATGGCTATTAATATGATTACTAATGAACCTAGTTTATCTCCTAAAGAGAAATTTATTAATGCTAAAACTAATAGTATTATAATAAATTCTTCTTTTAATGAATTAAATATAAAGTAAAATATACTTCTATTTACTTCTTTTATAACGATATTTTTTCCATTGTTATTTAATCTTTTTTGGGCTTCTTTATTAGTTAACCCTTCTTCTTTAGTATGATATTTTGTTAATATTTCTTCAGTAGTTAACTTTGATATTTCGTTATAGTCTTTTAATATTAATATATCATCTATTTTATTATCTTTCATAGTATCACCAATATTATTATACATCAAAAACTATATCTTGCGTATATATTTTAAAAAAAAAGAAGAATTATTTCTCTTCTTTAAGATAATCAGGATCTACATTATCTTCTATGTCTTTAAGTTCTTCTTCTGTTACTTCTTCTGGTATTTCATCCCAT
Organism: uncultured Bacilli bacterium; assembly: GCA_934098435.1. Taxonomy (GTDB): domain Bacteria; phylum Bacillota_I; class Bacilli_A; order RF39; family UBA660; genus CAG-302. Next base: position 32,960 of record CAKOOV010000014.1, read on the forward strand.
GGTTCTTCATCTTCTTCGATTGCTATTTTTACTTTGGTATCCCCTACTATTTCGACTCCTAGTTCTTTTTCGATATCTATTATTATACTATTATCTTTTTCTTTAGCAGAGATACAACTAGGTTGTTTTAAGCTTCTTACAATTATATCCTTATTACTTGAATCAGCTTCGGCTTTTTGTGATACTGTTACTACTTCTCTATATGGTATGTTTTTGGTCATTACTGAAGTTTTTGTATCATTATCATAAGAATACCATAAATTGACATCAAAGGAACCATCTATTTCAATTTTTCCCTGTACTTCGTGTCCTTCAAATTTGTGATTTATTACCCAACATCCTAATACAGTATTAGGTGCAAACTCAGTATTTATTGTATAAGTATTACGATAATACTTTTTGCCTTTACCTACTACTGCTTTGGTTACTATTTCCTTATATGCTGACAAAGATATCACCCCTCACAATAATTTATGAAAGTATTAATAAAAAAGTACCATTTTTTTGTTTGGTACTTATATTTTACTGAATACATTGCTTAATTTATCGTTTATTATTAGTTTGGCGTTATCTTCATGGCCAATTGAACTACGATTTATTAAAACTAAATTTCCATGAAAATAGTCTACTAAATATGCCGCTGGATAAACTCTAAGGGATGTTCCTAAAACTATCATGAGATCTGATTTAGCTACCGCTGTAATGGCCTCTTCCCATACATCTTCTGGAAGTGGTTCGTTATATAATACGACGTCTGGTTTTATTATACCTCCGCAGGTACATCTTGGTATGCCACTACTATTAAAAACATAATTAGCATCATAATATTTATGACATTTAGTGCAATAGTTATTCATAATTGTTCCATGTAATTCTAATACTTTACTACTACCGGCTTTACTATGAAGACCATCTATGTTTTGGGTTATTATTGTTACATCTTTACCTTTATCTTCTAATTCTTTTAGTTTTTGGTGTGTAATATTAGGTATGGCATTTAATGAGTTTAATTTATCTTTATAAAATTTATAGAATTCTTCTGGATCATTTATAAAAAAATCATGTGATAGTATTAATTCTGGTGGATAGTCATATTTTTGATTATATAAACCATCTTTACTTCTAAAATCTGGTATACCACTTTCTGTTGATACTCCTGCTCCAGTGAAAACTATTATTTTTTTACTTTTATCTATGAGTTCTTTTAACTCTTTTATTTTTTCTTCCATATTATTACCTCTAATAGTATTATAGCACATCAAAAAAATGATGACTATAGTAAATCATCATTCTTAATGATAAATATATTTCGATCTTTGTAAAAGGCAAAGAATACATCTTCTAATTTTATATCTTTTTTATCTAAAAAATTATATACCCACTTTTTATCTTTCTTTAGATGTTTTATGGTATCTTCCTGTATATCTCCATCTAATATTAATGGTAATGGTAAAGGGCTTTTACCTGTTTCATATGGAAATACAGATAAGGTACCACTACTCTCTAAAATAGCATATTCTACTTCTTCAATACTTCTATAGCCTTTGTCTCTTAATTGAACTAATAAATCATCTAGGTTATATCTTTGCTTTAACATTTCATTATAATTTATTTTACCACCCTTTATTATTACTGATGGATTACCTTCTAAAAATATTCTAAATTTAGGTTTTTTTAAACTTAAATATGATAAGATACATTGAAGTAATACTAGTACTATTATAGGTATTAAAGAATATAACATACTTTTTTCATAATCTTCTATACTTATTACTGTTAGTTCCGCTATTAAAAGAGATACTACTAAATCAGTTATGCTTAGTTGTCCTACTTCTCTTTTACCCATTATTCTGTATATTAAAAATATAAATAAGTAAAAGAATATTGTTCTAATTATTACTATTATCATTTTTATCACCATTATAATTATGAGAGATAGTATATTTTTTTATACATATTCATATTATTTATTGGTGATATTATGTTTAAATATTTAAAAAGTTCTATATATACTTTATGTATATTAATAGGTAGTACTATTGTTATTACTATTCTTAATTATTTTAATATTCTTATGGGAAATGTTCTTAAAATAACTGAGTTATTGATACCTATTATTTCTATTTTTATAGGTAGTTATATTTTAGGTAAGAGTTCTAATAATAAAGGCTATATTGAAGGATTAAAATATGGTATAGCATGGATAATATTATTTTTAATTATTAATCTTATTTCTAAAAATTTTACTTATCTTTCTTTAATTTATTATTTAATTCTTATTATAATAGCAATAGTATCCTCAATTATTGGTATTAATAGAAGAAAAAATTAGCAGGACTATGAGCCTGCTAATTTATATATATGTAGGATGATAACTACTGAAATTAGTATTCATAAAGTTTCTATTAGTTTCAGTATCTTTTAGATATATTTTTACATTAGATGGAATATTCTTAAACATATCATCATAACTACTTATACTAGTAAAATCAGCATTTCTTAAATCAATAGTAGTTAAATTACTACATTCTTTAAACATATTAATACTATCAGTTACATTAGACATATCAAAACTTGATAAGTCTAAACTTGTTAAGCTACTACAATTTTGAAACATGCCACCATAACCAAAATTAATTCCCATTTTAGTTACGTTTGAGGTATTAAAATTTGATAAATCTAAACTTGTTAATGATAAGCAATACGAAAACATTCCCATCATACTAGTTACCTTAGATGTGTCAAAATTTGATACGTCAATATTTACTAAAGAATTACAGCCACTAAACATAAAATTCATATTAGTTACATTAGATGTATCAAAACTGGATACATCTAAGTTGGTTAATGATTTACAGCCAAAGAACATATTACTCATGCTTGTCATTTTAGATGTATCAAAGCTTGATACATCTAGGCTAGTTAATGATTTACAGCCGTCAAACATATACCAAGCAGCCGTTACATTTGAAGTATTAAAACCTGATAGATCTAAGTTTGTTAATGAAGTACAGCCAGAAAACATATGATTAATATACTCTACTTTGGAAGTATCAAAATTTGATAAATCTAAATTTGTTAGTGAACTGCATTGTAAAAACATTGTGCCCATATTACCTACATTTGAGGTATCGAACATACTTAAATTTAAAGTTGTTAAACTATTACTTCTAGCAAACATACTAGTCATACTTTTAACATTAGATGTATTAAAATTATCACCAAAAGTAATATTAGTTAAAGATGTATTGTCTGAAAACATATTAGTCATATTAGTCATTCCTGATGTATCCATATTAGATAGATCTATTGATGTAACATTAGTTAGATTACTAAATAGTCCTGATGATGATGGATTAGCATATATAGTATTATTACTACCTATAGTTATATCATAGTTACCATTTGCATCTGCTTCATTAT
>CAKOOV010000015.1 GCA_934098435.1 uncultured Bacilli bacterium
TTTTTCAAAGATACAAGTTCGATACTTCTCTTGCATCGACTGTTAATATAATACCACTAATAAATGATATTGTAAAGTATTTTTTTTAAAAAGAAAGTTTTTGCACTTTCTTTCTTAATTTAGACATGACGAATTGTCAGGATTATATGTTCCTCCTAAAAAATTCACATATGACTCTATTTTGGCCTCACTTACTTTTATATAATTTTTTTGATTCCAGTACCAATCATAATCTTCCTTATTTGTTAAATAGCATCCTTCATATATAATTGTTTTAGTGTTGAATAACTGATATGGTATTCTGTTTACGGCATAATTGTCTTTAAAATTATATGTTTTAGATGATAACATTGAATATTTTTTTTCAGTATCATAATCTGTTGCATAAAATCTTAAGTGTGATTCTCTATTTGGATATATATTATTAAATTTGTTTGCTATTTCTTTTTCTGTATGTAATTCGTTGCTATTTAAATGGCCAGACATCAACATTTCATATCCGGAATATTGCTTGTTGTTTATTGCATTATGGTGATTACTGTATGCTATCTTGCTTACTACCCCATAATATCCAATTTCATATGCTCTTTTATGAAGTCGCTTTTCAGCTTTGCCAAGGCCGTCTCCATATGTATCATCATATCTTGTCATATAAACTTTGTAGCCGTGAGTTTCAAATCTGCATTTTTCATATTTTGATACAATAAGGTTCATTTCTTTTTCTTTTATGTATTTGTTGGAAGCGCCACTATCGTTGCCTCCATGGCCTGGATCTATAAGCACATCATATAAATAATTAAAGGCTTCCACTTTAATACTTACTTCGTCGTTACTATTATAGTTTATTGTTACTAGTTTATTTCCTAATTTACTTCTTACTATTTTTGTAATATAGTCTTGTTTATTTAATAATCTTTCACTTTCTATCCCCTGCACATATACAATATATTCTCCATTTTCTATATCATCCAGTTTTATAATTCCTTTGTACTTGTTATTTCCAGCATTTTCCATATCAAATGTATAATTTTCTGGTCCTTCTAAGTTTATTTTATAATTACTATTGCTATTCTTCATATATCCTTCTATATAGATTCCATCACTTGTAAATCTATTTACTGTTAGCGTGTTATTATAGCTTGCTTCTTCAATTTTTTTTATGTTTTCTTTATTTTCCTCTTTATTTTCTTTTACCACTATATTAGGTTTCTTTACAATTACTTCTCTTTTTGCTTCTTTAGTATTGCCACTTGAATCTGATACTTTATATGTAACTTCATAAGTTCCTTCTTTTTCTGCATTTATATTATTCTCTACTATTACTCTATCTGTGATATCCCCGTCATAATTATCAGTGGCCTTATAGCCTGTTTCTTTATATTCTTCTTTTATTAACATAGTTATTTTTTCATTTCCTTCTAATGCTATTTCAGGAGGATTTGTATCAACTACTTCTACAGTTCTATAAAAATCATATTCTTTATTATCGAATACAATATAATATTTTATTTTGTATTCTCCTAATACTTTTATATTTAAATTTTCTGTATCTATTTTTATCATGTTGCTCTTGTCTATGTTATCTACCAATACCTTAGCTCCTAATTCTTGATATTCTTCACCATATTCTATTGTTTGCTTTAGTGGCTCGTTTAATGTGAATAATACACTGTGCTGTACTTCTTTTTCTCTGTGAAAGTAAAAGTAATATATTAAACATGCTGATACAACAAATATCGTGATTATAATTGCTATTATTAATATTTTCTTTTTCTTTAATTTACTTCGCATATTATTCCTACCTTCTATTAATAGTATATTATAAAATGTTACTTTGGTAAAGTAAAAACTACTATAAAGATTTTATTCTTTATTAGTAGTTTTATTTTGTTTTTCATTTTCTACAAGTTTTATATATTTTTGGTGATATTCCTCTATGGTCTTTTTATTAAATGGTTCTTCTTTGGCTCTTACCATTTCTATTAAATTGCCTAATTCATATTTTAATATAAAATCTAATCGGCTTGAATAATGCATTTGCTTCTTGTGGTAACGGTATTCCATTCTATCTAATATTTTAAAACTGCCATTTGGAAATACTCTTAAATCCAAATCATAATCTATATATTTTATTACGTTTTCGTCTATTATGGCTGGTGTTGCTATGTTACAATAGAAATATATACCATATTCCTTTAGTTGTCCTATTATGTTAAACCATCTGTTTTTATAAAAATATAAAATAGCTGGTTCTTTTGTATTCCATACTCTGCCATCGGAGTCTACTACAGTTGTTTTATTATTTCCAAACACTATGTAATCTTCTTTAATATCTAGAACTACAGCTTCATCCCATTGTCTATGTAATTTACCGTTGTGCTTATAGCAGTGTATTTCTAATTTATCTCCTATTTTTATATCATTCACTTTATACACCTTCGTCCTTTGGTGTTATTATACAATATTTTTTTTGTAAATACAACAATATTATTATACCTTTTTGTTATTTTATGGTATACTTATATTATAAAAGAAATAAAGGAGGGCTTAATGAATTTTATTAAAATTTTTTTACTTGGTATTTTTGCCATTATTAAATTTGTTTATTCTTTTTTTAGGTACTTCTTTATTGGATTGTTTAATGTGATAATTATTATTCCCAAGTATTTTATCATTGGAATTATGTACATTTTTAAGAGAAATAAAAAGCAGAAGGTCTCTAAAAGGCAGAAGGGATTGTCTTTAGCAATGGTTGTTCTTTCTTTTTCAGTTTATTTGATTTGCGTATTTCTTGTTAGCAAATGGTCTGTTCAAGGACTTAAAATTAAATATTTATCTAATGATATTATTAAATCTACTGAAATTGTTGAGCAAGAAGAACATGAAGAAAAGAATAATGAAAACGATAATAATTCTACCGAGGAGCCTGATGAGGAAAATAATAATACTAACAATACTGTTTATTATCCAAATGATTACTGGGATTATATGTCTGTTCCTTTTATGGAAGTTGATTTTAATGAATTACTAAGAAAGAATCCAGATACTGTCGGTTGGATTAAAGTTGATGGTACTAAAGTTAATTATCCTGTAGTTCAGTCTAGTGATAATAGTTATTATTTAAATCATGCTTTTAATGGCTCTAATAATATCGGTGGATGGATTTTTGCTGATTATCGTGATGATTTTGAAAATTTTGGTAAAAACACTATTATATATGGACATAATATGAATAATAAAACTATGTTTGGTTCTATTCCTTCAATGTTGTATGATGGTTATTTAAAGAATAGTGGCAATTATTATATTAAGATATCTACTCCTACTACAAATACAATTTGGAAAGTATTTTCAGTTTATACCATTGAACCAGAAACATATTATATTAAAACAGGATTTTATAGTGAAAATTTTGGTGATTGGCTTAATACTATAAGAGGCAGAAGTATATATGATTTTGGTATTGCAGTTGGTGAAGATGATAAAGTTCTTACTTTATCAACTTGTGACAATAGTGGTACTAAAAGAGTTGCTATTCATGCTAAAATGATTAATATTGAATACAAATAGTAAAAATCTATTTGTATTTTTTTCTTTACAAATATTTTAATTTATGGTATTATTTATTTGTGGCAGTTATAGGGGATTAGTTAAATGGTATAATAATGGTCTCCAAAACCACTGTTGGGAGTTCGATTCTCTCATCCCCTGCCATTTATGTTATTGTAAGAACTGATAGTTCTTTTTTTTTATTTACATAGTTATAAATGGATGCTATAATATTTGGCAAGGAGGGATTTGATGGCAATTGAACATTTGGAGTTACCTTTAAAAAATGGGAAAAGATTAAAAATTAACTACGATAAATTTGATGATATTCGTGATGAATTGGAATCTTTTTTAGATAGTGAAGACTATATGAGCAGTAGAGGTTTTGCTAAGAAGGTTTTGTTTTCTCAAGAGATTAAATCTAATAATACTATTGAGGGAATTACAGATGATTTACTAGTTATCGAAAAAGTTATTAGTGATGCTTCTTCTATTAAGGATGTTAAGCAAAGAAAGAGAATTATTAATCTTTATAACGGATATAAATATATATTAACACATAAAACTATGGATGAAAATCATTTAAAAACATTATATGATATTTTAAGTGATGGATTACTTGAAAAGTGTGATGTTATTAAGATGGGGGATTTATATAGAGAGGATACGGTATATATTCTTAAAAATGGAAGATTGGATACTGAGCCTGATCAGGGTTTACCTTTTGAATTAGTGCCGAGATATATGAAAATTTATTTTGATTATGTTAATAGCAGTATGAATAGTGATAGTACAATGACTGATTATTTTATTAAATCGCAAATTATGCATTTTTATTTTGTATATATTCATCCTTATTTTGATGTTAATGGTCGTAGTAGTAGAACTATGGCTATGTGGTTTTTGCTTAAGCATAATATTTATCCTTATATTATTTTTAATAGGGCTATTACATTTGAGGCTTCTAATTATGATAAAGCCATTGTTGATACTAAGAAATTTTGTGATCTTACGTTTTTTGTTAAATATATGATGGTTAATGTTAAAAGGGAACTTGAAAAAGAAATGATTATGCATCAAATCAAAGAAAATACTACAAAAAAGCTTGAAGCTATTGATTATCAAACTCTTACCTATATTCTTAGTATGAACGATGAGATTAATGTTTTGAATTTTGTTACAACTTATAAGAGGTTTAATGATTTTAAGAGTGTACAACAAATTTATGATGAAATGATTCTTCCTCTTATTGATAAAAATGTTTTAGAAATTGTTAGAACTACTAATAAATATATGTTTAAGAATTTTAGTAATGAGGTTCTTAGAATTAATCCAATTAAATATGAAAAAAATAATCTAAAAATTAAAAGACTTAATTTGGATAATAAATAAAAATATAATAGTGATAATTATCACTATTATATTTTTTTTGGTACTGGATCATATTTATATTCTTTTTTGGTAAATGGATTGCATTTTAGTAATCTTTTCATTCCTAAATATAAACCTTTTACAAGGCCATGAGTTTCTAACGCTTCAATCATATAATTTGAACAAGTTGGTATGAATTTGCAGCTATCATGCGATTTGAATGGTATTTGTTGATATTTTTTTATTATTTGTATTAATATTTTTTTCATTTGAATCACGTATATATTTTATCATAGTAATTATTAATTTACAACTTCTTCAGATAATGATGTTATTTTATTTATTCTTTTCAATGACACTATAAAGCTTTGATAGTCCGCTGTTATTGTTCCTAACACTTCAAAATTTGTTAATATTTTATCATAATAGCTGTATATCAATAATATTGTTCCTATTTCAATATTACCTATTTTTACTAAATATACTGCATAGAATATTATTGTATATCTTGTTAATTCTATTATTCCTAAAACTAGATATATTATTCCTTGTATTATTACGTTATAATTATAGTTTGCTTTTAAATATGTTCTATTATCTTTGTTGAATAAATTTTTAATGCTTTCTACTGTACTTTTTTTTGCTGATAAGGCTGTGTATAGTTTATGAAGCATGATGGTTTTGGTATCTAATGATGTTTTTCTTTTGATATTTAGTGTTTGTACTATTTTGCTTGCCTTGAAATAGATTATTAGCATTATTATTGATATTATTGTTGTTATTATAAATATAATAAAATTGAAACTAAGAAAATAGGCATAAATTATAAAGAATTCTATTATTTGAAGTATTCTTGTTATTAAATTACCTAAAAAGTTACATATTATATCTATATCATTATTTAATATATTGGTATATTCCCCTAAATTTATTTTATTTATATTTTTTGTTTCTGATATGGTAATATTTGTATATTCAGTATATAATTTATTATAAAATTTAAACCATGTTTTTTGATTTAGATATGACCACAAATAATAAAAAATTGATAATAGTAAGGTTATAATTATTAAATAATAACCTATTTTATAATTTCCTTCGGTTACTTCGTTTATGGTATTACTCCAAAATACTGGTATTATCAGGGCTAGAAGTTGAATAAAAAGAGAAGTAATTATTTTATAAGTTACTTCTCTTTTAGATCTTTTTATTATTTTTTTTGTTTCTATAAACATGTTAGTCCTCCTTGAGTAAGGCTATATCTCCACTTTCTATATTGTTATTTTGCGCGTCATCTTTGTTTATATGTAGAGCTAAGGCAAAATTATCCGCTATTTTGATATGAACATTATTTATTATATTGTTATTTATTTTTACTGATACTTTTTGATCTTCATAAAAATCTTTTTTATCTCTAGTATTAATATGGATATGTCTATTAGCAATTATACATACACTTTTTTTATAAATTTTGCCCTTAGGGCCAATAATCCATATATTTTCACTATTTTCTAAATCGCCGGAATTACGAACTGGTGGATTAAGGCCAAAATATTCTTTATCTATGTCTAATATTTCTACTTGGGTATATCCTCTTGTTGGTCCGACAATTCTTACATTTTCTTTGATGTTTTTATCTGTCTTTAATGTAACTGTTTCATTAGCGGCAAATTGTCCTGGCTGATCAATATAATTTCTTACTGTTAGTTCGTAATCTTTTCCAAATAATATTTCTTTATCTTCTTTTGTTAGATGTACATGTCTATTAGATACTCCTACTTTTATTTTCAAGTTATCACCTCATTATCATTATAATTTTATTTTTTTATTATGTAAAGATTGAGTAAATCATTTGACATTTTTTTAGTTATACTGTCAAAATGATTTCATATATTGTAATGAGGTGATTATATGAATAATGGTTATTATCAAAATCCTGTTTTTCCGGGTGTAGGGCTTAATAATAATACTGTGCCTAATCAACAATCTGCTTTGAGTTATGAGCAAACACAAACTTCTTATACTCCTATGAGTATGGAGCAGTCATACATTGAAAATATACTTAGACTTAATAAGGGTAAAAAGGCTAAATTTCATGTTACAGTTCCTGGATCGGAAAAATGGCAAGATAGAGTTTTTGAGGGTATTGTCGAGCAAGCTGGAAGAGATCATATTATTGTGTCTAATCCTGCTACAGGTGAATGGTATTTAATACTTATGATTTATTTGGATTTTGTTACTTTTGAAGAATCTATTAATTTTATTAAAGATTTTTCTTAATTTTGATAAAATGAATTTATAGTTCTTGAAAAAGAATAGTACTTTTGATATAATTTAATATAGGATGTGAGGATATGGAATTTTTATTGTTAATTATTATTATTATAATTGTGTTGATATGTGCTATAGTTATTTTTTATGCTACTATATATAATAAATTTCAAGATTATATTATAAGGATTAATGAGGTTGAAGCTATTATTGACACTAATTTGAGGAATAAATATGATTTAATTAATAGGGCTATTCCTATAGTAAAAAGTAATATTGATAAGGATAAAAATATATTTGAGGAAATTGTTAAACTTAGAAGTAGAAAAATTGGTAATTTTGAATTATATAGAATATTAACTCGCGCTTCTAATGAGCTTAATAGTCTTAAAACCGAGTTTCCTGATATTGAAAAAAGTGAAGAAATAAAAAAGATACTTAAACAAATTATGGATATTGATATTAAAACTAATAATTGTATTGATTATTATAATGATAATATTTCTATTTATAATACTTTACTTAAAAAATTTCCATCAAATATTGTTGCTACTTTTTGTAAATATGAAGAGAAATTATTCTTTGATAGAAAAAATATGAATGATGATGATTATGAAGACTTTAAATTATAGGTCTTCTTTTATTTTGTTAATATGGTTATTAAAAAATCTAAAATGAATATAAGGGATATAAAATAGGTGAATTCTCTAGGAACTATTTTTATTATTTTATTTATGTATGGCTTTAATATATTTGTTATTATAATAGCAAGTAATCCCCATATTGGTATATATTCTAAACAAGTATATTTACCGATATGATATTTTTTATCTTTATAATTCCACATTTCGATACCAAATATTATACTACATAGATATCCACAGATATACTCTATTAATCCTAGTACTATTGAATAGATAATAAATGATATTATTAGTTTTATTATTTTGTTTGTTTTTATTTTTGATATTAGGTATTTATCTAATAATATAATTACTATGCCTCCTACGGCATATACTATTGTTATTGGTCCTTTTAGTATTCCACTAGTGCGTCCTCTACTGGTATTTTTAAAGAGAGTACTTTCCATTATAAATCCTAATAGTGAATATAAGAAAAAAGAATTTAGATAGTACATATTATCACCAATAATATGTTAACCTAGTTAAATTCTTTTATACTATTTTACTGTAAAGTCTATTTCTTTTATGTTATGTTCTTTTAGAAAATTGTTTGCCTTTGAAAATGGTCTACTTCCAAAAAAACCATAATTACATGAAAATGGTGATGGATGGGATGATTCTATTACTAAGTGTTTTGGATTTGTGATAAGGCTTTTTTTGCTTTTGGCAAAATTTCCCCAAAGTATGAATACTACAGGTGAATCTTTTTCGTTTATTTTTCTTATTATGGCATCTGTGAATTCTTGCCATCCTAAATTTTTATGTGATGCAGGTTTGTCTTTTTCTACGGTTAAAACGGAATTTAGAAGTAATACTCCTTCTTTAGCCCAACATGTTAAATCACCATTATTTGATATTTTTATATTTAAATCATCATTTAATTCTTTATAGATGTTTTTTAATGATGGTGGTAATTTTATACCATTATTTACCGCAAAAGCTAGTCCATTAGCCTCACCTATTCCATGATATGGATCTTGTCCTAATATTACTACTTTAACATCTTTATAATCTGTTAGATATAGTGCTCTTAGAATATAGTTTTTTGGTGGGTATATTTCTCTTTCTTTATAGGCTTGATTTATATATAGTACAATCTTTTTAAAATAATCTTTGTGATATTCGTCTTCTAGTATTTGATCCCAACTATTTCCTACTAATTGCATTAGTTTATACTTCCTTTTATATCTGGACAATTACTACTTGTTATGTTATAAGTAACTTTGTAGTTAGTGTTGTAGTTAGTGTCTGCTGTTTTAGTTATTGTTATATTACATAAGCTTATATCTTTATTATCTTTGGGATTTATTACTATTTTTTTATTATTTGAATCTACATCGTTTACTGATAGCATACCGGTATTAGCAAGTGTTCCTAAATTTGTTATTATGTAATCACCTTTTTCATCCTTATTTATTTTGCAAGCATAACTTCCGTATTTACTATTATCTGATAAGTCTCCGTATTCACATTCTTCATAATATGTTTTAGAAGCTGATATTGTATTTTGTATTAATAGATTATAAGAGGTATTCTTGGCACTATTTACATATTCTATAACACCTGGTACTGCTATAACTGAAATTAGTGCTATTACGATTATTACCGCTAGTAATTCTATTAATGTAAATCCTTTTCTATTCATTATACCACCTATAATTATTATATAATAAATGTTTTTTTTTAACAAGTATTATTCTTGATATTTGTTTTTTACTAGGATAATATCATCACCTATCTTGGTTATTTGATTCCAATCTAATTCATACTCTTCTCCCCTAGACATTCTTTTTATTCTTTTTTCTTCTAATATTAGTGATTTTATTTTTCCTTCTTCTGTTACGATTACATCTACTATTAATCCTAATCTTTTGCCAGTAGTCATATTTATTATTTCTTTTGTTTGTAAGTCTGATAATCTCATTTTATCACCTAATAAAGTATATGTTTTTTTATGATAAAGATTTCTATTTGATATATTTTTTGATATTATTTATGGCGTTTTTTTCGATACGAGATATTTGGGCTTGCGATATTCCAAGTTCTTCCGCTATTTCCATTTGGGTTTTACCAATGATAAATCTTTCTTTTAAAATATTTATTTCTCTTTTTTTTAGGCTATGCATTGCTTTATCTATGGCAAGTTTATTGTCTATGCCATACTCATCTTCCTTGTTTGCTATTTGATCATATAGATATATTGTATCTCCGCCATCATTATATATTGGTTCATACATGCTCACTGGTTCTCTTAAGGAATCTAGAGCTACTGTTATATCATATTCTTTTACTCCTAGGATATCTGCTATTTCTTTATTTGTTGGTTCTTTTCCTTCTATTGTTAATTCTTCTTTTAGTTTTAATGTTTTATATGCTAAATCTTTAATACTTCTTGATATTCTTATACTATTATTATCTCTTAGATATCTTTTTATTTCTCCTTCAATCATGGGACAAGCGTACGTTGATAGTTTTACTTCGTATTTTGTATCAAAATTATCTATTGCTTTTACTAGCCCTAGACATCCTATTTGGAATAAATCGTCTAAGTTATCTGTTTTTCCTGAAAATTTCTTTAGGATACTAAGTACTAATTTTAAATTTCCATTTATTAGTTCTTCTCTTGCAAATGGGTCTCCTTCTTGTTTTTTTTTAAATAATTCTAATGTTTCTTCACTAGTTAATACTTTTATATTCGCAGTATTCACACCACTTATTTCTACTTTATGGCGTGACATAATAAAAAATCTCCTTTCATATTCGTTATGAATACTTAGAGAGATTTTTATTCATTATTTTTCTTTATATATATTTAATATTTCTTGAAACCTTTTTGGAGGCTCAGCAGTAAATTCCATATATTCTTTTGTAGTTGGGTGAACGAATCCCAATTTTTCTGCATGTAGCATTTGTCCAAAGTCCTTATCTATTAACTTTTTATGACCATACACTGGATCATTTACTACTGGATGGCCAATATAACTTAAATGTACTCTTATTTGATGGGTTCTTCCTGTTTCTAGTTTACATCTTATTAAAGTAGAATCTTTATATCTTTCTAAAACTCTAATATGGGTTACTGCATCTTTGGAGTTTTCACCTGTTACAGTCATTTTTTTACGATCTTTTTTATCTCTTCCAATTGGAGCATCTATGGTAGCAGTATCTTCCATAATAATGCCTTCTACTAAAGCAATATATTCTCTTACTACTTCTTTTTTTTGAATGGCTTCTGCTAATATATTGTGTGCTTTATCATTTTTGGCTACTAGAAGTAATCCTGATGTATCGGCATCAATTCTATGAACAATTCCTGGTCTAATATTTGTATTTACTTTACTTAAATTATTCGTGTGATATATTAAGGCATTTACTAATGTTCCTGTATAGTTTCCAGGAGCGGGATGTACTACCATACCACTTGGTTTATTTACGACTATTAAATCGTCGTCTTCATAATATATATCTAATGGGATATTTTCTGGTAATATATCGGTTGTTTCTTCCAATGCTTCAATAGTTATATAATCATTTTCTTTTACTTTATAACTATCTTTTACTTTGATATCATTTACTAATATATTTCCATTTTCAATCATTTTTTGTATTTTACTTCTGGTATATTCAGTATTTTCATTTAGATATTTATCTATTCTTTTACCAGAATCATTTATTTCTACTATCAAGATTATTCTCCTTTCTTATTTCTTTTAATAATAATAGGAATACACCAATTACTATAAAGGTATCTGCTAAATTAAATATAGGAAAATTGTAATTAAATATTTTAAAATCTAAAAAGTCTATTACATATCCTCTTACTACTCTATCCATTAAATTCCCAAGAGAGCCTCCGATTATTAAAGATATTGATACTAATTCTAATTTATTTTGAATATTGTTTTTCTTTATATAACGAATTAGCATTACTATGACTAATACTGCTATTAGTATTAAGAGTATTCTTTTTCCTACTAAAATACTAAATGCTGCTCCATCATTATTTATATAAGTTAAATAGAAAAAGTTTTTTATTATAGTTATACTGTCAGTTTTAGTTAATAAGTTTACTATTAATAGCTTAGATATTTGATCAATACATAAAAGTATTATTGATATTATTATTGTTGTTACCATGTTACTCTTTAACTGTCCATGTACATGTATCAACGATATAATCGCTATTTATAGTATTTTTATATTCATCTGTTAAACATCCTAAGCTATCTTTTTTTATTTTATGGCAATATACATAATCTGAATCACGATATACTTCTATTTCGGCATTTTTATTACATGCTACATTTTCATTACCGGGATTTTTATAATCTTTTTCACTAATAATGTTATTTTTAATGATAATATTTATAGTTATAGTTCCTTTATATACATTAACTGAATGGTTAGAACCACCATAATTCTTTTGTGCTGGTACTACTGGTGAAAATCCAATGGAACTACTATTTAAGGTAACGTAACTATCAATTGATTGTGATATTCTTTCTACAAAAGCCTCTTCAGATTTTAACTTACTACTTTTAAATACATCTGTCATATTCGGAAATGTTATTACTAAAACTATTCCTAATACTACTATTACTGCTAGTAATTCTATCATAGTAAAACCTTTTCTATTCATTTTGTTTCCTCCACATATATATTATCATAATCTGGTTTTTTTATCAAGATTGGCTATTGCTTTTTTGTTATTTTATCTATATAATTATGTTATGGTGAGAATATGAGATTACTATATAATAATAAAGATATTGATTTATATAACTGCAGAAGTTTTTTTTCTAGATTTAAGGGCTTTATGATGGAAAAAAACATTAATAGAGCATTATTGTTTGATAAATGTAATAGTATCCATACTTTTTTTATGAAAGAGAATATTGATGTTATTATGTGTGATAATGATAATAAGATTTTATTTTATTATAAGAGCTTACCTAGAGGAAAAATTATATTACCTAAAAGAGGGGTTAAGAGGGTTTTTGAAACTCCTAGTGGATATTTTGATATTGAAATTGGAAAGAAGATGATTATAAATGAAGATTAGTATACTTGGTACAGGTGCTTATGGCATGGCTATGGCTAGCGTACTTCACTACAATAAACATAGTATTAAAATGTGGACTAATAGTAACGATGAGGCTAATTATCTTAATACTAATAGAAAAAGTCCTAAGATTGATTATGATATTCCTAGTGATATTATTATTTCTACTAATATGAAGGAGGTTATAAGTAATACTGATGTTATTATTTTTGCTACTCCTAGTGAATTTGTAGGTAGTGTTAGTAATGAATTAAGTAAATTTTATAATAATCAGTATATTGCTATTACTTCAAAGGGTATTGATAATAAGTCATTACTATGTTTATCTGATGTTATAAAGATGAATATTAATACTGATTTAATTGCAGTAATATCTGGATGTACTTTTGCTAGCGATATGGTTAAGAATTCTATTCTTGGACTTAATGTTGCTAGTAAGAATTTAGATACTTTAAATATTATTAGCAGTATTTTGGAAAATGATTATCTAAGTGTTTATAAAACTAGTGATGTTATAGGTACAGAGATTTGTGGTTCTGTGAAAAATATTATGGCTATTGGTTGTGGAATAATTAATGGCATGGGATTTTCTGAATCTTCTAGTGCTATGTTTATTTCTTTGGCGTTTAAAGAGATTATGGATTTACTTAAATTTATGGGTGGAAATGTTAATACGATGTTTTCTTTTGCCGGAATTGGTGATTTGGTTCTTACTTGTAATTCTAAAGAAAGTAGAAATTTTACACTCGGTAATATGCTAGGGAAAGGTATTGATACTAAAGATTATATAAAAAATACCACAATAGAAGGAGTTTATACTTTAAGAGAAATTAGTGATATTGTACGAAATAATAATATTAATATGCCTATTATTACAATGATTGATGATGTTATAAATGGTAGAAAGAAAAATACTGATTTTATTAAATTATTAGTTAAATTAAAATAGATAGCTATTTTTATAGCTATCTATTTTTTAATAATCATAATAGTATCTATTATATTCATTTTGTTGTTGAGCTTTGTTTATAGTATCACTAACTGCTGAAAAACTTATTATACCCATAATTAGTGTTATAACCATAATTATACATGAAATTATTATTCCAGCAGTACTTAATCCTTTGCCAGTGTTTGTTTCTTTTGATTTTTTTAGTCCTAATATTGAGAATATCAATCCTAATAATGGAATAAAGAATGATAAAACGAAGCCTGCTATTGCCATACCATTTGATTGTGTTTGGCCGCTGTTTGCTACTGTTTGTGTCAATGCAATACCACATTTTGGACACATAATTGCTCTATCGTCTAATTCGTTGCCGCAATTGGTACAAAATTTTGCCATTATTTTCACCTCCTATTAATAGTTCGCACTCCTATATGCTACTACTTAGATTATAACATATTAATTTATATTTGAAAATAATAAATGTTTATTTTTGGAATATTATGTCAAATAAAAATAAGTTAGTTATTTTTTAAGTAACTACTTACTTTTTCTATTGTATTATTAAAATTATTATAGTCAGTTTCAAACCATATTATTGGTAATTGATTGTTTATAAATGTATATTGTCTTTTGGCATAGTGTCTGGAATTTTGCTTTATTTTTTCTATTGCATCTTCTTTACTACATAGTCCATCAAAATAGTTATATAATTCTTTGTAGCCGATACCATTTATTAATGGTTTTGTTTTAATATTTTTATCATAATAGTATTTTACTTCTTCAAGTAATCCTTGGCTTATCATTTCATCTACTCTTTGATTTATTTTTTTATATAAGATTTCTCTATTGGTAGTTAATCCTATAAATATGGCATTATATAATAATTTGTTGGTTTTATTAGTATTAATAGAAGTATTATTTTCTTTGTAATAATTTAATGCTCTTATTAATCTTCGACGATTGTTTTTATCTATTTTTATATTTTTATCTAGCTTTAATAGTTCATTATATATTTCTTCTGTCTTTAAATTATCATAGGTATTTTGTTCTTTCTCTTCTGATAATTTATAATCATAGAGAGCTGCTTTTATATATAGACCTGTTCCTCCTACTAAAATTGGGGTTTTATTTCTACTTAGTATATTATCTATTACTTTTCGGCAATCTTTTTGATAATTATAAATGCTATATTCTTCCTCTACTTCTTTTATATCAAATAAATGATGGGGAATGTTTTCTTTTTCTTCTTCGGTTATTTTAGCAGTACCTATATTTAGTCCTTTATATATTTGCATGGAGTCTGCATTTATTATTTCTCCATTTAATTTTTTGGCAAGTTCTATACTTAAAGCGGTTTTTCCTACGGCGGTTGGGCCTGTAATTACTATTACTTTATTCATTATATCACTCTTTCATACTTCTTTAATTTAGAGACAATTGGCTCTAAATTATTGCAGAAAGACCTTAGGCTTTCTGTAACATCATGAGATATTAAGCTCATGATGACTTAAACTACTCTTTTGAACATTTTTTCTATTTCATAAGTTGTAAAATTAATAATTGTAGGTCTTCCATGAGGACAATTAAATGGGTTATTACATTTTCTTAATTTATTTATTATTTCTTCTTGTGCTTCTCTTGTTATTCTTGTATTAGCTTTGACACTCATTTTACAGCTTATTAATGCCGCTAATGAATTATTGAATTTAGCTAGACTAAAATCATTACCTTTATTTACTATTTCTTCTATTATTCTTCTTATTATCTTCTCTTCATTTCCTTTAGGAAACCATGTTGGATGAGATATTATTCTAAATGAGTTTATTCCAAATTCTTCTATGTCAATATTATATGATTTTATTATGTCTAATCTTTCTTTTGCAATAATAAATTCGTTATTTGGAAGTTCTATTATAATTGGTATTAATGGAGATATAACATCATTATTGGGATGTGATAAAAGATATGAATTTTTTTCATAATTTATTCTTTCCTCCGCAGCATGCTGATCAATTAGATATATTCCTCTTTCATTTTCACAAACAATATATGTACCTAAGGCTAGTCCTATAGGATATAACTCAGGTAGAGTTTCTTTTGGTCTTTCCTCTATATATATTGGTTCTTCTTCTTTATCAAGTTCATTATTTGGTTCATAATTAAAGTTTACAAGATTAGTTAATTTTTGTTTATCTAGAAGAGACGGTTCTTCACTTATACTATTTCTTTCTAAATTTAAACTTAGATTTTCATACTTTATTGGAGATTCAGTTTTTACCTCTATTTTAGGTATAAGTAATTTGTTTCTTATTGTTTTATTTATTTCTTCACTTATCATTGTTCTTAGATCTTCAAAATTACTAAATTTTATATCTTGTTTTGATGGGTGAATATTTACATCTACTAAAATTGGATCCGCTGATATTTTTATTACTACTATTGGGTAACGTGTATCTTCTTTGAATGATGAATATGCTTCGTTTATAATTTTGTTTAAGTATTGATTTTTTATTACTCTTCCGTTTACTAAAACTGTCATATGATTTCTACTTGAACGATTTACTTCAGGAAGGGAGATATATCCTGTTACTTCATAGTCGTCATTTGATACTTCTATTGGTAACATTTTCTTAGCTATATCTAATCCATATATTGATTTTATTACTTTTAATAGATTGCCACTACCATCTGTATTTAATAATTCTTTTTCATCATTTGTTAAAATGAATTTTACTTCTGGATAAGATAGGGCCATTTTATTTATGTATTCTGTTACATTTGCTAACTCAGCATAGGGACTAGAAAGATGTTTTAATCTAGCAGGTGTATTATAAAATAAATTGGTAACTGTTATTTGGGTTCCTATTCTTCCTTCAGATGGTTTGTTTTCTAATATTTTTCCACCTTTTATATGAATCATTGTTCCTGTGTCATCTTGGCAGGTTTTTAATACTACATCGGATACTGCTGCGATAGAAGGAAGAGCTTCTCCTCTAAAGCCTAATGAATTTATGTTAAATAAATCATCATCTGTATATAATTTACTTGTAGCGTGTCTTTGAAAGGCTAAAGGGGCATCTTCTTTATTCATACCTATACCGTTATCTGTTACTTTTATTTCTCTTAGTCCTGCTTCTTTTAGCTCTATTTTTACTATGCTTGCTTTGGCATCTATAGAATTTTCTACTAGTTCTTTAACGATTGATACTACTTTTTCTACTACTTCTCCTGCGGCTATTTTATTTGATAATAGTTCATTCATTACTCTTATTTTATTCATTTTGCACCTCAATCATTTTATATGGCTTTGCTTTATTGTTTTCTATATTTTTGTAGATAGCTATTTCTTTTCCGTCTTTATCTACTAAAAGGGATAGTTCTTCTTCAAAGAATTTATCTAATATCATACCATTTTTTACTTGTTTTAATTTTTTGTCATCTATTTTGGTTATTTTTATATTGGGAAGGGCTTCTTTAATGGTTAATAATTTATAATTATCTTTTTGGATATCTTCTAATGTGAATGCGTCTTCTAATAAAAAGGGGCCTTGTTTTGTTCTTATTAGTTCTTTCATAGTTCCATATGTAGATAATTTATATGCTATATCTCTGATTAGACTTCTTATATATGTTCCTTTACTTACTTCACATTTCATAGTAAATTCTATTATATCTTCTTTATATATTGGTCCTTCTAATAGGGATATTGAATATATTTCTACTATTTTACTTGGAGGAGTTATTTGGATATTACTTCTGGCATATTCATATAATTTGCGGCCATTTACTTTGACTGCTGAATACATTGGTACTTCTTGATTGTATTTTCCTACAAAGCTATTTAATACTTTTATTAATTTATCTTTATCTACTTTTGGTATATTTCTTTTTATTTCTTTACCAGTAATATCTAACATATCTGTTTCATAGCCTAATATTACTTTAGCTATATATTCTTTTTTTTCAGATGTTAACAGTTCGGATATTTTTAATGCTCTACCAATAGGAACTACTAATAAGCCTTCGGCGATGGGATCTAATGTACCTGTATGGCCAACTTTTTTGGTATTAAATTTTTTTGATATTATATTTACGATATCTCTACTGGTATAACCTTTTGGTTTATTTACTACTAAAACTCCATTCATTGACTCTTTTACCTACTTCCTCTAATATTTGGGTTCTTATTTCATTATATGGCATGTCCACTGTTACTCCGGCGGAATATATATGACCACCACCACCAAATAATTTTGTTATTTCGTTTACATTTATATTTTTACTACGAAGTGATATTCTTGTTTCTTCTTTATATTTTCTTAAGAATATAGATACTTCTACTACGTCTATTTCTAATGGAATATTTACTAGAATACCGCAGTCATTTTGATCTACGCCAGTATTTATCATATCTTCTTCAGTTATATATGATATTGCTATTTTATCATTTTGATAGAACTCTAAATTATTTAGATATATTTGTTTAATATTGAACTGATTTCTAGTTATTGTTCTTAAAACTTTGTCATATAAAGATGATATATTTACTATTTTACTTAACTCTTCGGCCATGACAAATGTACTTGGTAATACATCTTGATGAGAAAAACCTCCGGTATCTGTAAGAAGTCCAGTCACTAGGGCTTCTCCTAATTCCTTTGTTATTTTTATATTTAATTTTTTTACTATATCATACACAACTTGACAGCAAGATGGTCGCTCTTCGACTAAATTTTCATCTCCATACATGGTGTTACTAATATGATGGTCAATTACATATTTTCTTTTTACTCTACTTAAAATATTACTTGGATCATTTACTCTATCAATGGTTGCTGTATCTAATATAATAGCGGTATCATAATCTTTATTGCTTTCTTCTTTGATATCTTGAAAGCCCTCTAGAAAGTTAAATCTTTTTGGTGGCTTATTAATTACTATATCTACTTCTTTACCTAATTTAGTTAAGATATAATACATAGATAAGGTACTACCTATAGCATCACCATCGGGATTATTATGACAAAGTAAAACAATATTATTGCTACTTTGTATTTTGTCAATAATATTGTTCATACTTACTCCTCCTTATTTATTTCATCTATTATTTTTTCTATTTTGTTTCCATATTCTATTGATTCATCATAGACAAATGTTAATTCGGGCATTTTTCTTATTTCTACTTTATCAAATAATTTAGTGCGAATGAAATTACTAGCTCTATTTAAAGCTTTAGTTACTTTTTCTCTATCTTCATCAATTAGATTGGTAAAATATACTTTGGCATAAGATAAATCGCTTGATATATCTACCGCTGTAATGGTAACGAATTTGATATCATCATCTTTTACTTCTTCATTTATTACTTTAGATATTTCTTCTGTAAAAATGCTACCTAATCTATCTAATTTTATACTCATGATAATTCTCCTATCTATGCTTTTTTGTTGGATTTTCTTTATATCTATCAGGAATATTATTTACTTTGATCATTGCATCTGCATAGATATAACTTTTTTTAAAGGTATGTGTATTAAGCATTTCTTCTTTTGTAAATACTTTAATAGCTCTATCATAGCCTTCTAAAAATGTATAGTCTTGATTAATTGGTTCTATGTTATGAAAATATTCTGTAAAGCGGGCATGTTTTCCCATTTCTGCTAATAATCTTCCATGATTTTTTTCATTAGATGATAAATATATTTTTTCTTTTTCTAATTCTTCTTTTCTTTGAGCTTCTGCTACACTTTTAACATTATAAAAACGCATGTTTTTTTCTCCTCTCTATTTTGATCTGTGGGAATTATATCCACGAAGATAATCACTATTATTTTTAACTATTTGTGGTAATTTTTCTATATTGATGTTTTCATCTTTGGAATCTCTTCTTCCAATATCAGAAAGTAAATCTTCTGGATATAGTTCTCCTACTAGGGATTCATCAATAGTTTTTCTTTCAATCGATCTTGCTATGGCTATAGTTAATCTTTCGGGTATTTTTCCTTCACATAATATTGACATTATGGTATTTGCTATTTCGGTATAACCATAATTATATGATATTAGGTCATATTTACTTAATTCAGTTTCTGGAGATATGGTATTAATTCCAATAATTCTACCTAGCATTCCATCTTCAATATATTTTCCATTACCTTTTGTTTCATAATTGATTTCTTTTTGTTTTTCTGCATTATGTTGTGTTTCAATTTGTCCCGCTTTCATTGAAAATACATCATTATGGTTTGGAGTTTTTTTGTTTTTAAATTTGTTTGAATAACATGTTGTTACTTCTATGTTTGTCATAATATTTTATCCTTCTTTCTTTATTTTTTTATTTCTATTAGTTCATATGTTTCTAAAATATCGTTTTCTTTAATATCGTTAAAGTTTTCAATAGTTATACCACATTCTAAACCTTGTTTTACTTCTTTTGCTTGATCTTTTTCTCTAGCTAAAGACGCTATGATTGAATCATTTACAACAATACCATCTCTTATTACTCTGACTTTAGAGCCTCTTTTAATGACTCCTGATGTTACATATGATCCTGCTATAGTACCTACTTTAGAAAATTTGAATAGTTTTCTTACTTCTGCTGTACCTGTTACTTCTTCTTTATATTCTGGTTCTAGTTTTCCTTTAAGGGCGGCTTCCATTTCTTCAACGACTTTATAAATGATATTATATAGTCTTATATCTATTCCTTTATCTTTAGCTATTTCGACTATTTTATGTTCTGGCCTTATATTGAAACCAATTATGATAGCATCAGAAGCTTCCGCTAAAATAACATCACTTTCTGTTATGTTACCAATACCACTTCTAATAACATTTATTTTTATTCCTTCAACATCTAGTTTTAGTAATGAATTTTTTACTGCTTCCTCGCTACCTTTAACATCCGCTTTTAAAATGATATTTATTTCTTTTTCGCCAGCTTCTTTTCTATTAAATAAGTCATCTAAAGATATTTTACTCTTTGGTTTGTTTTCTTTTTCTTTAGCGATTATTTTTCTTTCTTCCGCTACTTTCTTGGCTTTCTTTTCGTTTTCAAAAGCCATAAATTTATCTCCTGCTGAAGGACTTTCGGATAATCCTGTTATAGATACTGGCATAGAAGGTGATGCTTTTACTAAGTTTTCACCTCTATCATTTTTAAGAGTTCTTACTCTACCTGAGATAGTTCCTACAACAATTGGATCTCCTAATCTTAGAGTTCCATTTTCTATTAATAGGTTTGTTATTACTCCAGATGATTTATCTATTTTTGATTCAATAACAGTACCTGTTGCATATCTATCTGGATTGGCTTTTAACTGTTCTATCTCACTTATTAATAATATTCTCTCTAATAGGTCATCGATTCCTTCACCTGTTTTAGCGGAGATATTTACGAACATTACATCTCCACCCCATGCTTCTGGTTGAATTCCATTATTTGACATTTCTGTTAGAACTCTTTCAACATTGGCATCTGGTTTATCTATTTTATTTACCGCTACAATGATTGGTACTTTGGCAGCTTTAGCATGATCTATTGCTTCTTTTGTTTGAGGCATTACACCATCATCTGCTGCTACTATTATTATAACAATATCAGTTATTTTAGCACCTCTAGCACGCATTTCTGTAAATGCTGCATGGCCTGGAGTATCTATAAAAGTTATTTTTTTACCTTTATAGTCTATTTGATATGCTCCTATAGCTTGAGTTATTCCTCCAGCTTCACCTTCTGCAACACTGGTCTTTCTTATGGTATCTAAAAGTGTTGTTTTTCCATGGTCAACATGTCCCATAATGGTTACTACTGGCGGTCTTTCTATTAAATCTTCTTCTTTATCAGTTATTTCTAATTCTTCAAAGTTTACCTCGTCCACAGTGCTTTCTTTTTTTAGAGTTTTATTGTAATCTGATACTATTATTTCTGCTGTATCAAAATCTAGTGAAGCGTTTATAGCCATCATAAGACCTAAGGCCATTAATTTTTTTATTATTTGTGCTGCTGGAACATTAAGAGATTCCGCTAATTGGGCTACAGTCATATCGTCTTTGTATAAAACAACATTATCCTCATTTTTAGCAGTATTTTCTTGTAGTTTTTCCTTGTGCTTATACATTTCTTTTCTTTTTTCTTTGAAGTCATTTTTATTTGTAGGTTTAGTAGTCTTTTTCTTTTTAGTTTTATTTTCTTCTTTTATCTTATTCTCTTCATAGGATTCTTCTATATCCTCAAAATCTTCTAAATCTTCAGTTTCTTCCTCTATTTCTTCGGATAGTTCTATATTTGCTAATTCGTTATCTAGGATTATGATATCATCATCAGAAAGCATGTCATCTTCTTTTGATACTTTGATATCTAGCTTGTTACATAATGCTAATACATCTTTTGTTGTTATTCCTACATCACTTGCATATTCAGATACATTCATCATATGTATCACCTCCTAATTATTTTTGATTACTTCTTCGATATTTTTATATACTTCTTCATCTATTTTAGTCTCTAAAACTCTTTCTAAAATCTTCTTTTCTTTGGCTTTTTTTAATACTTCAACATCTTTTTTTATGTATGCTCCTCTACCGGAAGATTTTCCAGTTATATCAAATGTGACATTGCCATCTTTATCTTTTACTATTCTAAGAAGTTCATTTTTTGGAAGTTGCTCTTTTGTTACAACGCATCTTCTTAGTGGTACTTTTTTCATATTATAATCCTTCTTCTTGGCTATCTTCTTTCGTTGTATATACCACTTCATCTTCTAACATAGCACTTTCACTTTTTACTTCAATCTTATAATGAGTTAAACGAGAAGCTAATTTTACATTTTGGCCTTTTTTGCCTATTGCTAAGGATAGATTGTCATCTGGTACTACCGCTAAAGCTTCTTTTTTAGATTCATCTTTAATTGTTACTTTAACATTTTTAGCAGGACTTAAGGCATTAGCTATAAATTTAGCTGGATCTTTGTCATATAAAACAACATCTATTTTTTCTCCACCTAATTCTTTTAAGACGTTAGCTATTCTTCTTCCTTTTTCTCCTATTATTGCTCCTAGAGGCTCTACATTAGCATATTCTGTATATACGGCTATTTTTGTTCTACTACCAGCATCTCTAGCTACGGAATATAACATAACTGTTCCATCAGATAATTCTGGTATTTCTATTTCTAATAGTCTTTTTACAAATCCGTAATGGCTTCTAGAAAGCATAATGAATGGTCCTTTTGGTCCTATTTCTAATTTTGATACATATACCTTAACTGATGAACCCATTACTAATTTTTCACCTGGTATTATTTGATCTTTTGGTAATATACCACTACTTCTACCTAAATCTACAAAATAGTTATTTTGGTCTTCTCTTTGAAGAGTACCAACCATTAATTCTCCTTCTTTGTCTTTGAATTCTTCAGAAATACTTTGTTTTTCAGCCTCTTTGATTTTTTGAACAACGATTTGTTTAGCTGTACCTGCTGCTACTCTACCGAAATCTTTAAGTGGTAGTTCTTTTCCTCTTATTGTTTCTCCTATTTCAATATCATCTACTATTTTTCTTGCGTCTTCTAATGATATTTCAGTTTCTTCATTTACTGGTTCTTCTACTACAGTTTTATAAGAATATAGTTTTATATCACCTGTTACTTCATCTACTTTAGCTTCAACATTTGGTATTCCTTCATTTTTCTTATATGCTGCTGCCATAGCTTGTTCCATTGCTTCTACTACTATTTGTTTATCTATTTTTTTCTCTTCAACAATTGCATTTAATGCTTTCATAAATTCTTTCATTTGTTTTGCATTCATTTTTATCTTCCCTTCTCTTTTGTAGATACATCTAAAATGTATGATTCTTTAATTAAATCTGCTTCATCTAGTAATGGATTAATAATATTTGTTACTTCAACACATTTGTCAATATCAATTATTTCATCTCTATCTATTACTATTCTTAGAAATAAGTTATTATCTTCTTTTTCTAATTTTACAGAATCAATAAATACTCCTTCTGCCTCTACATCTTTCTCTAATAATTTTCTTACTTTGCCTTCTATAGTCATTATTTCCTCCTATTTAATATATATAAAAGAGTGGATTTTTATGCCACTCTTTCTCAAGACAGTTATATTATATCATAAATTTATTAATAAATACAAGTGTTTTTATAATTATTTATCTTCTATTATCTTTTTTAATTTATTAATTCTACTGAAGAGTAAAGTACATATCTGATTTATTCTTCTAAATCAATTAGATAATATTACCTTTATATCTTCTTTTTGATTATATGCATTTTTAAAATTATTGGGGCAAAATCGATATTATTAATCTCATATATACTAGTAAATACTCCTAATGATTGTTCATACTCAGCTGTTAAAATGCAAGTATTCTTATTCATAAGTGTGCATTTCATTCGTTTTCACCTCTATATTTATTTTATCATATTTTTGACTACCTCTATATATAGCTTATAATAAGTATCTTTTAATCATAGAGACAAATGGCTCTATGATTTATCTTTGAAGACCTTAGGCTTCAAAGAGAAGGGGGAAACTTTAGGTTCACACTTCCTTTACAATAGTAAAATTATCCATTTGCTTTTTTTTACTTTTTGTTGTATAATTATTAGGCAGTGGTTATTCTTTATAATTCAATATATATTTTTTTATTTTTTAATTAACGATGAAAATATTATGAAAGGAGAAATTTAATGAATACAAAAATTATCCCTCTTGGGGGACTTGGTGAAGTTGGTAAGAATATGTATGTTGTTACACATAATGACGAGATTATCATAGTTGATGCAGGTGTTATGTTCCCTGATGATGAACTACTT
This sequence comes from uncultured Bacilli bacterium, assembly GCA_934098435.1. Lineage (GTDB taxonomy): Bacteria > Bacillota_I > Bacilli_A > RF39 > UBA660 > CAG-302. The sequence goes on from CAKOOV010000015.1 coordinate 24,729, forward strand.
GGTATTGATTATGTTATACCTGACGTTACCTTTTTGAAAGAAAATGAAAGTAAAATTAAAGCTTTAGTTATTACACATGGACATGAAGATCATATTGGTGGTATTCCTTTTTTACTTCAAATGGTTAATATTCCAAAGATATATGCCCCTAATAATGCTAAAGAACTTATTGAAAAGAAATTGGTTGAAAGAAATATTGTTTATAAGAATTTATTGGTTTATGATGAGAATACTGTAATAAAAACTAAATATTTTAATATTGAATTTTTTAGAACAACCCACTCAATACCTGATTCTCATGGCCTTGCTATAGATACTCCTGATGGTACTATTGTTATGACAGGTGACTTTAAGTTTGATATGACCCCTATTGGTCCTATGTCTAATTTACATAAAATGGCAAAAATTGGTGAAAAGGGCGTAGCAGTGCTTATGAGTGATTCTACTAATGCTCTTAGTCCTGGTGCTTCACTTAGTGAATCTGTAGTTGATGAAAACTTAGGTGAAATATTTACTGCTAATAAGAATAATAGAATTATTCTTGCTACTTTTGCTTCTAATGTATATAGAATTAAACATATTATGGAAACATGTCGTAAGAATAATAGAAAGATTGCTCTATTTGGTAGAAGTATGGAAAATATGGTTGATATTGCTATTAAATGTGGTTACTTTAAGGATAAGAGTATTATTATTACTGCAGAAGAAGCTAATCATATGAAACCTAGTGAAGTATGTCTTTTATGTACTGGTAGCCAAGGTGAACCTTTAGCGGCTTTATCTAGAATTGCATCAGGTAGTCATAGGCAAATTACCCTTATGCCGGATGATGTTGTTATTTTCTCTTCATCTCCTATTCCTGGTAATACGGCTTCTGTATCTAAAACTATTAATAAATTATATAAAAAAGGAGTTAAGGTGTTTACTAACTCTATGACAGATATTCATTCTTCAGGTCATGCTAATCAAGAGGAACTTAAACTTATGATTAGGTTATTTAAACCTAAATACTTTGTTCCTTACCATGGTGAATATAGAATGCTTAAGATGCATGCTGATCTTGGAGTAATGTGCGGTGTAGAAAAAGGTAATACTTTTGTTCTTGAAAATGGTGATGTTTTATCTCTTAAGAATAATGAATTATATAAAGATGGTAAAGTGCAAGCTGGAGAAGTTTATGTTGATGGTTCTAGAATTGGTGATGTTGGTAATGCGGTTATTAAAGATAGAATTCTTATGAGTAATAATGGTATTTTGGTTATTATTGCTAATATTGATATAGAAAATAAGATTCTTTTAGGTAGTCCCGCTATTACGACAAGGGGATATATTTTAGTTAATGAAAATATTGATTTGATTCGTGACATTCAACATAGTGCTGAGGAAATTATTAATAAGGAGCTTAAAAAGAAAGTATTTAATTTTAATGATATGAAGAGTGAAATGATTAATGGTCTTATGCCTATTTTATCTGATAAGACTGGTAGAGTTCCTATTATTCTTCCTATTGTTATGGAGGTTAAATCTAATAAAACTAAAGAAGAGGTTAAATAAAAAAGCTATTACTTAAAGTAATGGCTTTTTATATTGTCTTTTTTTGATACTTGTATTTATTTTATTTATATCATCAGTTAGTATTGTTATTTTATCTTTTATGGGATATAAATTTAATATATTTAGACATTCTTCATATGAATACTTGTTAATATTAGTATGCATTTCTTCTATTAAATTTAGATAATCTTTATTTTGTTTATATTCTATATAAAGATGAACTCCTAATAAATAGCCTAACATATGATATGTGGAATTGGTAAAGGTTTGAAATATATTAAATATATTGTTATATATTGCTTCTATATCTTTTTTATATGATTCATTAGGAAAATTATTTTGATATATTTTTGGAGATAGATTTTCATATTTTAAATAAAGTGTAAGTATACGATATGTTGGTATTAGTTTTTTTATATTATCATAAAAGCTATCATAGTTGATAGTATTTATTTTATAGAATTCATATTTATATCCTAATCTTAATAAATAGTCTAGGTAAATTGTCTCTTCTGCAAAAGATAAGGCTTCAGTAAAATTATCCCCTACTAAAGTCCAAGGATAGTTACGATAATGACTTAGTTCATGTACTAAGGTTACAGAGTCTGATAGAAGGCCATTATTGGGAATTAGTATTTTTGGACTACCATTATTGGCTTTGGGAATACAGCTACCAAAGATTAATTTTTCTAATTCGATATCTTTATCTTTACTGAATTTAGTTATATCATGAGTATGGTAGCTTATATTTTCTTTTTCCACTTCTTTATTTATATCAAAGTTTATTTTTAGATTTCGATAGAACTTGTTTACTATATTTACATTTTCTTCTTTAGTACTTTTTGTAAAGAGGGTGTAATCTATGTTATTTACTTCGTTTTTATTTGACAATAAAATATGTTCTTCTAAGAAAGTGATAAGTGCTAAATAGTCAGTAATATTGGTAAAGATAATATTATTTAAATAGTATGTATCACTAACAAATGAATCTAAAAAGTCCTCTAGAAAATGGGCTTTGTTTATAAGTTCTTTATTATCTTCTATAAGCATGATAATATCCCCCTTTAGTGATTTGTGGCTTATTATAGCACTTATTTTGTCTTGTGTAAATAGTAATTTGATACTGTTTTTTGTATAAAAAAAGAAAATATATGGTTATATACTTTCTATTTTATCTTACTATTAGTATTTGATATTTTAAACATCATTTTATTATTTCATTTCAAGTTTTTTTATCTATGTATTCATAATTTAATTTGTTGGTGGTGGTTACAACTGATTCACCCAATTCATTTTCAAGATTATCTCTCGCTTGTTTAGCTATATTACCACCTTTATGGGCCACTGTAATATTTTCTTTTAATCCTTGTGGCTTTTGTTTTGCCGCTATTCTCTTAGTTGCTTCTTCTGATAAATCTGTTAATATTAATTCGATATTATCCATATTATCTCTTAAGTTTTCTTTTCTTAGCCCTTTAAATTGTTTGTATTCTTTTGCACTCATTCCTGACCATGTTTTATATATCTCATTTGTTAATATTGCATATTCTACATTTGATTTTATTCCATTATCTTGCCATACATCTGTTAATTGTTTTCTTTCTTGTAATGTCTTTATTCTTCGGGAAATCCAATTTTCTTCATAACCTTTGGTTCTATATAAATCTATTGCTCTCTGTACCGCTAATGAAGGATCAAATGTTTCATTTATTCTTTCACTTCCTAAACCTGCTAACCACTGTTTAATTGGTTCAGCATTTTTACTAGGTACTGATTCGATAATTCTAAACATTCCCTCAATGTCGACAACATCTGTCATACGATATTTTCCATCTTTAGCTTTTAGTTTCAAACCGTTACAATTTGTAACGGTTTCATTTCCTTCATCTTTAAGTCTTTTTTTTAACACTCTCCAATATGTTTGTGGATTATTACTCTCGGATACAACTTTGATAATATCTACTACACTTATGTAATATTTTTCCTCATTTATAATTTGGTCTTTTATCTTTGTTTAATTATGAATTATTATACCCTTAAAATTGTTCATTATGAAGACCTTAGGCTTCATAATGCCTCAAAAGACTGTATTATTATAGGCTTTTGGGGATTAAAAAAGAAAATATATGGTTATATACTTTCTATTTTATCTTACTATTAGTATTTGACCTATAGATAGTAGATTTGATGTTAGATTATTTAACTGCTTTAGCCTATCAACAGTAGTGTTATATTTTTTAGCTATACTGTATAGAGAATCCCCTCTTTGGACTGTGTAAGTTGTTTCAAGATTGGTATCTGTTGGTATTAGTAATACTTGACCTATGGATAGTAAATTAGTTGTTAGATTATTTAAATCTTTTATTCTATCAATAGTAGTATCATACTTTCTTGCTATGCTATATAATGAATCACCTTTTTGGACTGTATAACTAATGGTATTTTCTTCCTTTTCTACATTGCTTGCTTTATCACTTGGTAATTTTAGCACCTGACCAATACTTAGTGTATTGCTTGTTAGGTTATTTATTCTTTTTAGTTCATCTACTGTAGTGTTATATTTATTGGCAATGGAATATAAGGAATCGCCTTTCTTTACAGTGTATGTTGACTCTGGTAATAATGCACTTGGTATTTTTAGTAATTGTCCAGTTGATAGAATATTTGAAGTTAAGTTGTTAACTTTCTTTAATTCGTCCACTGTAGTATTATTAGCCATGGCAATTGAGTATAAGGTATCGCCTTTTTTAACGACATAGACATTTTCTTCTTCTTCATATATTTCTTTAGTTGGTATACGTAATACCTGACCTATCTGAAGAGTATTAGAGGTTAGATTGTTTTCTTTTTTTAGTTCTGAAACAGTAGTACCTAGTTTATTTGCTATGCTATATAAAGTATCGCCTTTTTGGACAACATAGGTATTGGTTATTAGACCATTCGGAGCTTTATATGGTACTCCTATATAGTTTGCTACTGCGGATATGACAGCTTCTGCTAATTCTTCATAGTTTTCTTTTAGAAATTCAACATCTTTGGTATTATCAATAAAGCCATACTCGACAATTAGTGGTTCTAAATTGCCAGTATTTCGATGTATGAAATAGTAGTCTTTTGAGGTATCACTCGGTAATCTTCTTTGGTAATATTTTCTTGTTGTTTGGCCCGTTGCTCCTATGTTTTCTAGTATCCTTTTAGCTAGGGTATCTTTGTTTCTTAAGGCATAAATGACTTCGGCTCCTTCACCGCCACCTGAATTAACATGGTTCGATATTAGTATAACATCAGATGAGTTACCAAATTTATTTAAAATAGTATTTACTCTATCAGTTGGAGATAATGTGGTATCTGAGTCTCTAGTTATAGCTACTGGTATTCCTAACTGTTTAAATCTATCATACATGTATTTGGATATTAATAAATTATAGTCTTTTTCTAGCAAATTATTGCCTGTAGCACCAGAATCCGTACCACCGTGACCTGGGTCAATTATTACTTTACGGACCGCTCTATATTCATTATTATTCATAGTTATCACCTTCAAAGTAGTATATGTAAATAATGTTAATTTGGTTAACTTGACTAATATAAAAAGACACTAATTTTTTTCTTAGTATCTTTTTGATATTTAATTTATAGCGGTGTTATTTACATATAATTTATAACCATTTTAATTTTTTACATACTAGTTCTACTTCTTCATTATTGTTAGTATTTTTTAGTACTGATTTTGTTATATCTATTTCTATATCTTCATAAGATATTTTTTTCTTTTTACTAGTTCTACTGGATAATTTTTTCCATCTCCTGATAATGAATAAAATAAGTCACTACCTTGTTTTGATAGAAAAATTGTTGCTATTCCTTTTGAATGACAGGCATATACCCATTCCTTCATATGAGTACTTTTATGTTTTTTTATTACTTCTAAATTAGGAATACTACTTCCATGATATACATAATTCATATTTTTCCTCTCTACTTCAATTTGATTGTATCATATTAATTATTATAATACAACATAAATATTTTAAATTTAGAGACTATATAATAGGCTCTAAATTACCTCTTAAGACCTAGGCTTAAGAGGATAAAGAAAAAATAGCATAGACTATATTAATCTACATTATTTACTTTTATAGTACTTACATACTTTATATTTAATATTTTATCATATAGTAA
>CAKOOV010000016.1 GCA_934098435.1 uncultured Bacilli bacterium
TTTAGATGTATCAAACTTTGATACATCAAAGGTAAAGCAAATGAGTGATATGTTTAGAGGTTGTTCTAATTTAACTAATTTAGATTTATCTAACTTTAATACATCTAATGTAGCATCTATGGCTGATATGTTTGGTGAATGCTCTAAATTAACAAGTTTAGATTTATCAAATTTCGACACATCAAATGTAAATAACATGCAAAATATGTTTTATAGTTGTAGTTTGCTTAAAAGTTTAGATTTAAGTAGTTTTGATACATCAAAAGTAACAAATATGATAATGATGTTTTATGGCTGTAGTAAATTAATAACTTTAGACTTATCAAATTTTAATACATCAAAAGTAACTAATATGAATGGTATGTTTTACAACTGTAGTTCACTTACAAGTCTTGATTTATCAAATTTTAATACATCAAATGTAACTAATACGTATGGTATGTTTTACAACTGTAGTTCACTTACAAGTCTTGATTTATCAAATTTTGATACATCAAAAGTAACTAACATGCAAAATATGTTTTATCGTTGTGGCAAGCTTACAAGTTTAGACTTATCAAGTTTTGACACTTCAAATGTAACTACTATGAATAGTATGTTTAACGGTTGTGGCTCACTTACAAGTCTTGACTTGTCAAGTTTTAATACATCAAATGTAACAAATATGGGATTTATGTTTAACCATGCTGAAAAATTAAAAACAATATATGTATCTGATAAATGGAATGTAAGTAATGTTACTAGTTCAAATTTAATGTTTAGTTGGTGTATTTCACTTGTTGGAGCGGTACCATATGATAGTAGTAAGACTGATGCTAGCATGGCTGATTATACTAATGGGTATTTGACTAAGAAGTTATAAAAAAACACATGGGTATGTGTTTTAACCTAAGGCTATATCTAATATCATCATGATTGTGAAGCCTATTATTGTGAAGAGAGACATTAGGTCTTTCTTTTTGTTTGTTTGGGATTCTGGTATTAGTTCTTCTACTACGACATATATCATTGCGCCTGCGGCGAATGATAGTAGGAATGGTAATAGGATTCTTATTTTTAATACTAAGAGTGCTCCTAATACTCCTGATATTGGTTCTACTAAACCGCTTAATTGTCCATAAAAGAAGGCTTTTTTTCTGCTCATTCCTTCTCGTCTTAATGGTACTGATACTGCTGTTCCTTCTGGGAAGTTTTGGATTCCTATGCCTAATGCTATTAGCATGGCTGATGTTAATGTTGCTCCTTCTAAGGAATAGGCGGTAGAACCAAAGGCTACGCCTACGGCTAAGCCTTCTGGAATGTTGTGTAATGTTATGGAAAATATTAACATTAGACATCTTTTGAAACTATTTCTTTCTTTTTCTTCTTTTTTATTTCTGGCTATTTTTTTATCAAAGTGATTAAATAGTTTATCTCCTATAAATAATAGTAATCCTCCGGATATAAATCCTATAAAGGTTATTAACCATGGTATCATTTTTAGATTTATGGCCATTTCTGTAGCGGGATTTAAGAGTGAGAAGAATGATGCTGCTATCATGACTCCGGCAGCTATGGCTAACATGGCATCCATTATGTTTTTTTTGACGTTTTTGAAGAAGAAGACTAAAGAGGCTCCTAATAGGGTTACACTATAAGTAAATATTGTAGCTAATAGGGCTAATAATATGGGGCTTAAGTCTTTTAAGTTATTTATCATGTTATCTACCTCATTATTATGTTATGTTACTATTTATATGGTGTATAGGCTAATGACTAAAGGATTATTTTTATAAAGTTATTGATTAATATATTTTTTATGATACAATATATTATGTAAGGTGATTAAATATGGAAGATGAAATGATTATGATTACTAAGAAACCAGGAATAAAGAATTGTATTAGAATTAGTGATGTAAAGGATATTCCTGATTTTTTAAAAGATGTTGTTAGTGTTCAAGGAGAAGAATTGGTACTTGATTGTCTTGAGGGAAAAGAAAAATGTCCTCTTGGTTCAGTTATTGCTTTTGAAAAATTAGATAATGGTAAAATGAATGTATGGAATAAGGCTAATTGGAAGGAAACGACAAAGGAAGTTAATGGTATATTTTATGAATTACCAAAACCTAAGATGGCGTTTAGAATTACTGATACGATTCCTTTTAGTATTGTTAGTGGACTTGGTGATAGATTTAGTGTTTTACCTAATGGGGAATTTCAAATTGATGCTGGATGGGGTCTTGTTAAATGTGCCCCTAATAATGGATATATTGTTGTTTATGGTAAAAGAGAGGATGGTAGTTTAGATGCTAATTTTTTGACAAAGGGTACTCCTTCTTTTGGTCAGTATTATGTTTTGGATAAGAATGGTAATATTATTCAGTCTTTAGAAGAATATGATAATCAATTTAATCAGAGTAAACATTCTGGTAAAAGGATGTAAAAATAATAACCTCTAATAGTCTAGAGGTTATTATTATTTTAGAGATTATCTAGTAATCTCTTTATGTAAACAGTAGTTTTATTACTACTGTATTACTATTGTATTCGTTTTTTTGTTTTTTATACTTTTTTTGATAAATATTGTTATGGATATTATGGTATATATTATTAATGGTATTATTAGTATATATGGATATATGCTATCTAGGTAGTGATTGAAATTGGTATTGTTTTTAAATATTTTGGTTGATATTAATATTATGGTTATTATTAGTATTAGATTTAAAAGGGGATTGTTTTTTTTATTTATGTTTTCTTTTATGTTATAGATGTATATGGTTAATGATATGAATGAACTTAGTATCCATTGTAATGATAAGAAGTTTTCTATTCTATCTATGAAACTGAATATTGATATTTTTTTAAGGGTTATATATACTGGGTATTGATATATTTTTATTAGATATCTTCCTAGACATGAACTTGATATTATGCATATAAGAAATATTATTAGGCTTGTTATTATATATGTTATTAGGAGGTATTTTGTTGTTTTTTTGTTGTTTTCTATTATACTTTTGGGAATTATTAGGAAGCTATATGCTGGAGAGGTTAATAATAGGGTATATATTAGTGCTGCTAAAAAGGGGGGGTTGATGCCATTTTCTAATATTGGTTTTAGGTTATCGGGTTTTATTTCTGGGATTATGCCTATTATTCCTAGAATTAGTAAGGCTAATATTATTATTGTATATATTATACTTATTTTGGATATGGTTGTTATTCCTTTGTTTACTGTGTGATAGATTGTTATTCCTAATATTAGTGTTACTAAGGTTATTGATGTATTTGTTAGGTACTGGGATATGATGAAATTACTGGTATTGAATAGCATTGTTAGTGCTAATATTATATATATTATGGTTAGGATAATATTTATTATTGTTCCTAATGTTTTTCCATATATTATTTTTGTTTTTATATGTATTGGTTTATCTATTTCGTAATTGAATATATATATTAGTATTAGTATAGGTATTATACCTATAATGGTACCTATTATTATACTTATATAGGCATCTATGCCTGTTATTTTTATGGTTATATATGGGGCTATTCCTAAACTACAGGAGAATAATTGGAGGAATAGAATACTTGATATGTCTAGATTATTTATTTTTTCTTTCATATTCTATTCCTCCTAGGGTATTGCCTTTTTCATATAATTTTATATTTGATTTTACTTCTAATTTTATATTTGGATATATATCTTCATACCAGTTATTACATTTTTCTTTAAAATATTTGTGGTCTGTACGATAGTATAGTTGTCTGAAACCAAAGATATCGGTATTATAGTTTTCTTTGATGTTATTAAAGGTATTTATTATTTCTTTTTCTAATTCTTTATTGAAGTGTTGGTTTAGTTTTTCTACTTCTTTTTTATTTTTTATGTCTATGTTTGTTTGTACTTCTTTTGTTTTTGAATATCCGGATAGTTCTATTTTTATTTTGTTATTTTTTATGTCTACTTCTTTTTTTGCTTTTATTTGATTTGGTTCAAATACGACATAGCCGTTTTTATATGGATATTTTAGGATTGTTTCTTTTATATTTTCGTTTATTATATTTTGTATTTTTGATTCTTCTATGGATAGGTATCCTAGTATTTTATTATCTTTTGTAATAGCGGTTGTTCCTATTTTTACGGTGGCTTTTGGGTTTGATGTTGTTATGTTTTCTTTTTCGTCTCCTATTTCTTCATTGCCATATAATGTCATTGATGGTAGTGTTACTTCTAAATAGGGATCTATATACATATTTAGTAATTCGTTTATTGTTACTTCATAGGTTATTCCTAATACTTGATTTTGTAGTTTTAATGATTCTAAGATATTTGATGATGAGAAGTTTGTTAAGAGGGTTTGTAAGGATATTCCTTTGATACTTTTATCTGTTTTGGCTATTATTATTTTTATTTCGGTTCTTGTTTCGGGATCTCTTGTGAAGTATTCTAAGAATTCTTTTAGATGGTTATTTACTATTTCTTCACTTAATACGATTATTTCTAAGTGGGATGCATATAGTTGTCTTGGGGATTCTAATACGATATTACGAAAGGCTTCTTGAAGTGATGGGGCGCTATTTTTGAAGGTTATGAATGGGGAGTTATTAGCACTTGAGGCGTCTTGTTGTTTGATTGGGTTTACTACTTCTGCTATTATGTTATAGTTGTTATTTTGATAGTCGATACTAACAGCGGTTGTTATTCCTAATTTGTTTAGTTCTCTGTAGTTGCAGCCGGTTAGTAGGGGGAGTAATATAATTAAATATTTAATTTTTTTCATTTTTGACCTCTCTTATGATATTTTTTGTTAGATATTTATCTCTTTTGTTTCTTTTTGATAATGGGAATTTTATGATACTGTTTTTTATTTCTTCGGATAATGGGGTGAATGGTAACATATATGATTTACCAAATGTATTTATGCTACATATATTTGTTGTGAATATTATGAATACTATAAATATTCCGAATATTCCTATGGTTGTTCCTCCTAACATGAATAGTAATCGATACCATTTTATGGCGTTTGTTAATTCTGGTTCGGTTATGATTAATGCACTTATGGCGGTTATGGCTACTACTATTATCATAATTGGGGAGACTATTCCGGCATTTACGGCAGCTTCTCCTAATATTAATGCTCCTACTATGGATAGGGCTGAATTTGATATGTTTGGGATTCGGTAGTCACTTTCTCTTAGTATTTCAAATGATACGAACATTAATAGGGCTTCAAAAAAGGCGGGAAATGGTACGGTACTTCTTTGGGAGGCGAAACTTGTTAGTAGTTCTAATGGTATCATTTCTTGATTGAAGGTTGTTAGGGCTATATATATTCCTGGGGTTAGTATTGTTATAAAGAATGCTAGGTATCTTAGTATTCTTGTTAGGGTGTTATTTATGTATTTGGAATCTTTATCATCTTGTGATAGAAAGAAATCGTTTAGAAAAGCGGGCATTATTATGGCAAATGGGTTATTGTCTACTAGTAATACTGTTTTGCCTTTTAATAGGGAATTTACTACTTTGTCTGGTCTTTCTGTTGTTATGGTGGTTGGGAATATTGTTTTTGTTTCGTCTTCTATTAGATATTTTAGTGTTCCTGAATCTATTACACTATCTATTTCGATGTTATTTAATTTTTTTATTATGTTGTTTTTTATGGTTGTATCTGTTATACCATCTATGGTAAGGATACTTATTTTGTTTTTGGAATATTTTCCTAATTCTATATCATGATTCCATAATTTATTTGATTTTATTCTTCTTTTTATTAATCCCATATTGGTTTCTATGTTTTCAGTAAATGAATCCATTGGTCCACGGATTGTTGTTTCGGTCATTGGTTTTTCGATACTTCTGGTTAGATTTTTTTTAACTTCTAAGGCTAATGAATAATCATTTTCTATTAGTAATATGGCAAAGCCATTATTTAGATATTTATTTATATCTTTATAGTTTTTTATTTCTTTTATTTTGATGTTTGTTATGTTATTTTTTATTACATCATATAGTAGGTCTTGATTATTATATATTCTTTCTATATAGTCTAAACTTTTATAGAGAAAATTAGACATTTTGTTTTGATCGGTTAGTGTTTCGTTATAGATTATATTTATTTTGGTGTTATTTATATATTTTTCTCTATATATTATATATGAACTATTATTAGTTTCTTCTTTTAATTTATTTATTATTTTATTATTCATATTAGCACCTCGTTATTATTATGATATTTATGATTGGTTTTAATACTATTTTTGGTAATAAAAATGGTAATCTAGTGTTAAATTACTTTATATTAATTGACAAAAAATATAAAAAAAATTATAATTATAATAGAGGTGGTTTGTGTGAACTATACAAATAGAGAAGTAGTTAAAAGATTAAAACAATATGATATGTTTTTGAGTAGTTTGAATTTAACTACGGATAGTCTACAGAAAGAAAGAATATGTGATCAATTAGATAAGATAGAGAAACAGATATTACTTGATACTAATACTGAGTATGAAGAGGAATATATTGCTTTATCTAGTAAGGAATCTAAATTATTAGATGAAGAGAAGGATAGGTTAAGAGATCTTATTTCTTTAATAGAGGGTAGACGTGAATATTTGAATCAAAGAAAAGAAAGACATAGGGATATAACTGGTTCTCTTGTTGAACTTACTACTTTTCTTGGTGAAGATAAACTTACCTTTTATAAAAGAAAATTAAAGATTATTGAAAAATATGAGGATAATAAGGCTTTAAAGGAGTCTCTTATTAGTGATATGAAGAGTCTTGATATTAAGATTAGTGAGGCTTCTCGTAATGTTAAGGCTAATATGCGTTTAAATGATATGCTTGAGAGTAAGATGATTGCATTGGTTAGTAAATCTCTTGATAAGCTTAATCTTTATAATTTGATGGATAAGAAGGATGATATTTTTAATAAATATAGTTCTCTTTCTTATGCTAAGGATATGGCTAAAGATAATCTAGATAGTTCTATAGAACTAAAAGATGATGATATGAAGCTTGAATGTGAAAAGATGCTATCAGATATTACTAAAGAATATGATGTATATGATAAAGAAGTTAATATTATTAAATTGATTGAGATATATGATAAGACTACTAGTGGATATGAAGAGTTACTTAAGAAGAGAGAAGATATTAATGATATTCTTAGAAATATTTCTGGTACTGAGCTTTATAGTCTTATTAATGATGAGTTATCTAAGGGATATAATACTATTAAGTTAGAAAAACAAGATATTAAGAATTATGATGAACTTAGATGTGAGAGAGAAAAGAAGAATAAACGTCTTTATGAAATTGATGAGGAAAATAATTCTAAAGAATTTAAGGAATTACTTGAGGATTTGATTAAGAGTGAGAATAAATTTAAGGAAGAGAGAATTAGACTTGCTAGGAATCAAGAGAGTAAGGAAAGGGAAAAGAAATTACAAGAGGAACAAAAGATAGAGGCTTCTAGAGTTAGAAGACAAAAGCTTATTGAAGAGGCTAGACTTAAAGAACAATTAGAGAGAACGGAAAAATTAAAGGAATTACAAAAGAAGACGGTTATTAATCCTAAGAAAGAGGAACTATTTGAAAAGGTACAAGAGGAACTTGAGGAAAAGGTTAAGAATGAACAGAGTAATTTTATTAAAGATGATAAGATAAAGAATCCTTTGGAAAATAAATCTTTGGATGATATGCTTAAATATGAGGATACTTTTGATACTAATGAGTTATTTGAAAATACTAAGATTGTTCCTAATAGGGTTAATAAGGATATGGAATCTTCTTTATTTAAGGAGGCTTCTTTATCTTCTTTGAATAAAGAAGATAAGAAAGAGGATACTCCTATATGGGAACCTATTGGTATTCCTACGGATAATAGTAAAGTAGATGATTTGTTTAAAGATGTTAATGAGAATGTTTCGTTAGAGGTTCCTAATAAAAAAGAAGAAGTAAAGAAAGAAATTTTAAAAGAAGAAATAGAAAAGAAAGAACCTGAATCTCCTGTTATAGATAATAAGCCTAAGGATAATTCTATTTATGATATTTTAGAGAATAATCAAAATATTATATGGAAAACTACGGAAAGTAAAAAGACTTTTAATGCAATACCTGTTATTGAAAATAAGAATAAGAATAGTTCTGGTTTTCCAGAATTAGGTGGTAAGGAAGGTGAGGTATTATGGAAGGAAACTCTTTAAGTTCTTTTGAGAATCTTTGTAAGATTTTTGAAACTAGAATTAAGTTAGATAAAGAGATGGGTGTTGAAACTCCTCCTGATGTTCTTATTAATTATGAGAAGTATTCTAAGAAGATAGATGCTATTTATAATAGTAAGTTTGAAAAGGAAATTAAGCCTTTGATTGTACCTGCTGTTAGTATTGAAAAAGAAGAGGAGAGACTTAATAAACTTATTGGTTTACTTAAGGATAGGTTGGATAAGAGAGAAGAATTAGAAAATAGATTTTATTTGACTACTGGAAGATATATTAATGGTTTACAACTTGTTGTATCTGAGAGTGAATTTGAGGATAAAAAGAAAAGATTAGAACTTATTACTAAATATTTGGATACTCGTAATGAGATTAATACGGTTAATGAGTCTATTTTGGAACTTAAGGATAAGCTTAGTGATGATGTTGTTAAACAAGATGAGTATATTAAAAAGAATAAGATTATGGAAGATGAGTTATATAATTCTTTTAAAGATACTATTAGTGATGATGATTATTTGAGTAAAATAAATGAGGATGATATTGATACTGAGATTGCCGCTATTACTGATAAGGTTAATGAGAATAAGGAAACTTTAGATGTAACTAGAGATAGTGTTAATAGTCTTATGATAAGTGGAGATAAGGATGATTATCTTTCTTATGTTGAGGATGCTGAAAGAAGTTATTTTGTTTGGAAGAATAGAGAACTTTTATTAAAGATATATTCTCTTGTTATTAAATTTGAGGATAGTTATAATGATTTATTTGAAAAAAGGGATAAGATAAATAAGATAATAAGAAATAGAAGAAGTATTAAAGATAATTTGACTATTGAAGTTACTGATAATTTTAGTTCTTTTGAAGATGTTTTAAAAGAACAATTAGATGTACTTAAGAATGAAAAAGAGGTTTTAGAGAATGTATCTAATTATACTAATAGAATTAGTTTTAAGGAAGAGAGATTAAGTGAATTAGAAGAAGATAATAATTCTGTAGAGATTCTTTCGATATTAAGAGAATATGGATTAATTGATACTTATGATAATAAAGAGGAATTAGAAGAAGTTCCATTGGAAACTCCTGAATTTGAAGAAGAAGATAATGGTGATGAAGAAGAAGAAATCTTTGTTAAAGAAATTAATCCTTATCGTATAGTTGATGTTATTGATTATCCTAAATCTTTAAATATTGGTTTAGCTAGACTTAAGGGTGAGAGTGTTAGAGAGAAGGTTAATAAGAAGTTAAATCCTACTATTAAGGCTCCTACTTTTGATGATATTACTAATGAAATAGATAATAGTAAAGAAGAAGATAAGGCTATTGATACTTCTAATAATGATTTAGTTGATGATAAGAAATTAGATAATGAAGGTGTTAAGGAAGATATTGTTACTCCTACTTGGGATATTCCTAAGAAAGAAGAGGTTGTTACTCCTACTTGGGAGGTTCCTAAGAAAGAGAATATTATTAAAAAGGATGATACTGATATTAAGGTAATTAATGATGATAATATTCCTGTATGGGGTAGTAATATTAATACAAATATTAATACAGTAGAAGAGGTTAATACTTCTAATGGTAGTGTTCCTATATGGAATAATACTTTAGATAATAATAGTAATTCTACTGATACAAAGATTCTTGATAATAAGGAAGATAATGCTTTCTGGGTACCTGTATCTGATTCTAAATTGGATGCTAATGTTTTCCCTAGTATTGATATTCCTACTAATAATGGTTTTAATGGATCTAAAGATAATTTTGGTTTTCCAGATATTAATAGTTGAGGTGATATGATGAAGATTGATATTAACAAGGTAATTATACTTGAGAATAAGGAAGAGTATGTAGTACTTGATAAGGTTAATTGTGAAGATGTAGATTATTATTATATAGCTAAGATTAATGATACTAAGACGGATATTGATAATAATTATAAGCTTATTAAGGTTATTAAAGATGATAATGGTGATAGTATTATTAAGGAAGTTACTGGAGAAGATAGTTTAAGAAAGATATTGCCTTTATTTGATAAGACTATTTAAAAAAATTAACAAATGTTAATTTTTTTTTTATAATTATTCGACTTTTTTTGATAAAAATCGAATAATTATTGATTTAATTATAAATATATGTTATCATTTAGTTATAAGGTAGGAAAAGGAGATGAATCTTATGAATAAATTTATATATTATCATGGTTTTATCTCTTGTAATAAAAAAATAATATAATATTTAAACTATAAAGACAATGGTTGGTTTTTATAGTTTTTATTGTAGGGAGATTTAATATGTATAAGAAAGTTTTGTTATTATTTATATTATTATTAATGCCTATATTTACTTATGCTAGTTCTATATCTATGAGTTGTAATGATGATGTGGTTAGTAATGGTAATATTACTTGTAATATAAGTGGTAATTCTAGTAATATTGTTACTGCTATAAGTATAATGGTTAAGGTAGGTAATAATATATCTTTTGCTAGGTTTGAACCTTCATCGATATGGCAGGGTGATGGTGATGAAGGGGATATTGAGTTATATACTGCTATGGATGTATTGGGTAATTTTGATATTGGGAAATTGGTTTTAAATGTTGATTCTATTGATAGTGGGTATGATACTAATATTATATTGGATTCTATATCTTATTTTGATGATAGGGGTAAAGAGACAAAGATAAATAATTATACGAAGAAGATAAGGATTGCTTCTACTAATAATGATTTGAGTAGTTTGGATATTAGTCCTGGTCCACTTAGTCCTACGTTTAATAGTAAGATAACTAACTATAGTACTACTTTGAATTCTAAAACTGTTAAAATTACTGCTACTACGGCTGATAGAAATGCTAAGTTATCTGGAGATATTGGTACTAGGAATTTAAATATTGGTAATAATACTTTTAAGATTAATGTAGTAAGTGAGTCTGGATCTAGTAAGACATATGTTATTAATATTAATAGATTATCTAATGATAATAATAATAGTTCTAATACTAATACCAATACTAATACTAATGATAATAAAGAAGTAAATAATAATAATGTTGATTATAATAAAAGTAATAATTCTAATTTAAAAAATATTATATTAACTAATAATAATTTTAATTTTATTAAAGATATAACAGAATATGATATAAATGTATTATATGATATTGACAATTTAGATATTGAAGCTATACCTGAAGATGATAAGGCTAAAGTAGAAATAACTGGTAATAAGGATTTAAAAGTAGGATTAAATAAAATAAGTATATTAGTTACTGCTGAAGATGGTACTACTAAAGAATATATTATTAATGTTACTAGAAAAGAAGATGGATATAAGTTATCTAATAATAATAATATTTCTAATATTGTTATAGATAATTATAATATTAAATTTAATAAGAAAATAACTGATTATAAATTAAGAATAAAGAATGAAAAGAAATTAGATATTAAAGTATTTCTTGAAGATGATAAATCTACTTATAAAGTAATAGGTAATAGTGATTTAAAAAATAATAGTATTATTAAAATAGTTATAACTGCTGAAGATAATAGTACTAAGATATATAAAATAAATATAGTTAAGAATGATACTACTATTAAGATAATATTTATATCAATAATAACTATTTTAATAATAATAAATATATTAAGAATTATTTTAAGGAGAAAAAGAGATGGAAAAGATAAAGAATATATTTAATCAAAAAACTAGGAATATATTATCTATTATAATAATTATATTAGGAGTAGCTTTCTTAATAAATTATATATTTTATACTCCATCATATATAAATACTTATATAGCCACTAATATATATAAAGAACCCGCTAATAAATATTTTGATGATGATAATTTTTATAAATGTGTAGTAGATGCTTATAATAGAGAGAATAAAAAATCTATTCCATATACACAGAATTTATCTGATAGTCAATTAGGTAGTATAAAGAAAGTTGATTGTGATGGCTCCAAAGTAAGTGATGATAACAAAGTTAAAAGTGCTAAAGGAATTGAAAAGCTAACTGCATTAACTAGTTTGGATGTATATTGGAATAAATTAACTACATTAGATGTAAGTAAGAATACTGCATTGACTAGTTTGGAAGTATCTTGGAATAAATTAACTACATTAGATGTAAGTAATAATACTAAATTGACTAGTTTGAAAGTACGTCATAATCAATTAAC
Source organism: uncultured Bacilli bacterium (assembly GCA_934098435.1). Taxonomy (GTDB): domain Bacteria; phylum Bacillota_I; class Bacilli_A; order RF39; family UBA660; genus CAG-302. The sequence goes on from CAKOOV010000016.1 coordinate 12,410, forward strand.
TACAATAGATGTAAGTAATAATACTAAATTGACTTATTTGGATGTAGAAGATAATAAATTAACTACATTAGATGTAAGTAATAATACTGTATTGACTGAGTTGGAGGTAAGTGGTAATCAATTAACTACAATAGATGTAAGTAAGAATACTGCATTGACTTCTTTGTGGGTAGATTATAATAAATTAACTACAATAGATGTAAGTAATAATACTGTACTGACTGATTTGAGTGCGGATGGTAATCAATTAACTACATTAGATGTAAGTAAGAATACTAAATTGACTAGGTTGGATGTAGAAGATAATAACTTAACTACATTAGATGTAAGTAATAATACTGCATTGACTGAGTTGGATGTAGAATGGAATCAATTAACTACATTAGATGTAAGTAAAAATACAGAATTAACTTATTTGAATGTAAACTATAATCGATTAACTACATTAGATGTAAGTAATAATACTGCATTGACTGGGTTGTATGCGGGTGATAATCAATTAACTACATTAGATGTAAGTAATAATACTAAATTGACTTATTTGGATGTAGAAGATAATAAATTAACTACATTAGATGTAAGTAATAATACTGTATTGACTGAGTTGGAGGTAAGTGGTAATCAATTAACTACATTAGATGTAAGTAATAATACTGCATTGACTTCTTTGTGGGTAGAATGGAATCAATTAACTACATTAGATGTAAGTAATAATACTGCATTGACTTGGTTGGATGTAAAATATAATCGATTAACTACATTAGATGTAAGTAATAATACTGCATTGACTTCTTTGTGGGTAGATTATAATAAATTATCAACGATTTATACTAAATTAAATGATACGTTTAGTATAAATAATGGTTTAATACTTCCAGATGGTTGGAAGATAGAAGTATCAAATGATAATAAGGAAGCATTATCTTTTGATGGTAATAATGGTAAAGGACTTAAAGTAGGCCATTATGTTATACTATTTGAAATATATAATTCTCAAGGAAAAGTATTAGGTAACTATAACTTTACTATATATGTATATAATGTTATATCTGATATGTATGGAATAGATAAGGATAATATATATATAGGTAATGAAGATAGTAATGAGGTTATTCTTAATAATATTAAAATAGATGGTGGTAATGTAGGCGGATATACTAAAGATATAGATAATAATAAGTTAATTATTAAACATAATAATGAAGTTATTAAGGAATATAATTTGGTTAAGTTAGAGGTAAGTTCTAATGAATATTTTGTTGAAGATAAAGAAATAAAATAT
>CAKOOV010000017.1 GCA_934098435.1 uncultured Bacilli bacterium
TTAATTAAGCTAAGTAAACTTATCTTAATTAAAAGTATCCAAGATACCTATTATATATAAGCAGTAGATATATACTAGTATTATTTTAGTAGTTATATTTATTTTGACAATTAAACTGAAAAATACCAAAATATCAGTATGTTTGTCAAATAGATATCCAAATAAGAGTAGAAAAATAATCGTATAGTCATACATAACAAAAAACTATGATATAATAATTTCAGGTTGTGATACTATGTGTTTAATATGGAACTTAATAAAAGCATTTGCAGAGACAGAAGATGATAATAAAAAAGATAATAATGATTTAGAAGATTGGCAAAAAGAATTAGTAAAAGAGAATAGATATGATACATTTAATTTTGAAGAGGAAGAACTAGAAAATGATGACTATTATTCTGAGGATGATGATGAATAAGAAATTTGTCAAAATATATTGAATAAATAAAAATAATTTGATATACTTAATTTAGTTAAAGAAAGACGCTAGTACAGGTCTATTTAATAGATTTTTTGTGCTGGTGTTTTTTTGTGGTAGGGTGATATAGAATGAAGAAAAAAATAATAGTAATTTTAGTGTGCATTATACTATTGATGCCATTAAAGGTTAATGCAACGAGAGGTTGTTGTTCTCATCATGGTGGTGTTAGCGGTTGCAGTAGTTCTGGAAGATTGGTTTGTAATGATGGTACTTTAAGTCCTGGTTGTACATGTACACCAACAGTTACCTATACTTATGGGTGCACAGACAAAAATGCAAGTAATTATAATTCTAGTGCTAATAGAGATGATGGAAGTTGTATCTATTATACATATGGATGCACGGATGAAACAGCAAAGAACTATAATTCATCAGCAAATAAAGATGACGGAACCTGTGAATATTATGTACTAGGATGTAAAAATCCATCAGCAGATAACTATGATCCGAAGGCAGAGGTGGATGATGGAAGTTGCATTATATCCACTAGTAAAAATATTGATGATAATGATAGTGAAGATGAAAAGGAGAGTGATAGTTTATTAAAAACAATCTTAGGTATAGGAGTAATATCAGGAGGAGTATATTTGTATAAAAGAAAACATAAATAAAATTTTAGATATATTAAGCAATGATGAAATTAATTATTATTTAGATAAAAAAGGTAAAATATAAAAAGAAAACTATTTCGTTTGTAAGGTTTAATAATTGCTGATTTCCAACAGAAAAAAGATCATAAATAGATGCTAAGACATTTAAAAAAATCAATATATGATTTCGTTAAGAAATTAATTTTATGTACAAAAATAGGCGTTTAGTTAGAATTCTTTATGGAAAAAATGGTAAAAAATAAAATTTTAATGATATAATATATAGTCAAGGAGATGATATTATGAAATCATTATTTGACTATATAAACAGTAATAGTTTTTTAGCTACTTTAATAGGAGTTGTTGATGGTTAGATATTAAATTTTATTTCTATGATGTATTTTAATAATAAAGAAGAAAAATTAGATAAAAATGATAAATTAAAGGATGAATATAATTCCATATCGAAAGAAATATCTGATAAAGAAAATAAATATTTAAACAATGTTTTTATCGCTAAAGATTCTAATAAAAATAATAATATAAAATTTATATCCAGTGTATGGATGTTTGTACTAGTAGGAATTATATTACCCTTTACAAAGGATAAAATAAAAAGTAAAAGAACTTGGATCAATTTTTGGGGTGGAATATTTTGTTTAGTGTTAGCTAATTTGTTTGGATTTATAGGATGCAAAATACCAACTATAATAAATGTTATATTAAATGCTATTTTATATCAAATTATAATGATATATTTAGCTTATACGACTGCAACGACTGTAACGAAAAATAACTTATTTAACAGCGGTAACTAAACTCAAAAGGTAGAGAATTCAGTTATCATTATAAAGAAATGATTGGGTATTAAGATAAATGTTTTAATAAATTAAACCCTATGTATTTGTTAATTATATAATAAAAATTGCTATACGAATTCTGTATATTCTTCTTTTGTGATATAATAATATTCAAAATTAAATTTTTGCTAGTATTAGGTGGTGGTTTTTGTGAATTACGAAGATTTCAAGATTTTAAATGATCTAAAAACATATTTTGATGAGAATTGTAAAGAATTAGTATTTGCTAATGAAATGCCTTTAGAAAATGATAATAGAGCAAAAATGTATTATGTTAATGCAGATGCTATTACTGAAAGAAATAATTATAAAAAAATATTTCAAGAATATTTGTTGTTGTATGCTAGAAGTTATGAAAAATTGAGATATTTTAAACATCAAAGTGATGATTTGTCAGTAGATTTAATCGACTATGGAAAGGATATTTGGAATAATGATGGTTTGATAATAACTGGTGATATTAATTCATCTGGTATATTTGGAGAATTATTTAACGACTTTTATTTAAATATAGTAAAAAATGAGAATATTTTATTAACTTATTCTAGCAAAAGAGGATTTGCAGAAAAAAATATTAAAGGTGTAGATGTTGTCGGGTGTATTTGCGAAAATAAAAAATTAACACTCATTTATTCTGAAAGTAAATTTGTACAAAGTGCATATGATGCGCAAAAATATTTGAGAGATGATATTAAAGGAAAAGAGACTGAACCATCTCATATTACAAGTGAATATATTAATAAATTCAGTAGTTTTCTATTAGATAAAAATCATTCGTTATATAAGGATTCGACGGAAAACATGGAGATAATAATAAATAACATAGATTTAATAAATGATAAAATTTATAATAAAGAAAAACCTATAGATATATTTAATGAACTAGAAGTAAAAATAAGATTTGTATTTTTTGCGGTGTATAAAGATAATAAATTTACTGCAGCAGAAAGAGAAGATTACTTTAATAATATTCTTTCAGATTTTAATAGTCAAATTATTAAAACAGGATTAAAAAAATATGATGTTGAAATAGTTTTAATTCCTATAATTAATAAAAGTACGGAAATAAAGGAGTATATGTGTAAATGGGATTAACAAGAATAGATGTTTTAAAAAAAATAAATACTTATTCGATGACCGATAATAAAATGGGATTAATTCAAATGTTGTGTGAAATATTTGAAAATGAAGAATTTTTATTAAATAATTTAGATATAGTGCAAATTGCTATAGAAATTGGAGAACTTTATGGATATAATGAATATTTAAAAAAATATAAAGAAAAATTAGAAATAAAACATATAGTTTCAACAAGTTCAGTTTTAAGAAAAATAATGTTTACTAGTTTGTATGACAAAAATGTGATATTTAATTCTGGACAATTATCATTATTAGAAGAAATAAAAACAAATAAAAGAATATTTATTTCTGCACCAACATCGTTTGGGAAAACAAGCCTTATTTTTGAGCATATATATTTGAATTATCAAATTTACGATAATATATGTGTAATCGTTCCAACAAATTCCTTGGAAGAAGAATTATTCTATAAATTTTTATTGTTTAATAGGAAAACATATAATAAATATAAAATATTGACTAGTCCTCATAAAAATAAAGGAAATTCTCTATATATACTTACGCCAGAGAAATATTTGTTATTAAATGAAAGTGATAATATTAAATTCGATCTTATAGTTATAGATGAGTCTTATAAAATTGAAGAGTCTGAAGATGAAATAAAATATAATATAGATGATATTTTAAATACTCGCTCAAGCAAATATAGAATGGTTTTCGAATTATGTGGTGCTTCTGACTCTAAATTAATTTTTCTTTCTCCTTATACCTATAATAAAAGTGAGTCTATATTAGAATTTTTTAACAAGTATGATGTTACATTTGTTGATAGAACTTATAATTATGTAGGCCATCAAATTGAAGACGTTTCAACTCAGACGAAAGCACAAAAATTGTTTAATACAACTAATATATCATATAAGTCTAATGCGGCTGGTATTATTAAGGCTATGACAATATTGCCTTATTTAAATGATAGTACTATCATTTATGTAATGTATCCGGCTGAATTAAAAAAAATCTTACCTTTAATTAATAATGATATAACAGAATGTATAAATACAAACGATAGATTTAAGAAATTTTATGAACATTTAGTAAATAATTATACATTTGATAATAGCAATTGGTATGTATTAGAGGCATTAAAAAAAGGAGTGGGGTTATATATATCACCAATACCAAGGTATATAAAAAGAGAAATATTAAATTTATTTAATGAAGGATTTTTAAAAGTCTTAGTGGTAACTACAGCATTTGCCGAAGGAGTAAATAGCTCCGCTAAAAATATTATAATAACAAATGAGATTGCTGGAGCTAACAAGAAAATGACTAATCTTGATATGTTAAATTTAAGTGGTAGAGCGGGTAGATTTGGTAAGTATAGTAAAGGGTATATTTATGCTGTTAAAAATACGATAAGTGAACGATTAAAAGAAGCAGAGAAAAATGGGGTAACAATTACTAATTCAAATTATGAGTTTCCTAAAAATGGTAAGTTAAGAAGTGATTATGAAATAGATATTATTGATGAGAAATGGTTAACTAAAGAGGAAATTGACACAAAAAAAGAAACAGATAGAAAAATGACCGAATATGGATTAACTGATGAAGATTTAAGAATTTCTCTGTGTACGTCAAGAAATACTAAATTAATTTTATATAAATATTTTTGTGAAACAAATCAAAAAGAAAAAAATGGTGAAAGATATCAAGTTATAAAAAATTTATTGGCTTCAGATAGAAATGACGTTATAAAATCTTTAGAATACGTTTTTTATGAAATAAAGACTGCTGGTATTAATATATATTCTGATACAGGAGATATACAAGCCTATAGCAAGAATGAAAAATTTCTATGGGGAATATTTTATGCAATTCATTCATCGGGAAATATCAAAGATATATTAAAAAGAAGAAAAGAATATATTTGGAACGAATATAATAGCATTATTCCGAAAGATATGGAAATCTCATCTAAAAATATAGAAAAAATTTTAGAATTATCTGGTAAGAAATGGTTATCTGAATTTATTTCAGATGGTAAAATAGATGATTTTAAATTATATAATAATGCATTTAAATTTATTTCAAGTATTATAGAATATAGAATACCTTTTTATATCGGGTTATATGTTTCAATTTTTAAACTATTTTCTAAAAAAAATAATTTTGATTATATATTTGATTTTGATATAGTTGATATTTCAACCTCATTAGAAAATAAAAATATTGATGAAAAATATAGTAACATGTTAGAATATGGGTTGTCATTAGATATGGTTAAGAAAATAATCAAAAATGAGACGTTAGATGATTTTGAAAAACTTATGTTAAATGATTACAAATCTATATACGAACAAGAATGATGGATTTAGAGATCTATCATTTTTTGTCTAAAATTGCTAATTTAGTGATATATAGGTCAATTTTTGTGTTATAATTATTATAGACGCAGGTCAACTTAGGAGGTAGTTATGTTAAAGTTAGCAACAGCTTTTAGTGGTATTGGTGCCATTGAACAAGCATTAAAGAGATTATCAATTGATTATCAAATAGAGTTCGCATGTGATAATGGAGATGTTGAAATAGATATAGATCATAATAAAGAATTACAAAAGGTAAAGAAAATGAAAGATGTTAAAGAAAAAAGGTTATATGTCGAAAATTTATATAAAACATTATCAAGAAAAACAAATTTTGTAGAGCAAGCTTATAAAGCGAATTATGAAGTGCAAAATGACAACTTTTTTTATGATGTAAAACTTTTGGATGGTAGTGATTTTAAGAATAAAATAGATTTATTTGTAGGTGGTAGTCCATGTCAAAGCTTTTCTGTAATAGGTAGTCGTGGTGGACTTGAAGACGCAAGAGGAACTTTGTTTTATGAATATGCAAGACTGGTTAAAGAAATTCAACCTAAAGTATTTATATATGAAAATGTTTATGGTGTTCTTACACATGATAAGGGCAATACTTGGAAGGTAATGCAAAACATTTTTGATAATCTTGGATATTATTATAAATGGCAAATATTAAATGCCAAGGATTATGGAATACCACAAGGTAGGAGAAGATTATATGTTGTCGGTTTTAGAAGTAAAGAAGAATGTGATAGATTTGAATTCCCAAAACCTATTGAATTAAAATATACTATGCAAGATTTACTTGTTGAAAACGTTAAAGAAGGTAATTTTTTAAGTGTTGATGGAAAATTACAAATAACAGACAAGATTGGAGAAGAGCCGGAAGAAAAATATTATTTATCTGAAAAATTAAAAAAATATGTAATGTGTCCAGGCACAAAAAACTTTATGCATCAAAATGCAGAAATAGATTTACCTATAGCTAGAGCGTTGTTATCTACTCAAGGTAATTCACATAGAGCAAGTGTTAATAATTATGTAACAACAAATGGAAGAATAAGAGCTCTAACTGTTAGAGAAACTTATAGATTAATGGGATTTCCTGATGATTTTAAAATTGTAGTTTCAAAGGCTCAAGCGTTGAAGCAAAGTGGTAATTCTATTGTTGTTGATGTTTTAACAGCCATTTTAAAAGAAATATACAATTTATAGGAGGAAGTGAATTATGGAAAGAATCAAGCATAATAATTATAAATATAAGACTATTAGTTTATTTGCTGGAATAGGAGGATTTGATTTAGGATTCTCCAATGCTGGATTTGATATGATATGGGCAAATGATTTTGATAAATACTGTGTACAAACTTTTAAAGAAAATATTAGTAAAAACATAGTCTTAGGAGATATAAATGAGCATTTAGAAGACATTCCCAAGCATGATGTTTTAGTAGGTGGATTTCCTTGTCAACCGTTTTCAACCTTAGGAAAATTAAAAGGATTTAAAGATGATAGAGGAACATTATTTTTTACAATTAAAGAAATAATAAAAAAACATGATACTAAAGTTGTAGTTTTAGAAAATGTAAAAAATATAGTAAATCATGATGGAGGTAAAACGTTTAGAAAAATAAAGAGCGATTTGGAAGAGTTGGGTTATTATGTTAATTATAAAATTCTTAATTCTGCAGATTACGGAATTCCTCAAAGAAGAAATAGAGTTTATATAGTAGCATTTAATAAAAAATATTTTGACAAAGTACCATTTGAATATCCAAAACCTATGAAATTAGATTTAAAAGCTCAAGATTTATTAGACGATGATGTGGAAGAAAAATATTTTATTAGTACAAATATGATTGGAACAATATTAGGTAAAGGAACAAAAGGATATATAGTTAAACCAACAATAGACCAATCAATTTGTAAAACTTTAACTGCAACAATGCATAAAATGCATAGAGCGAGTCAAGACAATTATTATACAGATATTAAAAATTATGAAAAATATTGTGACAAAAATAAGACAAATATAAGAAAATTAACACCAAATGAATGTAGGAAAATACAAGGCTTTCCTAGTGATTGGAAACAAGTTGTATCGGATACACAAGCTTATAAACAATTTGGTAATGCGGTTACAGTAAATGTTGTTTATGCAGTAGCTAAAAATCTTTTTGATTATATAGAAAAAAATAAGATAGGAGAATGGTAAAATGGTTAAAAAAACTTCACAAAAGAAAATTATTATTAATGATTATGAAAAAATTAAAGAATTTTTAATGGGCAAATCAGCTAGTATGGTAGAATATTTGGAGCAAAATCCAAACAAAGAATATTCATTATATACAAAATACATAACTCATTCTGATTTGATATCAAAGGGTAAACGAAATGAAAAGAGCGGATATGACAAAAACTATTTATATTATTTAACAACTGAAGAAATGATAGAAAGAGAAAAACAAAGTTCAGATGAAAGCAACGAAGAAGTCTTAGGAAACGATAGAATATCTACGATTAGTACAAACAGTACGGCTCATCAATCAAATATAACAGTTTCAACACACGTATATAAATTTTTAGATATAGTAAATAAGAATAAAGAAAAACAAGAAAGAGAGCTAGAAGAGGATGAAAAACAACTTGTAATTAGTGATTTAGTAGATGTATATTTAGTTAACGACTCTTTAAAATATTTTGATATAGAATATACTCAAAAAATATTTGATAAATTAGATAAACATCCTAATTGGAATTTTTGTGATTATAAAATTAATTTGTCAGATGGTAAGTTTACTAAAATTCATTTAACTCAAGCATCCCATGGATTTGGTACTAACGATGATGTGGAATTTCAAAAACTTAGAATGTCAATTTTTTTGAATGATAAATTAATAATTTTAATGTCAAAGGATAAAATAAATAATACTAAAGAGCTATTTATTTTATTAGATAAAAATCCTCGCTTTTTCACAATTTTAGGTGAATATAATAAAAACTGGGAGAATTATTTAATAAAAAACTATAATCGAGAAATATTTGAGTTTATTAAGGAAAATCCAACTATTGATACTGAAGAAAAAACAAGAAAAGATCAATCTAGATGGAGAAAACAATTAGCCGAAGAAATGATGAATTTTTCTAAAAATGCTAATGAAATATTTTGCCCTTTAACAAAAATAACAACAGACTTTGATAAGGCGGGAACATTATTTAGAGCTTCACATATCAAAGCATTCTGCGATTGTTCAGTAGAAGAAGCATACGATATAAATAATGGCATATTGATGGTTGCCAATGCAGATGCTTTATTTGATAAACATTTAATAACTATTGATGAAGATGGAACTATATTATTTTCATATTTAATAGAACAAGATTATAGACTAAGAAGTGATCTGCTATTAATGCAAAAAGTTTTTAATTTTATATTAACACCAAAAAGAAAAAGTTACTTAAAAATACATAGAAAGATTTTTAAACAAAAAGAGATAAAAAGAAAGAGAGGAATTATAGAAGAGGATAGTAGCGGGGAAAATATTCTATAGCAATAAATAATATAGATTAATTTAAAGTGTCAAAAAAAATATTAAAATATATTTTAATTTAATTATTATTAAAAAGATAGAAAGACTTACCCATATCACAAAGATGTACTAAGTCTTTTTCTTCATACCTTACAAACTTGTAATATAAAACAAGTTAAAACAATGATATAATAGAACTATAGAAAGAAGGAAATATAATATATGAAAAAGATAATGATAATTGAAGATGATACTATAATATCTAAAGAATTATATGAACTACTAGTAAATGCTGGCTATGAAGCATTAATACTAAAAGACTTCTCAAATGCCAAAGAAGAAATATTAAAAAGTAATATAGACCTAATCCTCTTAGATATAAATATACCATATCAAAATGGTGAGCAGTTACTTAAAGAAATAAGAAAAGAATCAAACATTCCAGTAATAATGGTAACCTCAAGAGCAAATGAAACCGATGAAATATTATCTATCTCTTATGGAGCAGACGATTACATAACCAAGCCCTATAGCCCAACCATCTTATTACTAAGAATACAAAATATTTTCAAAAGATTAGATAATAGTACTGAAGTACTAAAATATAAAGATTTAGAAGTCTCACCATCACGAGGTACCTTATCTGGTAATAATAAAGAATTAGAACTAACCAAAAACGAAATGCTAATCTTTCAGCACTTATTAAATAACCAAAATAGAATCGTATCGAGAGATGAACTAATGACCATCCTTTGGAATAATGAAGAATACATAAACGATAATGCTCTAACCGTAAATATAAGTAGATTAAGAAGTAAACTAGAGGGCTTTGGTTATCCAAATGCCATAGAAACAAGAAAGGGACAAGGATATATACTATTATGAAATTAACAAACTATCTAAAAGATAAAATAACCATAATCATTATTACTATCATATCAATAATTCTAATAACCCTATTAGACATAGCCTTCAAAGTACCGAAGGGACTAATAATAGTAACCATAGTATTACTACTATTAACACAAATCATAGCTCTCCTAATATCATATTTCCAAAAAAGAACCTTCTATACCACCATCATAACCAATACCAAAAATCTAGATAAAAAATACCTAGTCCTAGAAACATTACCCAAACCAAATACTTATGAAGAAGAACTAATATATAACACCTTATATGACATCAATAAATCAATGATTGAAAATGTCAGTAGTTACATAAATAGCACCAAAGACTTCAAAGACTATATTGAGATGTGGATACACGAAGTAAAAATACCAATATCAAGTCTAATCCTTATGACCCATAATCATAAAAACCAAGTACCAAAAGAATATACTGAAGAAATAAGAAGACTAGATAACTACATTGACCAAATCCTCTACTATGTAAGAAGTAACTATACCAGTGAAGACTTTATCTTCAAAAAAGTAAAATTAGAAAAGATAATCTCCTCCGTAGCCCTTAAAAATAAAGATGACCTCTTAGAAAATAAAATTGACCTAATCGTCGATATAAAAAATACCGAAGTCTATACCGATACCAAATGGTTAGAATTCATTTTAAATCAAATTATCAATAACAGTATCAAATACAAAAAAGATATTCCAAACTCCTATATCCAAATAAAAACACAAGAAGACAACAATCAAATAGCCCTATCCATCAAAGATAACGGTATTGGCATACCAAAAAGTGATATCCCTAATGTTTTCAAAAAATCATTTACCGGTACTAATGGCAGAGATAAAATCAAATCAACAGGCATGGGTCTATACATAGCCAAAAAATTATGTACCAAACTAGGTCATAAAATAGAGATAGAATCTGAAGAAAAAGAATATACCATTGTCAAAATAACCTTTGGCAAAAATAAACTTTATCACCCAGAAGACTAACCTTACAAAAAAGTAATATACTGTAATATTAAACTTACGACAAATATCCTATTATCTAGTATTATTAATTACGAAAGGAAGGAAAATAATATGGAAAATATACTAAAAATAGAAAATATTGAAAAATACTACGGAAGTAAATCAAGTTTAACTAAAGCCATAGATAACATATCATTTGAAGTAGAAAAAGGAGAATTTGTCGCTATCATGGGTTCTTCAGGATCAGGTAAAACAACATTACTAAACTGTATATCCACAATTGATAAAGTAACCGCTGGCCATATTTTTGTAGGAGGAACTGACATAACAAAACTAAAAGGAAACAGTCTAAATAAGTTTAGAAGAGAAGACTTAGGTTTCATCTTTCAAGACTTCAATTTATTAGATACCTTAACAGCCTATGAAAATATAGCACTAGCCTTATCAATTCAAAATGTAAGTCCCAAAGAAATAGATAAAAGAATAAAGAAAGTAGCAAAAGAACTAGACATCGAATCAGTACTAAAAAAATATCCTTACCAAATGAGTGGAGGACAAAAACAAAGAGTAGCAGCAGCCCGTGCAATAATAACAGATCCATGCCTAATACTAGCAGACGAGCCAACTGGAGCTCTAGATTCTAAGTCATCAAAAATGCTCCTAGAAAAACTAACCTACCTAAATAATGCTTTAGGAGCCACTATTCTAATGGTAACCCATGACGCTTATGCCGCAAGTTACGCTACTAGAATAATCTTCATAAAAGATGGTAAAATATATAACGAAATTCGTAAAGGAAATGATACCAGAAAAGAATTCTTTGATAAAATAATAGATGTCGTAACCTTACTAGGAGGAGACATAAATGATGCTCTTTAAATTGTCTATAAAAAACATAACCAAAAGTATCAAAGATTATGCCATCTATTTCTTTACTCTAGTACTAGGAGTAGCCATCTTCTACGTCTTCAATGCTATAGATAGTCAAACAGTAATGCTAAATGTATCATCATCAACAAGCGAAATAATAAGACTAATGACCACCATTCTAGGAGGAGTAAGTGTCTTTGTTTCATTCATTCTAGGATTTCTAATAATCTATGCCAGTCGTTTTCTCATAAAAAGAAGAAACAAAGAATTTGGAATTTACTTAACCCTAGGAATGTCCAAAAGAAAAATATCTCTAATACTTTTCTTTGAAACTCTTATAATAGGAGTTATCTCTTTAGGAGTTGGCCTAGCCCTAGGAATAGTTTTATCACAACTAATGAGTATCTTAGTAGCCAATATGTTTGAAGCAGACCTAACAAAATTTCAGTTTACATTTTCATCTTCAGCAGCCCTAAAAGCCTTATTATACTTTAGCATAATGTATCTAATAGTAATGATATTTAACACCATAATTGTAAACAAATGTAAACTAATAGACCTATTACATGGTAATAAAAAATCCGAAAAAGTAAAATTAAAAAATCCTATCATTTGTACAGTAGTATTTATAATTGCCGTCATAGCACTATCATATGCTTACTATCTAGTAACAGATGGTTTTGGTACTTCACCACTGATGAATACAATAGAAGGAATATTAATACCAATAGCCCTAGGATGTATATCAACATTTCTAATATTTTGGTCACTATCAGGTCTAATCCTAAAGATAGTAATGCATCTAAAAAAATACTACTACAAAGGACTAAATAGTTTTACCGTTCGTCAAATAAGTAGTAAAATAAATACCACAGTCTTTTCAATGACAATAATATGCCTAATGCTATTCTTTACTATATGTATCTTCTCTTCAGCATTATCTATAAAGAACTCCCTATCAGGTAATCTAAAAGATTTAGCACCCGTTGATATTCAGTTCTCAAAATTACAACAATTATCAGATGAAGAAGAGGAAAGCTTTTCTAAAAACATAATAGAGGACTACAATACCACTGCCAAAGATACCTTACAAAGATTAGATGTATATAAGTATCTAAAAGATGTAGTAGATATAAATACATATAG
>CAKOOV010000018.1 GCA_934098435.1 uncultured Bacilli bacterium
AAAACCCAGTTGAGTATAGAACTCAACTAGGCTTCAAATAATTCTTTTTAAGTGTCTACTTTTTGTTGACAACTTCAGTTATTGAGACTCTTTTTTTATATAAACAACTTATTTATTTTGGTAATTAGAACCGCTAAGTTGGTTTTGTCCTAATTTAACTAATCTCTTAGTAATTTCTCCACCAACTGAACCATTAGCTCTAGAAGTTGAATCAGGTCCTAAATTAACACCAAATTCATTAGCTATTTCATATTTCATTCTATCAATAGCTTGTTTAGCTCCTGGAACTACCATTTTGTTATTATTACTATTACTCATTATCATTTCACCTCCTACACTAATAGGTTGTGAAATATTGTAAATTTCATACTAATAAATTAATGGTAATTTTTACTATATATCAAATTCATTATAATTACTAGTAATCTTTATTACTTCCATATTATTAATAGCAGTTTCAATAAGCTTATCATAATCAAAACTATTTTCATATTCCATAGCTAATTTCAAACTAGGATTAATAACTGGATGTTTAGGAACAAAAATAGTACAACAATCTTCATAAGGAAGTATTGAAGTTTCATAAGTATCTATTTTTCTAGCAATATCCATAATTTCTATCTTATCAAGACAAGCAACAGGTCTAATAATAACTTTATTAGTAACATTATTAATAACATTCATACTAGTTAAAGTTTGACTAGCAACCTGACCAACACTTTCACCATTTATAAGACATAAATAAGAATTATTTTCCATAATTTTAGTGGCTATTCTATACATCATTCTTCGCATAATGGTTATCATATATGTAGGAGTGATATTTTTATATATCTCTTCTTGAATATCCGTAAAACGTACTACATATAAAGTAATATCTGGATTATATTTAGTAAGTTTTTCCACTAAACGCTTAACTTTATTTTTAGCCATCTCACTAGTATGTGGTGGTGACTCAAAATAAATACAATCAACACTGATTCCCCTCTTCATAGCCAAATATCCCGCTACTGGGGAATCAATTCCTCCTGATAACATAAGAAGACCACGTCCTGCTACTCCAACCGGATAACCACCAGGACCTTTAACTTCTTTATGATATATATATGTATAATCCTCTCTTATTTCAATTTTTAATAAATAATCAGGATTATGAACATCTACACTTATATTAGGAATATTCTTAAGTACCAAAGCACCAATCTTCCTAGAAAAATCCATACTATTAATAGGAAATGATTTATCTGCCCTATCAGTTTCTACTTTAAATGTTCTAAAATCATTTTCTCTAGCTACCTTTAAAACATTATCTTCTATTTCACTAATATTAGTATTAACTCTAGTAGCAATAACTATACTATGAATACCAAATATATTCCTAAGAATATTAACAATTTCCATAACATCATCATCAGTCTCAATAAACATACGTACCCTATTCTTAACAATATTAACATTATATCCTTCTAATGCCTTTTTAATATTATTATACAAAACATTAATAAAATACTTACGATTATCCCCTTTAGTAGTAAGTTCTCCATATTTAATTAATATAACTTTCATTTATAACCACCCTATCCTATATTTCTACATTCACTTGAAGACTTCTCAAATACAAAGGAATTACCTTTCTTAGTAACATGCCCACATATCGTACTTTTTTCATTTTGCGGATCTTTAGCATCTTCCAAAGTTAAATATCCTCCATCTATAAGTTCGCCTACACTGACCTGAGTAAATGTATTTTTATGCTTATCAGCATACAATTCACCAGCAGATATAATAATATTAATAACCTGTTCTCTTTGCTTAGCCTTACTTCTCTCTACTGAAGAAGTAATACTAGGTATAGCTATTGACATAATAACCACTAAAATAACCAATACCGCAAGAAGTTCTATCAAAGTAAATCCCTTATTATTCATTTTTTTCATTTGCATCACCTACACATAGTATAAAGTATTTTTATCTTTATATCAATACTTTTTTAACATATTTATAAATCATTTTCTTATTTTTACATATAATATTAATGTAGATAATATGTAGTTAATATATTGACATCATCTACATTACTTGTTATAATTATTACAGAGAGGAGATGATATAATGGCTAATAATACTAGTGCTATTAATATCAACGTTGATTCTAATGTAAAAAAAGAAGCAACTGAACTATTTAATAGTTTAGGATTAAATATGAGTACTGCCATTAACTTATTTCTAAGAAAATCAATAAATGTTGGTGGTATACCATTTGAACTTAAAAATCCTAAACCAACTAGAGAACTAAAAAAAGCTTTAAAGGAAGCAAAGAAAATCGAAAACGGGGAAATTAAAAGTAAAGGTTATCACAATATAGATGAATTATTTGAGGATTTGAATAATAAGTAAAACCAAGTATGAAATTCACTACACAAAAAAATTCAAAAAACAATATAAAAAAATTATTAAACAAAATAAAGATTTAAAAAAATTAAGATACATTGTTGAAAATTTATCTAATGGAGCTGTCCTAGAAGAAAAATATAAAGACCATAATTTAGTAAATAATAAATATTTTGATGAATGTCGTGAATGTCATATTGAACCAGATTGGTTACTTGTTTATAAATATACTGATGATAAACTTATATTACTTTTAGTAGAAACTGGAAGTCATAGCGAATTATTTAAAAAATAGAATTACTTATCATAGTAACTCTATTTTATTTTTTCTTTTAACTCACTAAGAATATTAATAGCTTCCATAGGGGTAATATTAAGAACATCAATCTTTTTAATTTCTTCCTCTACTTCACTCTTTTTCTCTTCAAAATCAAGAGGTAGACTATATTGAAAAGAATTATCACTCTTTTTCTTATTTTTACTAGTAGAATTATCATTCTTACTTTCATATTCCTTTAATATAACATTAGCCCTATCTATAACCTCACTAGGAAGACCTGCTAGCATAGCAACATTAATACCATAACTTTTATCTACCGAACCATCTTTAACCTTATGTAAGAAAGTAATATTACCACCATCTTCAATAGCGGATACATGCTTATTTTTTAAATTAGGAAGAGAATTTTCCATTTCTGTAAGTTCATGATAATGTGTAGAGAAAAGTGTCTTACATTTAATCTTTTTAGCAATATATTCTAATATAGCCTCTGCTAAACTCATACCATCATAAGTAGCAGTACCACGTCCAAGTTCATCAAATAAAATTAAACTATTTTTAGTAGCACCCTTAATAGCTCTTGATGCCTCCATCATTTCAACCATAAAAGTAGATTCCCCACTTACCAAATCATCACTTGCTCCAATTCTTGTAAATATCTTATCAAATACAGGTAAATTAGCCTCATTAGCGGGAACAAAGCAACCAATTTGAGCCATAATAGCAATAATACCTAGTTGTCTCATATAAGTACTTTTACCAGCCATATTAGGACCGGTAATAAGAATGATATCAGTATTATTATCCATAATAATATCATTAGGAACATATTCATTATCCCGAAGAACTTTCTCTACTACCGGATGACGAGAAGAAATAACCCTAATCTCATTATTACTATTTAAAATAGGTCTTGTATAATTATACTTCTCACTAACATAAGCAAAAGATTGTAAAACATCAATCTCACTAATAACCTTAGCATTCTTTTGTAAAATATTAATATACTTCTTACACTCATCCCTAATTTCTACAAACAAATTATATTCCAAATTAATAATCTTATCCTCACTAGATAAAATCAAATCCTCTTTTTCTTTAAGTATTGGATTAATAAATCTTTCACAATTAGCAAGTGTCTGTTTCCTAGTATAACCCATATCATCACTAATCATAGATAAATAAGAATTACTAACCTCAATATAATAACCAAATACCTTATTAAAACCAACCTTAAGAGACTTAATACCAGTTCTTTCTCTCTCTTCTCTCTCAAAATTACTAATAAAGTCTTTACCACCCTTACTTAAATTCTTAAGTTCATCAAGCTCTTTAGAATAGCCACTTTTAATAAGAAATCCTTCCTTAAGACCAACAGGAGCATCCTCATTAATAGAACTATCAAGTAAATTATAAAGTTCACTAAGCGGTTCAATATCATCATAAAAACCAATAGTATTAATCTTTTCCTTAATACTAGGAAGTACCTCTAAAGAAGTCTTAAGTTGTAGTAAATCTTTCCCATTAGCAGAACCAAAAGCAATTCTACCACAAAGTCTTTCCAAATCATATACAGAATATAAATCATTTCTAAGTTCATCAGTTAAAATAAACTCATCAAGAAACTTAGAAACAATATCATATCTTCTATTTATCATATCCATATCAACTAAAGGATTCTCAATAAAATACTTAAGTCTTCTACCACCCATAGCGGTCTTAGTATTATCAAGAAGCCAAAGTAAAGAATACATTCTCTCCTTAGTTCTAAGACACTCAGTAAGTTCCAAATTCCTCTTAGTATGAATATCCATAATCAAAGTAGCATCTTCTTTTTTAATAATAACCTTTTGAAAATGAGATAATTCCCTTTTCTGTTCAAAACTTAAATAATAAAGTAATAACTTAATAGATTTAATAATCCTCTCATCACTAATATCACTATAAATATCACTATACATATCATCTAAATAATTATCTACTATTGTTGCAGGTATTTTCTCATTCTTAATTTTAGCCAAAGTATTTTTATCAAATTCCTTATTAACAATAATCTCTTTAATCTCTAAAGACAATAACTTATATATAATATCCAAAGAATTAGAAAGAAGCATAGAGTAAACTTCACCAGTAGTAATATCTGAATAAGTAAGTGCATATCCATATCCAAAATCATATAAACTACCAATATAATTATTTTCTTTTTCATTTAAAGAATTAGCATTAATAATAGTACCAGATGATATAACTTCTACTATATCTCTCTTTACTATTCCTTTAGCACTTTTAGGATCCTCAAGTTGCTCACAAATAGCCACCTTAAAACCTTTTTTAATAAGCTTATCAATATATATATCTGCTGCATGATGAGGTATACCACACATAGGAACCCTCTCTTCAAGTCCTGCACTTTTTCCAGTTAAAGTAAGTTCTAAAGCATGTGAAACAATCTCAGCATCCTCAAAAAACATCTCATAAAAGTCTCCTAATCTATATAAAATAATAGTATCTACATACTTATCTTTAAGTTCAACATAATGTCTCATCATAGGAGATAACTTCTCTCTATCAACTTCATTTCTCTTCATTTTTTATACCTTCTTCGTCCCTTTATTATACCATATAAAATACCAATTTCACAATACAAAAAGACAAATTATTCCATTTGTCTTTTTATCCATTCCATTATTAACATAACAATATAATTAATCTCGTTATTAGATAATTCTCTATTCTTCGGAATACCATGCCACTTAAACAAACATCCTCTGCAGCAGCACCCTGTAGCATGTTGTGCAATAAATACCGGATGTCCTCTCATAGGAGTCTGTTTCCCATCATTCTTAATATCAATTGGAGCTAGTCTCTTCAAAATAATATCATAAGCATGATCTTTTATAGTATTCATTCCTTTATCTTTAATATAATTTTTATCCTTATCTTTAAGATAAAAACTATTCCTAAAAGTACTCTTACTAAGACTATTAAGCTTATCATTTATTATTTCATATCTCTTATCCATAAATTCTATATATCAAGTATATAATTATACTATAGAACCGCCACCATCTATAGCAATAAATTGACCTTCAATATAACTAGAAGCATCACTAGATAAATATAAAATAGTACCATTAACTTCACCATGTCTACCAGGTCTACTAGAAGGATTTAAAGCATTATATCCACGTAAGAATTCTTCAGATTTAAATAAAGTATTCTCAGTCATACCAGTTTCAAATAAACCTGGTCCAATGGCATTAACAGTAATATTATATCTAGCATAACTACAAGCCATACCCTTAGTAAGACCAATAACAGCAGCTTTAGAAGCATTATAAGAATGTCTAATAAACATATCATTCTTATCAGCCACTATAGCATTAACTGAAGAAACATTAACAATTTTACCATACATTCTTTCCTTCATACCAGGAATAACATATTTACACATCAAATAAATACCCTTAACATTAGTATTAAAAGATTTATCCCAATCTTCTTCTTCTAAAGTATCAACTCCACCACGTACAGCAACACCAGCATTATTAAGTAATATATCAATATGATCAAAAGCACTTAGTACTTCACCTACAGCTTTTTTAACACTATTCTCCTTAGTAACATCACATTCTATACAAATAGCACGTCTACCAATTTTTTCTATTTCCTTTTTTACATCTTCTAACTTATCTACTCTTCTGGCAAGAAGAGCTACATCTGCCCCCATTTCTGCATATCCAATAGCGGCCTCTTTTCCTATACCACTACTAGCACCGGTTACAACAGCAACCTTACCAGTTAAATCAAATAAATTTTTCATTTCATACCTCCCTATCATAAAAGAGTATAACACATAAATATATAAAAATCTATAAATAAAATACAAATATACAGAAAAAAAGCACATATGTGCTTATAAAGTAATTTCTCCCAAACGTATCAATTCTACTACTGCCTGTGCTCTTCCTTTAACTGATAGCTTTTGCATAGTATTAGATATATGGTTTCTAACAGTCTTTTCACTTATACCTAATATCATAGCAATATCATGAGTAGTCTTATTTTCCACTAATAAAGAAAAAACTTCTTTTTCTCTTTTGGTCAATATACCTTTATTCATAAATACCTCACTTCCATAAGGGTGGTTATGTTTATTCATATTATTCTATTCAAAACCATAAATAAAGTGAGGTATAATAGCCTTTATTTATTAAATTTTACTGAAATATACATCTTATCATCAAATTCCTTTTGTACTAATCTCATAATATTATTAGCCATAGTAGCACTACTATCATCAGAATCAAGTACCACTCTAACATTATCTCCTTCAATTTTAACAAAATTTTCACAAGAACAACTATCTTTAATCTTAGATTCTAAAGTTTCTTCTTTTGAAGAATTCTTATTAATAAGCTTTAATTCTTCAAATACTTCATTCTTTTCTTTAGTACTAACTTCACTATTAGTAAGTTTTTCTTTTAAACCATTAATCTTTTCTTTAACTTCATTCTCATCTTCTACCTTCAAAGCAGAAATTACTGTTGACTCTTCTACATTAACAGTACTATTATCAACCTTTTCATTCTCTAATTTACTATCAAAAATTTCACTAGGCATAGTAACATAATAAATTGATAATACCAATACTAAACTAAATAACGTTAAAAACCACAAATTCTTCTTATTAATCATATTATTCCTCTTTTCTATTAAATTATATTTAATAAATAAAATAATATGATTAAATTAACTCATTTCCTGATTAGCTAATAATCTCATCAGGTGATAAAAAGTCTATAGTCTTTTTATCAAACATTTATCTATCTCTTTATATAATATTAAAACTGTCGCAAAATTTGCGGCAGTAACTTATTTTTAATTAAAATATCATTATTTATCATTCTTTTTATCATGATTCCAAATAATATTAGTTTTAAGTACTAATAATATAGTTAAAAATATATAAGAAAAAAGGAACCTCAGTTCCTTTTTCCCCCGTTAATACGGAATTTAATTACATATTAATAATATCACATTTTATTATTTTTGTAAATATGTAATCATTATATTTATATGTTTTTTTTCTTTTATTATGTAGTTCATTTAATATTTACAAAAAAATTTTTATTTATGCCAGTAAACTCTGTATAACGTCTTCTTGCTGGAAAATGTTTATATTTAGATTTAATTTCATTAACTTTAATTCTTTTTGATACATAATTTATTTTATCTATTATTTCCTGTAATTGTCTTTCTTTAGTTTTTAATGTTGCTTTATATGCCTTTCCAGACTCTATTTTTTCTATAAGACTAGATGTTTCTAAATCATATATTGATAGTTCCTCTGCAATAATATTTTTCAATTCATAAATTAGATTCGAATTTTCAATCTCAACGTTAGATTTACTTAAAACTATATTATATTTTGAATATATTTCTATTAATTCTGTATAAAAATTAGTGTTTTTATCAATATGCTTTAACATTTTATACAAAATATATATTATCTTTGAAAGATCCAATTTAGTCGAATTATTTGAATTAAAGTTATCATTGCCAAAATATTCTTTTAAGCTATTCATTAATGAACCCATTATATTTATTTGCTGCTTTTCTCTTGGTAATTTATTACCCTTATCATCCTTATATTCGCTTTTTGTCAATGGTAATTCATATTCAAATTTTGGATTACCATTTATGCTATAATTAGATATATTATAACAATATATTGGTTGATTATGAGCCAACATGTTTCTAAATTCTCCTAAATAACATAATAATGTTTTAAAATTATTAATCATCTTCCTTTCATAATTTATTTGTTTAACATTTTTTCCTCTAGTTTCTTCTGTTAAATTAAGTTGTGTAAAAAAATTTAGACATCTTAAGAATATTTTATATGAATCATTAGAATTTAAATTAGCAATAGCATAGTATGTTTGGTTCATCGCCAAATCATTTATAATAATCCAATATGGAACAATTAAATGTTGATCTCTCTTTCTCTTAATTGGTTTAGATTTTTGATTATCATATTTATCAATTATTAACTTCATCGTATTGAATGACTTTGACTTTAATGATGTTGTATTATAATTATCCATATTAACTAAATAATTAGGCTCTGCGCCTATATCATTAAGATAAGAAATAAAAATATTCTTTATATTTTCTTCAACTATCAATGTATATTTTAATAACATCATTCTTAATTCATGTTCAAATTTATACATTCTAACAAAATCTATATATAAAGTATCTAAAGTATAAATATGATGATGATATTTAATAATTTTAATTTGATTTTCCTTTTCTTGTAAAGTTTTTCCACATAGTCCATATTTCTTACATATTCTATCACATATTGCTTCATATAAATCATCATCATTAACTTCATCTTTTATTTGAAAAGATTTTCTATAGTAATTTAATCTTATTTTGTTTGTGATGTTACTTTTTATTTTTTCAATATCATCCTCATCAATTGCAAAAAGATTTTTATAGGCATTAATAACTTGAAAATAACTATACTTCTTAAATAGAACTTTATCTCCCCTTAAAAATTTTATTCCTTTATTTTTAGTTATTGTAATAAGCTTATTAGTTGAATTAGTTTCCATAGTACCTCCGTGTTATTATTATTATTATGCTTAAATAATTCTTACATAAATTATGTACATTGTAAATTTTGATATACATTAAACTATTTTAAAATTATTTATAGTTTTATTATTTACAATTAAATATTTTTTTAAGACAATTTATATCTAAAAACAAAGAATATCACTTATTTTAAAATAATCTTTTTTATAATTAACAATTTAAAATATATTATTATTTATCATTTTTCTTATCATGATTCCAAATAATATTAGTTTTAAGTACTAATAATATAGTTAAAACAAATAATATAATATATATAATAATACCATATATATTAGTACCAAGTACTCTATTACCAATAGCATATAATATAGAAGCAATAGCAAATAAAATATCAACTAAATATATAACTAAAACAGTTTTAGTTTGTGATAATCTAAGTTTAAGTAACTGATGATGTAAATGATTTTTATCAGGTTCACCAAGAGGTTTATGATTAACAAGTCTTCTAAGAATAGCAAATAAAGTATCCATAATAGGAATAGCTAATAAAAGCATAGGAATAATAAATGATGTAAGAGTAATATTCTTAAATCCTAATAATGCTATTACAGCAATAATATAACCTAAAAACATACTACCAGAATCACCCATAAATATTTTAGCAGGATGAAAATTATGTACTAAAAATCCAAGAGTACTACCAAGCATAATAAATGTTAAAGTAGTATCCAAACCACCAGCATTATTAAGAAGCATTGCAATAATACCAACAGTTAAGAAATATATACTAGATATTCCAGAAGCCAAACCATCAAGTCCATCTATTAAATTAATACAATTAATAATAGCCACAATAAATAATATAGTTATAGGATAAGAAAGTATACCAAAATTCAAATACAATCCAAAAGCAGATACATCTTTTAATAATATTCCACCATATAAAGGTATAATAGCAGCTCCAGCAATTTGTCCTAATAACTTATATTTAGCAGGTACAGGTTTAATATCATCAAAAATACCAGTAACCAAAATAATAAAACTACCAATAAGTACAGCATTCATTTGTATAGAATGTTGACCAAATAACATATAACCAATTAAAAATCCAGCATATATACCAAGACCACCCAATCTAGGTATAGGTACAGTATGAACCTTTCTAGCATTAGGAATATCCATTGCCCCAATAAATTCAGCTATCTTTTTAACAACAGGTATAAATAAAGCAGTTATTATAAACGTTGTTAATACAATCAATATTACATCATTAATTTCCATTATCACTACAACTCCTTAAATAAACATTACATTTATATTATATAACATATTTAATATTTTATCAATCACAAATATTTTTTAATATATGGTATCTGTCTTAACATATACGTAAAAATACCGCTAATTACAAAAACTGATATTTCTAATAAGTATATACCAATATATTTATTAAAATTAAATACTAATTGAAATGTATTTGAATAATAAATGTAATGAATTATTAAATAGTGAAATAAATATATGCCAAATGTACATTCACTAACTAAATTAATAATGTTAGCAATTTTACTATTAACCCTTTTTGTATCGAAGTAGTATCTCACAATATAAAACAACATTGCAGAAGCTCCTATTGAAAAAACAGTGTCATAACTATCAAATGCGTATGAAATTTTTTCTGTATTTATATATGGAATGTATAATGTTAGGAAAAACATCATTATTATTATTGGAAATGCTACAACTGCAATATTTTTTGCATTCTTTTTTAAATCACAAGTTGTAAGAAAATACCCCAATATATATATACCAACAATTTTAGAAAAATTGCAAATATAAAATAAAGTATTTATTTTTATGTTTAATAAGGCATTAAATAAATCTATTAATGTGGGAATTGCTAAACAAATTATAAATAAATGTTCATAATCTTTATTATTAAAATTTTTTATCATTTTTTGTAATAATGGTGTCACTAAGTAAAGAGAAATTAGCATATATAAATACCAATATGGATATATTATAGGTTCTTCAATAAAATTTTTAATAAATCCAATAATATTTATTCCATTACTTTTATAATAAATAATTGCGGATATGAAAATTAACGGGATAACTATTCTTATTATTTTTTTAGTTATATCATTGTAACTTGATTCTTTTTTTAACAGTAACGAACCAGTCACCATTATAAATATTGGTACCGCAATTTTACATATAGCAAAATTTACACAATAAAATATAATTGTTATTTTGCTTGGGTTATCTCCTAATACATATCCACCAGCATGATTTACTATTACTAGAAAACATGCTATTATTTTTAATATATCTAACCATAGTGTTCTTTTAATTTTCATTTTTCCCTACTTATACTTAT
>CAKOOV010000019.1 GCA_934098435.1 uncultured Bacilli bacterium
AAAACCCAGTTGAGTATAGAACTCAACTAGGCTTCAAATAATTCTTTTTAAGTGTCTACTTTTTGTTGACAACTTCACTATTAAGTTCTTTTTTTTGATATTATTATTTATATTACATATACTTCTATAAAAGTATTTTGCATTTTATAATTTATATGTTATTGACAAATTAATTATAGTGTAGTATCATTGGATTGTATTATTTATAGTAGTACAACTTTTGAGGTGAAATAATGTTAGAAAAAATTATATATATAATGGGGATAGTATTTGTATTTTATGTTGGTTATTATCTTATTACTTCTGTGGGGATATTTAAAAAGAAGAAAGTTACTATTGACGATGATGGTAAAAAAAATTTTTTTGCTGTTATAGTTGCTGCAAGAAACGAAGAAAGTGTTATTGGTAAACTTATTGATAGTTTGAAAAAACAAAGTTATCCTAGTGAATACTTTGATATTTATGTTATTGTTAATAATTGTACTGATGATACTGCTTTAGTGGCTGAAAAAGCTGGTGCTAAAGTTATATCGTGTACTGAGAAAGTTTCTACTAAAGGAGAGGTACTAAAATATACTTTTGATTTATTTAAAGATAACAATAAAATTGATGCTTATGCAATATTTGATGCAGACAATATTGTTCATCATGATTTTTTAGCTAAAATGAATGATATGATTAATAGTGGTTATTCAGTGGCTCAAGGATTTAGAGATACTAAGAATATTTCTGATAATTGGCTTACTAGTAGTTATGCTATTTTATATTATTTTCAAAGTTTATTTTTAAATGAGGCTAGATATAATATGGGTAGATCTTCTTTTCTTAATGGCACTGGTTTTATTATAAAAAAAGAAGTTATTGATAAACATGGTTTTAACCCTAAAACAGTAACTGAGGATGTTGAATTTACCGCTATGTGTGCTATTAATAATGAGAAAATTGGATTTGCTACCGAAGCTATTACTTACGATGAGCAAACTGATAGTTTTGATGCTTCTTGGAAGCAACGAAAAAGATGGTCTTTTGGAACTATGGAATGTTTAAGAGAATATTTTCCTACTCTTTTAAAAAAGGGGATTAAGGAAAGAAATTTTGAATGCTTTGATGTTGGATTATTTTATTTATCTGTAATATTGCATGTTGTATTTAATTTACTTCCTATTTTTCTTATTATTAACATGATTATTCATTTTAATGATTTAACTTTTGATAATATTATTTATAAAATTATATTTATTGTAATTTCTTATTTATTTGGAGTTTTTGTAAGAATTGTTTTGCTTAAAAGATATAATAAAAGTTTTAAAAATAATATAGGTGGTGTACTTTTATTTGATTTGTTTGTTATAAGTTGGCTTCCTATTAATTTTATTTGTTTATTTATTAAAAGTTGTAATTGGGATAGTATTAAGCATAATGGAAGTGTTGATATTGAAAATGTTTAAGAATAAATGTAAATTGTTTATTCTTTTTTCTTTTTTTATGATATAATATTTTTATAGTAGAGGAGAGTTTATGAATATGAAAAAGATTTTGATGTTTTGTTTTATTTGCATTATATGTTTAACAGGTTGTGGTAAAAGTGATGATACTCTTGTTATGGTTACTGAAGCTGGTTTTGCACCATATGAGTATTATGATGATGGTGAAATAGTTGGTGTTGATATTGATATAGCTAGGGAAATTGCTAAAGAAATGGGAAAGAAACTAGTTGTTAAGGATGTTGCTTTTGATTCTATTATTAATGAGGTAAAAACTGGTAAGGCTGATTTTGGTGCTGCTGGAATTAGTTATACTGATGAAAGAGCTAAACAGGTTGATTTTTCTATTAATTATTCTACTAGTAATCAGGTTGTAATTGTTAAAAATAATAGTGATATTAATGATATTAATAATATTGATGGTAAGAGGATAGCGGTTCAATTAGGTAGTGTAGCTGATACTTATGTTACTTCTAATTATAAGAATTCTGAAATTGTTAGGGAAAAGAAATATTTAGCCGCTATACAGGATTTGAAAGATGGTAAAGTTGATTTAGTTGTTATGGATGAACTTCCTGCTCGTGAAATGGTTAAAAACAATGACGATATTAAAATTTTATCTGGCAATCTTGCTAGTGATAGTTATGGAATGATTGTTAAAAAGGGTAATAAGAAACTTCTTAATGCTATTAATAAAGTACTTAATAGGCTTAAAGAAGATGGAAGTATAGATGGATATGTAATTAATCATACTACTGAATAAGGAGTTTTATATGAATGGTTATATGAATTTTTGGAATAAAATATTTGATTTTTTTGCGGGAATATGGGATTCTTTTTATCAAAGTGTTATTTACGATAATA
The DNA here is from genome assembly GCA_934098435.1 of uncultured Bacilli bacterium. Classification (GTDB taxonomy): domain Bacteria; phylum Bacillota_I; class Bacilli_A; order RF39; family UBA660; genus CAG-302. Next base: position 2,349 of record CAKOOV010000019.1, read on the forward strand.
GATATGAATTTATTTTTGAAGGTTTATTAAATACGATTATTATTGCTTTAGGAGCTGCTATTATTGGTATTGTTATTGGTATTGTTACTGCTCTTATTAGAAATAATCATGATATGAATGGTAAGATGAAAATTGGTAATAAATTATCTAAGTGGTATGTTGATATTATTAGGGGTACACCTTCTATACTTCAACTTATGATTATTTATTATGTTATATTTAAATCTGTTAATATTAATATTGTTATTGTTGGAATACTTGCTTTTGGTATTAATTCTGGGGCATATGTTTCGGAAATTATTAGAGCTGGTATTAATTCTGTTGATAAGGGACAATTTGAGGCTGGATATGGTTTGGGGCTTTCTTATGGCAAGGTTATGAGATATATTATATTACCTCAAGCTTTTAAAAATATTTTACCAGCAATGGGTAATGAATTTATTACTTTGGTTAAAGAGACTGCTGTTGGTGCTTATATAGGTATTGTAGAACTTACTAAGGCTTCGGATATTATTGCCTCTAGAACTTATGATTATTTCTTTCCACTTATTATTATTGCAATTATTTATTTTGCTATTACTTTAAGTCTTACTAAATTATTTAGTAGAATAGAGAGGAGACTTAATAATGTTAGAAGTTAAAAATTTGAAAAAGTCTTTTGATAATAATAGGGTATTAAAAGGAATTGATTTTAAGGTTAATAAGGGTGATATTGTTGCTGTTATTGGTCCTAGTGGATGTGGAAAAAGTACTTTCCTTAGGTGTCTTAATATGATAGAGAAACCTACTAGTGGTAAGGTTATTTTTGAGGGATATGATTTAACTGCTGGCAATGTTAATTTGCCTAAGATAAGAGAAAAGATTGGTATGGTGTTTCAACAATTTAATTTATTTCCTCATTTGACAGTTATTCAAAATATTACTTTAGCTCCTATTAAACTTGGTATTATGAGCCCGGATGATGCTAATAAAAGAGCTGTAGAGTTACTTAAAACTATTAATTTGCTTGATAAGAAGGATTATTATCCTAATGAGCTTTCTGGTGGTCAGAAACAAAGAGTTGCTATAGTTAGGTCTCTTATTATGAATCCTGATATTATTTTGTTTGATGAACCTACTAGTGCACTTGATCCCGAAATGGTGGGAGAGGTACTTGATCTTATTCGAGATATTGCTGATAAGGGAATGACAATGATTATTGTTTCTCATGAGATGAATTTTGTTAGAAAGAGTGCTAATAGGCTTGTATTTATGGATAATGGTAAAATATCTTTTGATGGAAGTGTAAAGGAAGGCTTTGCTAATAAGGATAATGAGAGGCTTAAAGAATTTTTATCAAAAACTAAAGATAAATAGAGGTATTTTTTGTATTTTTATGTTATAATGTATTTATAGTAGAAAGTGTCTACTTTAGAGAATGGAAGGGAGAAGATAAAAAATGAATGCTATTGATGTTAAAAGCGAAATTGCACCTTTAAAAAAGGTATTACTTCATAGACCTGGAAAAGAATTACTTAATTTGACTCCAGATACTTTAAGTAGATTATTATTTGATGATATTCCTTTTTTGCCAGATGCACAAAAAGAGCATGATGAGTTTGCTCATATTTTAAAAGAAAATGATATTGAGGTTGTTTATCTTGAGGATTTGATGGCTGAAGTGTTGGAACTTAGTGATGAAATTGAAGATAAGTTTATTAAGCAATTTATATATGAGGCTGGTATTAGAACTCCTAAATATAAAAATCTTGTGTATGAGTATTTAAAAAGTTTTGTTAATAAGAAAGAACTTGTTCTTAAGACTATGGAAGGTATTAAGATGGAAGAAATTAGCAGAGCTAAAAGGGATGTAGAAAAGTCTTTGGTAGATTTAGTTGCTGAAGAGTCAGACTTTTTGGCAGATCCTATGCCTAATTTATATTTTACTAGGGATCCTTTTGCTTCTTGTGGTAATGGAGTTATTTTGAATAAGATGTATTCTGTTACAAGAAATAGGGAAACTATATATGCTGAATATATATTTAATTATCATCCTGATTATAAGGATAAACTTGATAAATATTATGATAGATATTTACCTTATCATATTGAGGGTGGCGATGTTCTTAATCTTAATGAACATATTATTGCTGTTGGTATTTCTCAAAGAACTGAAGCTGGAGCAATAGATGAACTTGCAAAGAATTTATTTAGGGATCCTGAATGTAAGATTGATACTATTTTGGCATTTAATATTCCTGAATCTAGAGCATTTATGCATCTTGATACGGTATTTACACAGATTGATGTTGATAAGTTTACTTATCATCCTGGTATTATGGATACTCTTCAGGTATTTGAGATTACTGAAGGGGATATTCCTGATAGTGATGAAGATTTAAATGTTGTGGAAGTTAAGGGTAGTTTGGAAGAGATACTTGAAAAATATCTTGGAAGAAAGATTGAACTTATCCCTTGTGCTGGTGGAGAAAAAATATCCGCTGAAAGAGAGCAATGGAATGATGGTACTAATACTTTATGTATAGCTCCAGGAGTTGTTGTTGTATATAATAGAAATAATATTACTAATAATATTTTAAGAGAGCATGGTATTAAGGTTATTGAGATGAGTAGTGCTGAACTTTCTAGAGGTCGTGGTGGTCCTAGATGTATGAGTATGCCTTTAATAAGGGGGAATCTTTGACCCGATGACTACTAATAACAAAGAAATTAATTTGAAAGGAAGAAATTTTCTAACACTTCTTGATTATACTCCAGAAGAGATTAGATATTTACTTGATCTTTCACATGAATTAAAAGAGAAAAAGAAAAATGGTATTTCTCATAGATATTTAGAGGGAAAGAATATTGTTTTATTATTTGAAAAAACTTCTACTAGAACAAGGTGTGCTTTTGAAGTTGCTGGTCTTGATTTGGGTATGGGTGTTACATACTTAGATCCTGGTAGTTCACAGATGGGTAAAAAAGAAAGTATTGCCGATACTGCTAAAGTTTTGGGCAGAATGTATGATGGTATTGAATATAGAGGTTATGCACAGGAAATTGTGGAAGAACTTGCTAATAATGCTGGCGTACCAGTATGGAATGGTTTAACTACTGAATTTCATCCTACACAAATGCTTGCTGATGTTATGACAATCGAGGAAAATTTTGGTCATTTAAAGGGAATTAAATTAGTGTTTATGGGTGATGCTAGAAATAATGTTGCTAATTCGCTTATGGTTGTTTGTGCTAAGATGGGTATGCATTTTGTTTCTTGTGGACCTCGTGATTTATGGCCTAGCGAAGAACTTATTAATAAGTGTAAGGAAATTGCTAAAGAAACTGGTGGAAGTATTGAAATGACAGAAGATGTTATGGAGGCTTCTTCTAACGCTGATGTTATTTATACCGATGTTTGGGTTTCTATGGGTGAACCTGATGATGTATGGAATGAAAGAATTAAACTTCTTAGTCCATATCAAGTTAATATGAAAGTTATGAATAATGCTAATGATAATGCTATATTCTTGCATTGTTTGCCTTCTTTTCATGATTTAAATACCACTATTGGTAAAGATATTTATGAAAAGTTTGGTCTTAAAGAAATGGAAGTTACCGATGAGGTATTTACTTCTTCTAAATCTAAAGTTTTTGATGAAGCAGAAAATAGACTTCATACTATTAAAGCTGTAGTATGCGCTACTATGAGGGATTAGTATGAGTAAGATTGTTATTGCTTTGGGAGGTAATGCTTTAGGTAAAAACCCTCAAGAACAGTTAACACTTCTTAAGAGCGTGGCTACGACGATTGTTAATTTAGTTAAAGAGGGAAATCAAATTGTTCTTACACATGGAAATGGGCCACAAGTGGGACAGATATTTCTAGCTATGGACTATTCTTCAAATGGCGATGCTGGAACTCCTAAAATGCCATTTCCTGAGTGTGGAAGTATGAGTCAAGGTTATATAGGTTACCAACTTCAACAATGTATTCAAGATGAATTGGAACATCAGGGCATTGTTAGAGATTGTGCAACCTTGATAACACAAGTCTTAGTTGATCCAATGGATAGTGCTTTTAATAATCCAACTAAGCCGATTGGAATGTTTTATAGTAAAGATGAAGCTATGAAAATTCAACAAGATAAAGGTTATATATTTGTTGAGGATGCTGGACGTGGGTATAGGAGAGTTGTACCATCTCCGAAACCTAAGGATATTATTGAAAAGAATGTTATTAAACTTCTTGTTAATAATAATAATATTGTAATTGCTGCTGGAGGAGGGGGAATTCCTGTTATTAAAACAGATAAAATTGAATTACTTGAAGGTGTGGAAGCTGTAATTGATAAGGATAAAACAGCTGCTTTACTTGCTAATTTAATTGATGCTGATATGCTTTTAATTCTTACTGCTGTTGATAAGGTATGTTTGAATTATAATACTGATAAACAAGTTGAGCTTGATACTATAAATATAGATGAGGCTAAAAAGTATATTGATGAAAATCAATTTGCTAAAGGAAGTATGCTTCCTAAAATTGAGGCTTGCATATCTTTTGTAGAGAATTCTGATAATAAGAAGGCTATTATTAGTTCACTTGATAAGGCTAGCGATGCAATTAATGGTAAAAATGGTACAATTATAAAGAGGAGGTAAAAAAATGGCTAAGAAAAAGGCTAAGGTGATGTTATCGTCTTTTTCGATAATCTTAATCTTAATATTTGGATTAGGAATATTATCACATGTGCTTCCAGATGCACAATTTGTTGGTGATCAAATTGTTAATGGAAGTGGAACTGTTGGTGCTAAATTATCACAAGTTTTGATGTCACCAATATTAGGTTTTGAAGATGCTATTGATGTTGGTATCTTTATTATGATGTTAGGAGGTTTACTTGCAGTAATTAATAAAACTGGGGCACTTGAGACTGGTATTAAAGTATTAGTACGTAAACTTAAAGGTAGAGAATTATTATTAATTCCTATATTAATGTTTATATTCTCTATTTGTGGTTCTACTTATGGAATGCTTGAAGAAACAGTTGGTTTCTATGTATTACTTGCCGCTACTATGATGGCTGCTGGTATGGATCCACTTGTTGGTGCTGCAGTAATTCTTCTTGGAGCAGGTAGTGGATGTTTAGGTTCTACTATTAATCCATTTGCGACTGGTGTCGCACTTAGTGCTTTACCTGAAGGTGTTACTGCTAATCATGGTTTAGTACTTCTTATTGCGACTTTCTTATGGCTTACAACACTTGGTATTTGTATATTATTTGTAATGAGCTATGCAAAGAAAGTTAAGAAGGATAAGGGTTCTACTATTTTATCACTAAGAGAACAAAAACAAGCTGAGAAAAAGTTTGGTAATTTCTATAAAAAGGATGAGAAAGAAGTTAATTTAACTGGTAAGCAAAAACTTACACTTGTTTTATTTGCTTTGACTTTCCTTGTAATGATTATTGGATTTATTCCTTGGGGTGAATTTGATATTACATTCTTTGATAGTTTTACTGGATGGCTTACTGGTTCTTCACTTGGTAATTGGTGGTTCTATGAAGCTGCTTTATGGTTCTTAATAATGTCAATTATTATTGCTGTTATTAATGGATTTGGCGAGAAAGGTTTTGTTGATACTTTTGTTGATGGTGCTGATGATATGATTGGTGTTATCTTAGTAATTGCTATTGCTAGAGGTGCTAGTGTTCTTATGGGACAAACTTACTTAGATAATTATATTATATATAATGCTGCTAATTTACTATCTAAGGTACCAGAAATGTTATTTGTACCTCTTAACTATATTTTACATATTGTATTATCAATATTGGTACCATCATCATCTGGTCTTGCTACATTATCTACACCAATTATTGCTCCACTAGCAGCACAGCTTGGTTATAGTGTAGAAGTTACTATTATGACTTTAGTTTCCGCTAATGGACTTGTTAATTTAATAACTCCAACTTGTGGCGCTATAATGGGTGGACTTGCTCTTGCTAAAATAGAATATTCTACTTGGTTTAGATGGGCATTTAAGGTAGTACTTACTATTGCTATCGCTAATATATTTGTATTATGCTTGTTTACTTTATTAGTATAATATGAATAATATAGTATGATAAAAGAACAACTATTTTGGTTGTTCTTTTACTATTAATATATTATTTTTAAAGACTTATTTAGAAGGCTTTAAAAATTCTAGTTAAAGACTTAATGGCTTTAACTAGCAGTGAACAACGAAGTGTGAACTGATACTAAAAAAGTATTTAGTTCTTTTTATTTGTGTGGTAAAATATTACTAGTGCAGGTGATTATGATGTATTATAAAATTAGTCATGGTAGTGTTACTCTTGGTAATAATACAGTACTTGAAGATATTAATTTTTGCGTTAAGGATAATGAGAAAATTGGTATTGTAGGTAGAAATGGATGTGGCAAAACGACTTTACTTAAGGCTATTACTTCAGAGTATGAAATTAATAGTGGTTATGAAGAAGTAGATATTATTTCTTCGGGAGACTTTAATATTGGTTATGTTAAACAGAATGATGGTTATAGTCTTGATATGAAGATGATAGATTATATTAGGAGTTCTTTTAAAGATATTCTTGATATTGAAAAGAAACTTAATACTTTAGAGGATGAAATGAGTACTCATTATGATGAAAAGATAGTAAGTAAATATAATGATCTTTTATCTAGATATGAATATATGGGTGGTTATAAATATAAGAAAGAGATAGAGGTTATTTTAAGTAAGTTTGATTTTAGTGATGAGGATAAAGATAAGTATTTGAATGAATTTTCTGGTGGTCAACTTACGAAGTTATCTTTGATTAGGCTTCTGTTATCGAAACCTGATTTACTTATATTAGATGAACCTACTAATCACTTGGATATTAAGGCTATAGAATGGCTTGAGGAATACTTAAAGGGATATAAGGGCTCTATTATTTTGGTTAGTCATGATAGAATGTTTTTGGATAATGTTTGTAATGTTAT
>CAKOOV010000020.1 GCA_934098435.1 uncultured Bacilli bacterium
GCGCCCATAGCTCAACTGGATAGAGCGTTTGGCTACGGACCAAAAGGCTGTGGGTTCGACTCCTACTGGGCGCACCATAATATGTATGAAATCTCCTTCTTAAAGGAGTTTTATTTATATATTATACTATCAAAAGGAGGAAATATGATAACATTTGAAGACTTTGCCAAACTAGATATAAGAGTTGGCACAATATTAGAAGCTGAAATAAACGAAAAAGCAAAAAAACCAGCTTACAAATTAAAAATAGATTTTGGAGATGAAATAGGCGTAAAAAAAACATCAGCTCAAATAACAGACCATTATACACCTAATGAATTAATTAATAAACAAGTTTTAGCAGTAGTAAACTTTCCACCAAAACAAATAGCAAACTTTATTTCAGAAGTACTAATATTAGGAACATACTCTACTGGTGGTGTAATATTAATAACACCTGATAAAAAAGCTAAAAATGGTGATAAATTAGGCTAATAGATATGCAAAAAAATGTATATCTATTTTATTTTATAAAATGTATATAAGTTATAGAACCTTTATACTCATAAAGAATATAATAAATATGAATTGGAGGTTAAAATGAAAAGAACAATGGTTAGTCTAATACTATTCATAATAGTATTAGCAGTAACAATATTTGGTATCTATAGAAATAAAGATAACACTAAAGAAGATCTTACCAAACTAACCGTAGCAGAAGTAGCCCATAGTATTTTTTATGCACCACAATATGTAGCCATAAGTGAAGGATACTTCAAAGAAGAAGGTATAGATATAAACTTAATTCTAACGCCAGGAGCAGATGCCGTAACTGCAGCAGTCTTATCAGGAGATGCTCAAATAGGCTTTTCCGGTACAGAAGCGACAATATATGTATATAATGGTGGCGAAAAAGATTACCCAATGGCCTTTGCTGCCCTAACAAAAAGAGATGGCTCATTCCTAGTATCTAGAGAAAAAATAGATAACTTTACTTTAGAAGATCTAAAAGGAAAAACAATCATAGGAGGCAGACGTGGTGGTATGCCTGAAATGACATTTGTTTGGGGGCTTAAACAAAACAATATTAATCCAGAAAAAGATTTAAACATAGATACATCTATAGCTTTTGCAGCAATGGAAGGAGCTTTTATAGGAGGAAATGGTGATTTTGTTACCCTATTCGAACCAAACGCCACTTCTATAGAAAAAAAAGGATTAGGACACATCGTAGCATATGTAGGTGCCCTTGGAGGAGAAGTACCATATACAGCATATAATGCTAAAAAAAGTTTCATTGAAAATAACGAAAATACAATACTAAGTTTCTCAAAAGCAATAGATAAAGGATTAAAATTTGTTGAAGAAAAATCATCAGAAGAAATAGCTAAAAGTATAATATCATATTTTCCAGATACAAATTTTGAAGATTTGATTACCATGATACAAAGATATAAAGAAAACGATGCATGGCGTGATACTATTGCTATAAACGAGGAAGAATGGATACATATTCAAGATATCATGAAAGCATCAAATGAATTAACAGAATATGTTCCATATAACAAACTAATATATGGAAAACACTTCTCAGAATTCCAAAAATGATATATTAATAATTAAAAATTTATCCAAAATATATCATACCCAAAAAAGTGAAATACCTGCTATTAAAGATTTAAACTTAAATATCAAAGAAGGAGAATTTGTAGCCATTGTAGGACCATCTGGTTGTGGCAAAACAACCCTTCTTTCAATTTTATGTCAATTAGAAGAAAAATCACAAGGAGAAATAATATACGAGCAAGGGAAACAAAAAATGGGCTATATGTTACAAAATGATACCCTATTCCCTTGGCTAAATATTTTAGATAATACATTATTAGGACTAAAAGTAGAAAAAAAGATAAATAAAGAAAATATAAATAAAGTAACAAAACTATTAGAAACATATGGCTTAAAAGATTTCATAAAAAAATATCCAAACAATTTATCGGGAGGAATGAAACAAAGAGTGGCCCTAATAAGAACATTAGCGATAAATCCAGATATCTTGCTTCTCGATGAGCCCTTCTCAGCTTTAGACTATCAAACACGCTTAGCAGTATCAGATGATGTTTGGAAAATAATAAAAAAAGAAAAAAAGACAACGATTATGATTACCCATGATATCGCAGAAGCAATCTCAATGGCAGATCGTATAATAGTATTAACAAATAGACCATCTAAAGTTAAAAGTATCTATACTATAGAAATGCAAAACAAACAAAATCCAATAAACAATAGAAAACAAAAAGAATTCCAATATTACTACGATAAAATATGGAAGGATATTGATATAAATGTATAGTAAAGAACATCAAATATATATAAAAAAAGAAAAAAGAAAAAATATACTAATAAAAATATTCAGAATTTTATTATTAATAGTGACCATAATAACATGGGAATTATTAGCAGAACATAATATCATTAATCCATTCATATCATCTTCCCCAAGCAGAATATTAAGTACCATAATAAGTTTATATATTAAAAAAAATCTATTTATTCATATATGGACAACAATCTATGAAACAATAATATCATTTTCTTTAGGAACAGTATTAGGTATAACAATAGCTATAATATTATGGTGGAATAATTTCTTATATAAAGTAATAGATCCATATTTAACAATAATCAATAGCTTACCAAAAGTAGCCATAGGGCCAATAATAATAATATTTTTTGGGGCTAATATCAAATCAATAATAATAATGGCTTTATTAATTTCCCTAATAGTAACAATAATAACCGTATATAATGGATTTATCGAAACAGATAAAAATAAAATAAACCTATTAAAATCATTTAAAGCAACTAAATATCAAATATTTAAACTAGTAATATTACCAAGTAGTTATAATACAATAATAAGTTCTTTAAAAATAAATATAAGTATGACCTTAATAGGAGTAATTATGGGAGAATTTCTAGTATCAAAACAAGGAATAGGATATTTAATAACATATGGATCCCAAGTATTTAATTTAAATCTAGTAATGTCCGGTATTATAATACTATTAATAGTATCATATCTTATGTATCTCATAGTAAATTATACTGAAAAAATACTAATTAAAAAAGATTAGTATTTTTTTAATATATAAATAATAAAATAAATTAAGGTGATTTATCTTGAAAAAATATAATAAAATACTAATATTATCCGTAATATTAATAAGTTTATTTGGTTTACTTATGATATATTCATCATCAAGTATTTGGGCTGAATATAAATATAACGATCCATATAAATATTTAAAATCACAATCTGTATTTTTAATAATAGGATATATATTAATGTTTATCATAAGTAAATTCCCCTATCAAAACTATAAAAAGTTAGCTAACATAATATTCTTAATATGTACCATAATGCTTATTTTAGTATTAATTCCTGGTATTGGATCCATAAGAAATGGTAGTAGAAGTTGGTTTGGTATCGGTTCTTTAGGACTTCAACCATCAGAATTCACTAAACTAGGATTAATAATATTTACATCAAAATATTTATCTAATAATACCAAAGAACTAAAAAATATAAAAAAAGGTGTCCTTCCTATTTTAGGAATACTCCTCTTGATATTTGGTTTAATAATGTTAGAACCAGACTTTGGAACTGGCATAGTAATCGTAATGACCATCATTGTATTACTATTTATAAGTGGTGTGAAAATGAACTTCTTTATAAAAATAGGAATTTTAGGATTACTAGGAGTAATAATTCTAATTCTAATTGCACCCTATAGATTAGAAAGAATAATATCATTTATAAATCCATGGACTGATCCATTAGGAAGTGGTTTTCAGATAATTCAAAGTCTCTATGCTATAGGTCCAGGAGGTTTATTAGGATTAGGATTTGGTAATTCAATTCAAAAACACTTCTACTTGCCTGAACCACAAACAGACTTTATATTTGCCATAATAAGCGAAGAATTTGGCTTCTTAGGTATATTAATAGTATCTACTCTATTTATAACAATTATATACTCAGGATTAAAAATATCTATGAGATGTCAAGATAACTTTGGAAAATTCTTAGCCTTTGGTATAACATTTGGATTAGCATTTCAGACCATATTAAATCTAATGGTAGTAGTGGGTCTTCTTCCTGTAACTGGAGTAACATTACCATTTCTATCCTATGGTGGTAGTAGTTTACTAATAAGTTTAATAAATATAGGGATATTGTTAAATATAGATAAAAATTCATAAATATCCTAGAAAGCCTATAGTCTTTCTAGGTTCTTTTTGCCTGTAGTCAAAAAGAAAACAATATTATAAAAAGCAGGAACAATCCTGCTTTTTTAAAGCCATACTCCATATATAAGTGCTAACATACAAAGAATAAAACCAACTATCCAGAATAATTTAACAATATCATTTTCTCTCCAACCAAGTCTCTCAAAATGATGATGAATAGGAGTCATCAAAAATACCCTTCTCTTAAGTAATACAACTGAAGTAATTTGAATAATAACCGTTAAAGTTTCTATAACAAATACACCACCAATAACCGCCAGTGACAACTCGTGTGATGTTAAAATTGCAATCGTAGCCATAGTAGCTCCTAAAGTCAAACTACCAGTATCTCCCATAAATACCTTAGCAGGATTAGTATTATATACCAAGAATCCCATAATAGCCCCCACTAATACAAAACAGAAAATACCCATATCAGCATTACCTTCAATCCACCAACTACCCATTGATATAAGACCAAAGGCCAAAAAGGCAATTGCGGATAATCCACCAGCTAATCCATCAAGTCCATCAGTTAAATTAACTGCATTAGAAGAACCAACTAACATAAATAAAATAAATACTCCATAGAACCAGCCAAGATTCCATTCAATACCTAAAGCAGATATTCTAAGATAAGAATCACCATCAGTAAATTCTCTAAATAACACATAAAAAACAAGCGCCACTATAAGCTGTAAAAATAACTTTTGAAACTGTGTAAGACCTTTATTAGCCTTTCTTTTTAAGCTTATAAAATCATCTAAAAATCCAATAAGTGCATAAGCTAAAAATACAAATAAAACAATAACCAAATTAACAGAATACTCTATTTTACCTGTAAGTAATAAAAATAAAGTAATACAAAAAGTTGGTATAATAAATATAAGTCCTCCCATCGTAGGAGTACCAGCTTTACTTCTATGAGCTTCAACATAAATATTAATTCTTTGTCCAGCTTTAAGCTTCTTTAAAAAAGGAATAGCAACAAGTCCGAATAAAGTAGCCACAATAAAGCCCAGCATAAGTGCAAATAACGATTTAGTCAGTGTAAGCATTCTAACTCCCCATTTCCAAATATATTCTAAATATATTATATCACAACTAATAAAAATAAAATAGTATCTTTTTTATTATTTTACAATACAATGTAAATAACTATTTATTATATTTATAAACAATCTTTTTAGCCCTATAAAACTGATTAGAAGTTAAACTATCAATATAATTCATAGGATTAATATTATCATCAGAAGAAGAAATACTATTAAAACATTCAAGTAAAGAACTATCTATACCAATTTTATATAAATAATCAAGATAACAATAAAAATCATTAATATTCATATTATTAACATTATCACCATATAAAAAATTCAAAATAACCATAATATAACAATACATATCAGTATTATAATCAACTTTATATTTAACAAAATAAGGATTATAATCTTCAATAATATATTTATCTGTATGAAAATAACTAAATAAAGATCCAACTTGTAAATAACTAGCTATCGGACTAATAGAATCAATTTTAATATCATCTAAATCAATAGTATATAACTTATCATTAGAAACAATAAAATTATCTTCATGTATATCACCTAAGTAAAAATCATTTAATAAATAATTCTTTCTTATACATTTCATTTCTTCTAATACATTACCTATGTAAGATAAATACTTCTTTTTATCACAAATATTAATATTTTTATCTTTTAATACATCGCCAAGATTATTACCATTTACATAATTCATAGCCATATATAAATCCTTATTATCAAGTAATACCAAAAATTCTGGAATGACAAAATTACTAGGCATTAAATTTTTATATCTATTTAAAAATAAAATTTTATTAATAATTTCATCACATCTAGTAAAATCAATTCTTTTAAGAACCATCTTTTTATTAAAATAATTAACTATTTTTATACTTCCAGACCTATTATATTCATCTAATACTATATTACCAACAATTTGTTTACTTGACATATTAATAATATCCATATATCCCCCTAAAACGCCCTATATTATATCATATAGCAAAAAAATAAGCAAATTACTATCCTAAATACAACCTAACAATTTCCCCTTCAGCTATTCTACTATCATAACTAGGAGATTGATTAATAACAACATCTCCACTACCACTATATTCAACAGAAAAATTTTTAAGCATCGATGTGGCCTCTTTTTTACTTTTACCAACAACATTTGGAACAGTATAATACTTTTTATCGTACCATTGATATTTCTTTTCTGTACCACCATCCTGTTTTTCAATATTAAGACTTGTAATAGCATCTTCCATAATATTTTTAACAATAGGAGCACTAACAGTACCACCATATTGCGTAACACCCTTAGGATTATCAATTGCCAAATATATAATAACTCTAGGTTCATTAGCAGGTAAAAAACCAATAAAAGAAACTATATAATTACCTTGCATATAAATACCATTATTAACCTTTTGTGCAGTACCAGTTTTACCACCAACTCTATAACCATCAATATAAGCATTACGACCAGTACCAAGAGAAACAACTGATTCTAAAGTCATTCTAACCTTTTCACTAGTATCTTTAGTAACAATATTATCTCTAACAACAGTAGGTTTAACCTCTTTAATAATTTGACCAGTTTCATGATAAGCCACTCTTTTAACAATATATGGCTTATATAAAGTTCCACCATTAATTGCCGCAGAAACCGCTACTACTTGTTGTAAAGCAGTAACACTAACTCCCTGTCCAAAAGCAGTTGTAGCAAGTTCAACAGGTCCAACTTTATCTAAAGAAAACAAAATACCAGTGGCCTCACCATTCAAATCAATACCAGTCTTCTTACCATAACCAAATTTATTAATATAATCAAATAACGTTTCTTTTCCCAATCTATTACCAAGCTCAACAAACCCGGGATTACAAGAATTTTGCACAACTTCAAGAAAAGTTTGACTACCATGACCACCATGTTTCCAACATTTAATCCTAGCACCATCAACATTAACACTACCGCCATCATAAAAAGTATCTTTAAGTAAATCAACTTTTTCTTCATTAACAGCAGCACTCAAAGTAAGAATTTTAAACGTACTACCAGGTTCATAACTAGCCCATATAGCCATATTTCTATTAATAGTCTCAGTATTATAATTTTTATAACTATTAGGATTAAAATTAGGTCTAGAACTCATACCTAAAATCTCTCCAGTATTAGGATCCATAGCAATAGCCCAAGCACCATCAGGATTATATTTTAAAACAACATTATCAAGTTCTCTTTCAATAGAAGATTGAATACCATAATCAACAGTAAGATAAATATCAAGACCATCCTCAGGTTCAACATAAACCGAATTTCTTTCTAAATTATTACCTTTAGCATCCGAAAAATACTGAATAGAACCATATTCACCAGTTAATATATCATCATATTCCAGTTCCAATCCACTAAGCCCCTGATTGTCAATACCAACATAACCCAAAACATGTGATAACATCTCATTATGAGGATAATATCTCTTAGACTCCTTAAGTAAATAAACACCATCAAAATGTAAATTTTCTATTTTATCAGCTATTTCATAAGATAACCTTCTACCTTCAGGATGAACTCTCTCCATCATAGATTTTTTATATAAATGTTCTTCTATCCTACTCTTAGGAACATCAAGAATCTCACTAATTTTTTCAGCAACCAAATCCTTATTCTTAATCTGATTAGGAATAAAAACTAAAGAAGTAGTAGTAAGATTACTAGCTATAGCCTCACCATCAACAGTATAAATGTTTCCTCTATCAGCTTCAATAGGTAAATTTCTACTCCAAAGTCCACTAGCTAAACTATTAAGTTTTTTATAATCAATAACTTCTATATAAAATACTTTAGCTATTATTATAATAAATATAAATAAAAC
>CAKOOV010000021.1 GCA_934098435.1 uncultured Bacilli bacterium
AGTTCTTTTAAAAATGATGGTATATCTTCGAGTATTAATGTTTGAAGCATCTTCTCAGAAATATTTTCTATATCATAGTTATATTTATTTTTAATAACTATTTGATTTTTAATAAAATCAGTTACATTAGTTTCTTCTTTATTAACTAGTTTTAATTTTGTATTATCATCTAATCTTTGATATTCTTTACTTTTAATTTTTTCTCTCAGCTTTCTTTTACTTAAACATTGCTCTGATATAATTTTAATATAGTAATTTATTTCGTTTATATCCTTAAGCGGTAATAGTTCACAGTAGTGGCTCCAAGTCAATTGGTGCGCCAGTGGTGCACCTTTTTCTACCACAAGATAAAATTGTCTTATTCTCTTTAATGTAGTAATGTTATATTTCCTACCAATATCATTAAAAAGTCTTTTAGAATATTCTTTAATAAGATTATCTCCATACTTGGCTCTATTTTCACCACCTTGTGCTTCAATTAATAACTTACCTACTTCATAATAAGTATTAAGATCATTTCTATTTTTAGAATAATCTTTTACTCTTTTATATACTTCATTATCTATTAATTTATTTTTTATTTCATTATAATAGTTCATATTGTCCTCCTAACTTATTACATAATCTCTTGTATATATTCTCTTATCACTAGAGTATTCGATATAGTAATGATTATCTCTTCTAGATATAATAATTCCTATTGTTTTATCTTGGTTAATGCTTTTAATATGTCTATCTATATAATTCATATATACTTCTATTTGTCCTATATTTTCTTTCTTTAATTCACATACTTTTAATTCTACTACTACATAACAATTAAATTTAATATTAAATAATAATAAATCTATATAATTATAGGAATTACCTATTTTTATTTTGTATTCATTTTCTATAAAACTAAAACCATCTCCAAGTTCTTTTAAAAATGATGGTATATCTTCGAGTATTAATGTTTGAAGCATCTTCTCAGAAATATTTTCTATATCATAATTATATTTATTTTTAATAACTATAGGATTCTTAATAAAATCACTTACTGCTATTTCTTCTTTATTAATTAGTTTTAATTTAGCATTATCGTCTAATCTTTGATATTCTTTATTTTTAATTTTTTCTCTTAAACCTCTTTTACTCAAACATTGCTCTGATGTAATTTTTATATAATAATTAATTTCATTTATATCTTTAAGTGGTAATAATTCCGAGTAATGTGACCAAGTTAAATTGGTCGCCACTGGCGACCATATTTCGTCCCCAATTACTAAATAAAATTGTCTTATTCTTCTTAATGTCCTTACATTATATTTTTTTCCAAGCTCATTTACTAATCTTTCTGAATATTTTTTAATTATTCCTTCACCATATTTTCCCCCAGCTATAGCAAGTAATCTACCTATTTCAAAATACGTAATTACAGTGTTTCTTTCTTTAGAATAATCTTTTACTCTTTTATATACTTCATTATCTATTAATTTATTTTTAATTTCATCATAATAATCCATAAAAGCCTCCTAACTTATTATATATTCTCTAGTTAATATTCTCTTATCACTAGAGTATTCGATATAATACTTATTATTTCGTCTAGATATAATACTTATTATTTCGTCTAGATATAATAATACCAATAGTTTTATCTTGATTAATACTTTTAATATGTTTATCTATATAATTCATATATACTTCTATTTGTCCTATATGTTCTTTCTTTAACTCGCATACTTTTAATTCTATTACTATAAAACAATTATAGATATAATTAAATAATAATAAATCTATATAATTATAGGTATTACCTATTTTTATTTTGTATTCACTGCCTATAAAGCAAAAACCATCTCCAAGTTCCTTCATGAAACCTTCTACATCTTCAATAATTAATCTTTGTAATACTTTTTCACTTATATTTTTTTGATCAAGATTATTTTTATTATGTATAACTATAGGGTTCTTAATATTATCTTTAATATCTAACTTTTCTTTATTAATAAGTTTTAACTTAGTATTATTATCTAATCTTTGATATTCTTTAGTTTTTATTTTTTCTCTTAACTGTCTATATGATAAATTTTGTTCTATTGTGATTTTCACATAATAATTTAGTTCATTTACATTATCCAAAGTAAGTAATTCTCTATAATGAGTCCAGCTTAATTGGTGCCGCAATGCGGCACCTTTTTCTATCTTAAGATAAAATTGGCGGTATCTTTTTAATGTTGTAATATCATATTTTTTACCAAGTTCATTATATAGTCTTTCAGAATATTCTTTAATAAGTCTATCACCATACTTAGCTCTTTCTTCTCCTCCTTGAGCTTCGATTAATAACTTACCTACTTCATAATAAGTATTAAGATCATTTCTATTCTTAGAATAATCTTTTACTCTTTTATATACTTCATTATCTATTAATTTATTTTTTATTTCATTATAATAATTCATATTATCCTCCTTCAAGATATACAATAGCAGATATTAATATTGCTTGCAAATGAGTAAAAATTAGTTTTGAATACAAAAAGACAGTGAAAAAATATTTTCACTGTCATTAAAATTATATTTTGGCTGATTTCTATTTGTTAAAATATATTTTTAATATAAATTATATATTTTTGTATTATTGTAGCAATTAATACTATTATGTCTGCTTAATAACAAGCTCTGCTTGCCGGGCCTTTAGGAGACTTCGCCTCCTTGAGGCCATTTTTTGCCACGTTTTTCCTACCATTGTTTGCCCAGCTAGCTATTAGCTAACTGGTATGGCTTACTTTGTGAACCATCCCCTGCCACTATATCTTGGTCAGAACCAAGATATAGGACTGGAGCGACCCCATCCGCAAAATAGACGCCGGAGTCGTTGCGGTAGTTGACATAGCCCAACGGGTACACGCAGACCGCACGATACGCATTGCCCGAGTGAGGGGTTAATAACCATCCCCGGTTACTTGTACTCAATATAGGATACATCCAATCATTGCTACGGCATGCATATGAGTCTGTACTACTATCATAATTAAATAATGTTTGAGAACATTTGCTTAAATCAGTAGCAAAGCCATAATCTGATGGATAAGGAAGAGCTATTTTACCAGTCCATGTGGTTGCTCTAGTTATGCCATCACTAGGATTTGATATTACTGTTGTTCCTCTTTCTTTTTCATACATTTCATTAGAAAATATGTCTGATGAGTTCCACCCTCCAAGATTCCATGTTGTCTCGGCAATCATATTTCTTGTAACATCATTTTTTATACCTGTACTAGTAAAGTTACATGAGGTAGTACCATTATTTTTGCTATTATAGCATGTACCTGACTTGCTATTATAATATAGACTTCCTCCTACTGATTCCGATTCGTGACCTGGATTTAATAGTTTCATTAAGTCAGCTTGACTCCATTCATTTACTCCATTTCCTGAGTTTACTGATGATGCCGATGTATCCCAAGAATATGTTCCTATACTACTATTCCTAATTAATTTTATTTTACCATCAAATACTCCTATTATTCTCCATAGTTCACAGTTAGTAGATGGATAACTATCACAATTAAAATATATATAGTTATTAGGAGAGGCTCCATAGTATCTTATATTACCTGCGGTATCTTGCATTAAGTTATTTTTAGTATCATACTGATATGTAATACTATTATTTGGTACTGGTGTCTTGGTACTATTATTATATAGGTTAGTTATTAGTGCAGAAGCTTTTTTTGGAGCGTTACCTTGACTTGCTTCTGCAGTTATAGTGGCACTGAAGGAGGTATTACCGGCATCGTTAAAGGCTTTATCTCCATCGATATAGAATATTATTAGATAACCATCTTTGGTACTATGTGGTAATTGTTTTGTTAATATTGTTTGTTCTCCAGTAGATGTTATACTGGCTGTTTTTATTATTTCAAATGATTTGTTTTTTAATGTTGATATACTAGGAGATGTATAGGTTGTTGGTGAATATTTGGCTATAGCGTATTTGAATGCTCCTTTACTTTCTCCGGTTATGAAGGATGAATTTAATGTTTTGACATTCATTTTCATAATCATATATCCGTCAATAGTACATGCGTTATTAATACCTGCGGTTACATATGTTAGTTGCATTCCGTCTTTAACTGTTATGTTGTTATTTGTTATTATTTTACTTTCATCAAATAATATTACGTTTCCTGTTACATTATTACCTTTTACATGATCTACTACAAAACATCCAGCGGTACCTTTTACACTGGATGTATCTGTTGCTACAGAACTATAATAAGCGTAACTAAATCCTGATATTAATACGATAAATAATAGTATTCCTATTATTAAACCAGATATTTTTATTTTTCTATTTATATCCATCTTTATCACCTATACTCTATATATAGAGTATAACATTAGATAATAAATTAGTCAATTATTTTATGTCATTTATGTTTACTGTATATACTTCTTCATTATTTATATAAAATGATACTGTTTCTAGGTTATTATAATAGTTATCCATAGATAAACTGATGGTATATATTACTTCTTCTAGAAGGTTTTTTTTGTTTATATCGTTTAATAATAATTCGTTGAAATTTAGTTTTAGATTGTTATCTAATAATTCGTAATCTTCTAATACTGCTCCAGCATTTAAATAACTCATTAGATTTGTTTCATATATGGGGGAACTACTTAGTTCTTTTATTATTATTTTTATGATATCGTTATCTTTATTATTTATATATTTGGTTACTGGTACATAGTATTCGTTATTATTATATTTGTTTACGTAATATGTTGTATATGATATTATGTTATTAGTGGTTACTAGGTCATATGTTTTATTTATTCCATAATTTTTATCTAATTCTTCTGGTAATTGTTCTTTACTATTTGGTAGTTTTGTTAATGGAGAGGAATCTACTTGTATTTTTATTTTATCTATTCCTTTTATACTAGTAAGGGTATATACTATTGATTCTATCATTTTTCTTTCTTCATTAGGGGATACTTCTAATAATTCTTTAGAGAAGTTTATGGTTAGTGTTTTATCTTTTAATTCTAGATTTAATATACTTGTTCCTGATGGTAATATACTTCTGAAACCATTGGGTATTATATCTGATTTGTTTCCATCTATTATTAATCCTTCTAGTAGATCTTTAGCCATATCTACTCCTTCACATTTACACGTTGGTATACTTGTTCTGGCTACGTAATTATTACTATCAACTAAATATATTGTTCCTACTATTTCATTACTTATATATTCTATTTTATTGTTTTTTAGTTTTATTTCTCTACTGCTATCTGGTAAAATATAAATTATTAATAAAACTATAATGGCACATGTTGATACCATTATTTTTTTTATAGACATTCTTTTTAACATAAAATCACCTAGTTATATATATGTATTGTTATTTGTTTTTAGAATATATCTATATATATTAATTTATATTTTATTTATTTGTTTTAAATAAATAACAATCTTTATCATGAGAATAGATAATACCTATTGCTTGGAGATAGGAATATATTGTAATACTTCCTATAAATGTCATTCCTCTTTTTTTTAAATCTTTAGATATTCTATCTGATAAGGATGATGTTGTTTTATTATATTCATATATTATTTTGTTATTAGTAAATGTTTTTAAATAATTGTAAAAACTATGATATTCTTCTTTGATACTTTTAAATATTTTAGCGTTATTAATACTGGCTTTTATTTTTGATTTGTTTCTAATAATATTGGGATTGTTTTCTAGTTCTTTGATTTTGTCATTGTTATAATTGCATACTTTATCTAAATCAAAATTATCATAGGCTTTTTTAAATGCTTCTCTTTTATTAAGTACACATTCCCAGGATAATCCTATTTGAAATGTTTCTAATATAAGCATTTCAAATAGATAGTTATCATCTGTTTTTAATATTCCCCATTCGTTATCATGATAATCTATATACTTAGGATTATTTATATTACACCATTTACATCTATTCATATTTCTTCTCCTTTAATGGTTTATATTTTTATAACTGCTTAGTAAAATTTTATCATAAATTAAAAGAAAACTCTACATTAAAGTAAGAGTTTTCAAACATTTTCGTTCGGGATAACTTATTACTCGCACCACTTTCTATAATTTCAATTATTTTTTGGCATAGTATATTTCAGTTGTTCGGAAATTCCGAACAGTTGTCTTTTTAAGTTTAATTCTATGCCTTTTTGGTAGAAGTACAATAATCACTAGGCATAAATTTATAAGTAGTAATAACTACTAACTGGTATATGTATATCATATTTTTTAAAATTGTTATAATATTTAACAAATTTTTAATATTATATAACATTTTAGTATACACCTATGGCTTATATATAATAGATATGATTGATAGATTATTTTTAGACTACAGGCTAAAAATAACACTCTAAGACCTTAGGCTTAGAGTGAAAATAACTTCTTTAATTATCATTAAGTATTATTTGACCATCACTAATAACTACATTTGGAAGGCTAGCGTCAGTTAAAGTAAAATCTCTAAGGGGTGCTTCTGGATTGGTTATCTCTACTATTTTATTTTGTTCATTCATTACTATAGATTTAACAGTATCTTCAAAAGTATGTCCACCATCACTAGTTATTTGTTTATAATATATTGTAATATTACCTGATGTGGAAAACGGAATATTATTAAACTTAGCATTACCATCTGTATCGGTAGTTATTTCTTCTGATAGGATATTTCCTGTACTATCAGTTCTAACAAACTTAGCCCCTATTACTTGTGCTCCTGTTTCTGGAATTCCAGTATCCGTTACATGAAGGGTTAATGTTCCTTTAGCTTTTATAGTAAAGGCATAGGTATTAGTTCCCTCTACTATGGTAACATTTTTAGGTTCTATAGAATCAGGATCATAGCCTTCTACTACTGCTGATACTTTATAATTACCATTAACAAGTCTTATGCTTCCTTTTCCATTAGTTATTGGGATTGTATGTCTTCCCATAGCAATATCTCTCCTCTCTTTATCTTTATATTTGAGTTGTTAGCATCTTCTAACAAAACAGTAATAAGATGGTTTTTGTTTAAATTATTATTAATATTTATACAATATATTTCATCTCTTTTAGCTATTAATGGAATAACTAATATTTTTAATCCTGATATAATAAATAATTTATATATATCATTATTATATATTGGTATTTTAATATTATTTAGGTTATCTATTGTTTTTTCATATACTATCTTATTACATTTATTTTTTAGAATTATTTTAGTTCTACCCAAATTTATTCCATTACATATTCTAATATAAATAAAATCTTTTTTCATAAATCACCTTACCTTCTATTCTTCAATACTCCAAATAACTATTGTTGAATAATCTTCATCTTTTAATAAACTCTTACTAGGACTTAATCTTAATCCTTTATCAGTAGAAAATGTTACTTTAGATACTTCAACACTTCCACTAGTAGTAGTTGATTCATATATTAATTTCTTACTAGTTGTTAATTTTTCTATTTCATTATTAAACTTCTTAAATAATAAGGAATCTACTAGTACTTTACCATTCTTTTCTATCATTGGATTAATGAAATATATATATAATTTCCAATTTGTTTTGGTAGTTCTACTATCTACTACGGTTATGATGGTTTTATCTTTTTTATATAATGTTAATGGTTTATCTCCTACTGGAGTTGTATTAAATGGTATATTTTCTGTTACTTCTAGTAGTGTTAATTCTCCATTAAATGGTGTTGTTATTTCTCTTTTAGTGTAAACACTATTTAAACAGGTGGTTATTATATA
>CAKOOV010000022.1 GCA_934098435.1 uncultured Bacilli bacterium
TCAATGTTTAATTCCATGGTATTTTTCCTTTCTAGATGCTTATATTATATAGAAAGATGCAAATTATGTCAAATAAATTTTATCTGCAGTATTTTACGTTTATAACTATTTTCTTTAGTTAATTTTACAAAGTTTAATATTTATGTTATAATACATAGCCTGTAAGGGGGATATTATGATTAATAATTTTAATTATAACGATTTAATTGGGAGTACACTTGGTACCCAAACAACTCCAAATTATATTATAGATAATATTATGGAGCTAAAAAATGGATATTATAAATTATTTTTAATAGGAAAAAATAATAATAAGCTTTGGAAAGTTATAAATGTATCTTTTGAAGAACTTATGGCTATATATGATGATTATTTGGTTCGCAAAAAAAGAAGACAAATATTAAAGGAAAGAAATATTGCTAAGATGGTTCATTTTACTAAAGTTGATAACTTAGAAAGTATATTTGAATATGGTATTCATTCTATTGAGTCACTTAAATTACTTGGCGTTAATTATTTACCTTCTGATTTATATAGATTAGATGGTAAACTTGATAAAATATCCACTAGTATTAGTTATCCTAACTATAAAATGTTCTATAGGAAAAGAATGGAAGATACTTCTGTTGACTGGGTTGTTATTACTATTAAACCAAAACTTATTATTGATAAGCTTGATTCTGAATTCTATAGTGATAATGCCGCTCGTGGAGGTGGTTGTCAGGGACTTGCTCCTACTACTAATGAGGACTTAGAAGGAATGTTTTATACAAGTAATAGGTCTCCATATATTCCTAGCTCTTATACTACTAATCCACAAGCTGAAGTCTTAATCAATAATAATATATCTACTAAATACTTTATGAATGTTGAATCTAATAAAGATATTCCAAAGGTTAAATCTTTAACTCGAGATGCACATGTTGATTATAATCCAAATTCACAATTATTTGATGCACGTAGTGATTATAGTAGGTGGCGATAAGATGGCTACTAGACCTATTTATATATCTACAGGAAATATTAATAATCCTTTTGTGGAAGATAATATTAATTTTCAATGGGTTCCTGGATATAGTTATGCTAATAAATGTAGAAGAAGAAATTCACTAAAAAGTGAAATAGAAAAAAAATATGATATTGAAAAGTGGCTTGAAGTTTCTTCTATTTCTGATAAAGATATTGGTAAAAAACTTAGTGCTCTTAATCTTATAATTACTTTAACTAATGATAATAAATACTCAGTAGAAACTATATATCAAAATTCTAAAATATATAAAGATAATGCTATTGTAGGATTTAAATTTCGTAATACTGAATTTGAAAATAATCCTTATGGCATGTACTATGATTATATTTATATGGTTGCTTTATATCAAAATAAAGATTATCATAAGTTAATTAAAGATTATTTTTTCTTTACTGATTTATTCTTTAATCCTAATAAATCTTTAAATACACAGGCTAGAGCTATAGCTATATTTAAAACTCTATATGATAATGATTATTTAAAATTATTAGAAGATGTAAGTGAATTTAAGAAATATTATAAAGAGAATGTTAAATTAAAAATAAAAAAATACTAACTGATAATAGTTAGTATTTTATTTTTTACTTTTAAAATAAAGAACGTATTTTTGTTTTTGGTTTATGATTTGTATCAGTAGTTTTTAATTCATTATCTATTGATTTTTCTTTATTATTTTCAAAATTTATAGATAGAGATATTTTTCTTTCTTGTTATTTATTACATTATCTTTTAATTCTTCGAATGATTTAGGTCCAGTTACTGATATTTTTTCTTTTTTTGTGTCTTTAATAAATTTGTCATAATCAATAAATCCTTGGTATCCCATTATTATATCATTAGATATTTCTTTTACTAATTTACCATCTTTATAAGCCTCTACTGATTCTGTATAATAACGAACTTTATTGTTTAAGCATTTTGATGTAGGTAATATTTCATTGTTTTCTCCAAGAGTATTCTTACCGTAAATAACTCCAAATCTGAATATAAAATTCAATTCATCAAAATCAATATATGTTAATGACATAGCTTTAGTTCCATCTTTTAAGAAGTTATCTATACCACTACAAAAATGATTTAAACTATCATTTGTAGATGAAAGAACAAATTCTCCATTATCCTTTGAAGTAGTACCATCATTATAAAAGTTTATATAATCTGTTCTTAAGGTATCTTTCATTCTTAGTAAGTCTTCTTTAACACTTTCTACAAACATTATATTTTCTCCCTTCATTTTTATTTTGTCCAGTGGCCCCTTGACAGTTTTGTATTTTATCACAAAATGTGTTATAATTAAAATATATATTTTTTATATGTATTATAACTTTTGGTTATGGAGGGTTTATGAATACTAATTTAGAATTATATAAAGTTTTTTGTTGTGTTGCTAAAAATGGAAATATTACGAAGGCCGCTAATGAATTAATAGTTAGTCAACCAGCGGTTAGTAAATCTATCAAGGTTTTAGAAGAACAGTTAAATACTACTTTATTTACTAGAAATAATAGTGGAGTAACACTTACTACTGCTGGTAAGATCATATATGATAAAGTTAAAGCGGCTATGGATCTTATTTCATCGGCTGAAGATGATTTAAAAAGTTTTAATAATATGGAACTAGGTTCTATTAATATAGGAGCAGGTAATACTATTATACAGAAATATTTAATGTATTATATTAATTTGTTTCATTATAAATATCCTAATATAGAAATTAAAGTTAATACTTTAACTACTCCTGAATTAATTAAACATTGTCAAATGGGATTGATTGATATAGTGTTTACACATATTCCAAATACTATTCCTAAAGAATTTGAGGTTTCAAAGATTAAATTACTTCATGATACTTTGGTAGTTAATAAAGATAGTCAATATTTAAATAGAGTGATAAAAAAAAGTGATTTAAATGAATTACCTTTAATATTACTCCCATATACCGCTAGTGGGAGAAAAGGATTTGATGAGTTCTGTAGTAATAATGGTATTAATATAAATCCTTTAATGGAAGTTGGTAATGATACTATTATTGAAGAATGTGCTCAAAGTGGTTTAGGTGTTGGTTTAGTTACTAGAGAATATGTTAAAGATAAATTAAAAAATAAAGAGTTGTTTGAACTTAATACTGATTTTAATCTTAGCACTAAACATTTGGCATATTTAGTAGACTCAAATAGAAAAAATAATATTATTATTAATAATTTTATTGATTTACTTAAATAAATATTTAATGAGTGTAAAAAAATTGTTGATGTTTTTATTAGTCAACAATTTCTGTATATTAATCACTTATTTATTATTACACTTATTTATAAATTCTTCTTCATGATCTTTTAAATAGTTATAGCTTTCTTTAATAGCAATCACTATATTATTATTTGTATATATGCTTGTTATTTTATCTAATAAGTTTATATTATCTATTTTTATATCACAACTATAATATTTTTGGTATTTTTCTATTGTTTTTTTAATATACTAATAGTGCAATAACTACTTAACTTTTAATGATAGTCATAGTATTATTGTGTTACCAGAGAGAAATCTCGTCAGATCGATAGTTCAATGTCGATTTTATTAAATTAAGTGTATGTTAAGTACACCGCTTGAGCTGGGGAGAGACTACTAGATAGTCTCTTTTCTTTTTAGTTATCGACAAATATTGTTGATAACTATTTTAAATCTATATCAAAAGAATAGTCATAGCTTATTTTTTCACATTTATTAGTATCTATAAAGGCTTTTTCTTTATGAGAATATTCTACTATTTCTTTAGCATTATAATTTTTAAAATATTTCTTTACCTTATCTAATACTTCTAATTCTTCTTTAGTAAATAAATCTTTATTAAACTTTTTCTTTGATGTTATTTCGTAATATTCTTTAGATGAAGTTATTACTGGTTTATAGTCTATTATATCCTCTTGATCTCCATATGATAATATTGTTTCAAAACTATCTGGTACTGGACCAAAAGGTAATTTACAATATTCTAGTCCAGTTATTGATTTACAATTTTCTTTATAAAACAAGAAGTCAGCATAAAACATTTCTTTTAATAATTTTGTTTTTAGTATTGTTTTGTCTGATAGATAAATAATCATATTATATACTTTTTCTTTATTTAATTTAGTATAACCGTTATACTCTGTTGGGCTATGCTTTTCGCTTAGTAATAATTGCCTTTCATTATTAGCTAAGAATATAGATATCTTATCATTAATTTTATTATATTCTTTATCGGTAAATTGTATTTTGTTAGCTTCAACTAAATTTGCTATTATTTCTGGATTGGCTATTAAAATTTTTATTAATATTAAATAGCTGTCATTTGGTATAGATACTCCTTTTTCGTAACTTATTAATGTCTTTTTAGCACAGCCTATTACTTTAGAAAATAATTCTTGTGATAAATTATATTTCTTTCTTAAGGCTATTATTTCTTCTTTTGTTACTCCATATAATTTATTATATATTTCTATACCTTTTTCAGAAGCAATATTATCTAGCTTTTCATCATATACTAAATTATTACATTTAGAGCAGAATCTTCTATCTGAATTAAATTTTATTTCTTTTCCTTTTATTTGGTAGATATGTTCATGATTCTTAATATAAGTATCAGTACTACCACAATTATCACATCTCATAATATCCTCCTATTTATAATCTAAATGAAATGATAAGCATACCGTCATTTCTTTATTATTATATTCTTCTATCTTTAACTTAATATATACTCTATTCCGTTAATATCTTTTTTAAATATTAGTGAATTTTCACTTTTTGAATAAAAAGGTTTATAATCTTGAACATAGTTATATGAAGATAATGTTAATATTTCTTGCCATGCTAAACTTTCAGTTATTCCAATTTCTAACAATTCTTCTAGGTAATCTCTATCTTTTCTATTAGCAAATCTTTTATTTCCTTTAGTTATTAACTTTTTCATTTTTGTTAGTAGTTTGAGCTGCTCTCCAGTCATATAATTCCCCCTTATGTTTATTTTTTTTATTACATACTATATCTTTTCCTCTCTGTATTAAGAGTAACATATGTAACCTATTTTTGTCAATGTATAAATTATAATTTTATATATTTTTTTATCAACAAAATACGTGGATATAAGAAAAACTATAGACATTAATCTATAGTTTATATAAATACTTTTATTTCAGAGACACTTGGCCCAGTAAATATTTTTGAAAGACCTTGGGCTTTCAAAAACCTCGAACAATGTAGTGTGAGAGGAATATATTACCTTCTACTTTTTCCTTTGGAAGATATTAATTCTTCTCTTAGATATCTATAATATTCAATGCAATTAACATATTTATTTTCTTTTTCATTAAATATCCATATAGCAGTTAAATTTTCTAAAGGAATAGCTCCCATTTGTCCATCTTTTACTTTGGTATAAGGTGCTTCTAGTACTGGCCTTTTATCGTAGTAAAATAGTTTGTCACTACCTCTAGTCCAAAATAGTTCATTATTATGACCACCTTTTACTTTATCTTTACTTCTTGCATATCCACTAGTTATAATATCTTCTACTTGATGCATGCCAGTTACTCTATATACATAATTATCATTTGTCTTCATAGCAATAGGACTATCTTTACCAAAAGCTAATTCTTGGGCAAATACTCTATTTCTAGTAGTTTCTATTCTATCGTCTTCCATATTTACTCCTTTTCTATAGTAGTTCTACCACTTATTCTATTATCACTATCTTTAATCCAAAGATAATATTTTTTATATGTAAAGTAATTACTCTCTACTTTGTTATTTTCTATTTTATTCCAGCATAATGAATCTATACTGGGAACACTCTTAGTTGTTTTTAGACAGTATTCAGTTGGATCTCCTGTTGTTGTTATTATAAGTTTATTATTTTCTTTAGTAATACTTTCTATTTTTGCTGTCATATTTTCATTAGGTTTAGCGTAATACTGATTATTATCACTATCTGGTAAGATATTTTTTGCTACAATGAAACTAAATACTGATAAGATAAATATACCTCCGAGTACTATAAATGTACTATTATTATTTTTCATTTTTAACCTCCCTGTAATCTTTAAATAATTTTGTATATATTGGTTTTACTAACTCTCCTAATAAAAACATTATAAAACATATTCCGATAGTTATCAAGATATAATTTATTTTTATACTTGGTACTATAAAGTATTTACTTATTGGGGTTACTAATACTATGACTTGAACTAATAATATTGTTAAGACTCCTAGGGTTAGTTTTTTATTTGAAAAGATGTCTTTATTTAGTACTGACTTCTTAATATTACGACAAGAGAACGAGAATAGTAATTCATGAGTTACTAAGTAGATAAATAATAATGAACCTGCGGTATTTACATCTACTTCTTTTGCAAAATAGATAAATATTATTAACATTACTATTGATTTTATGATTGCTCCGATTACTATTTTAGCTGTTAATAATGGAGTAAAGAAACTTTCGTTATATTTATTAGCAAGAGTATTTTCCATTTGGTCTTCTGTTTTCTTTTCAAAGGCTAACATAATAGCGGGGATACTATCTGTTACTAGGTTTATCCATAGTAGTTGTAATGTTGTAAACATTTCCATATTTAGTACCATGGATATGAATACTAGAAGTACTTCTACTATATTACCTGCTAGTAAGTATAGTATTATTTTCTTGATATTAGAAGTTATTCTTCTTCCTTCTTCAACTCCATCGACGATGGTAGAGAAACTATCATCTACAAGAATACAATCTGCTACTTTTTTTACTACTTCAGTTCCTGTTATGCCCATGCCTATTCCAATATCGGCTTTTTGAATAGCAGGTGCATCGTTTACACCATCTCCAGTCATAGCTACAACATAACCATTACTTTGTAGTGCATCTACTATCCTTAATTTGGTACTTGGTGATATTCTAGCATAAACATTATATTTTTTTACGGCTTCTTTTAATTCATCGTCGGTTAACTTATCTATTTCTTTTCCAGTAGTGGCTCCTTCATCGGTATCGATAATACCAACACTTTTAGCTATTGCACGAGCTGTATTTATACTATCTCCTGTTATCATAACTATTTTTATACCAGAATTTTTACAAGTATTAATAGCATT
>CAKOOV010000023.1 GCA_934098435.1 uncultured Bacilli bacterium
TTTATGCTATCATTACCAGAAGATTGGGATTATTCTCTTGCAGGATTATGTTCAATTAGCAAAGAGAGTAGAGATGGAATCAGATCTATATTAAAAGAACTACAAGAACATCATTATGTAGAAATTGAAAAAGTTAGAGGAGATAAAGGTTATTTTGAATATAATTATTTAATATATGAAATACCACATTTTATTGATTTAGAAAATGAACAAGCTAATCCAGATATGGAAAATCCACACCTGGATAATCCAAATGTGGAAACAACTTCACAAATAAATACTAATATAATAAATACTAAAAAACAAATAGATAAAGATGATAAAACAATTTCATCTTTTTTTGTTGCTGAAGAACATAACATTTTAACTTTAGAATTAATTGATAGGGGATATATAAATGAAACAGATACTCAAATATTTTATTACGACAAATTGTTTGAAGATTTGTTAATGGATGGTAATTCTTACAAAGATTTAATATGTATTATTCATTATATAGTTCCAAGAGTAGTAAAAAGAAATTTTGAAGATGAAGATGGTAACATTATAAAAAATAAATATGGATATTTCAAAAGTTCAATAGAAAGTAATATTCATAAATTAAACAATCCAATAGAAAATCTTTGGGATTATGATGAAGATTTATTTAATGATTTTTATTCTGATTATTCAAAATGATTTCATGCTTGTAAGTAAGAATACCTATATTCATAAAATAAAAGAAGATTTCAACTATCTTCTTCATTTTCTTTATCCATAAGTTTTTCGTAACCATCGAAAAATTTTCTAATATCAAAATTATATTTCTGTGCTAAAAAGAATAGGGTATCTAGTGAAATTCCTGTATCCACATTAGGACTTTCAATGTGAGATATAAAACTTCTACTCATATCAGTATCTTCTGCCATTTTTTCTTGAGATTTACCAATAATATTTGTTCTTATGGATTTCATATTTTGCCCAATTAAAGCAAATAGTTCATAAGTGTTTTTCACAAAGAATACCTCCTATATATAATTTTATAGGAAATATCAATTTTATACTGCTCCTTAGTAGAGAGCAATTAACTAATCTTATATAAAAAAAAATGTGCTATAATTAACTTGGCACCAAAAAAAGAATATCTACATATTCTTTGGTCTTCTAGGTATTCGGCGATTTTCTATTGGATCACGCACTTCCAATAATTGAGAAAGCTGAACATTTAGTATATTAGAAAGATGTTCTATATAATCAATGCTTGTATTTCGTTTAGCATTTTCAAGAGTTGATAGATAAGTCGTAGTTGTTCCAAGTTTTTCTGCAAGATCTTCTTGAGACCAACCACACTTTAATCTATAATAGACAATATTATTAGCTAATATTTTTCTTGCTTTATAAGTTGTTCTAATACTCACACATCCTTTCAAATAACTTACTAATATTGTAATAAGTTATCGAAAATTTAACCATTACCATAGAGTAGTAAGTTATAATAATATTTTGTGTAGATTTCCTTTAAATAAGTGCTAGAAAGTAGGTTTAGGTTTTATAAAAAAAGGAGAGCTAGAATATGAAATTAATTAAAACTAATGATACTGATAAATTAAATGAAATCAGTTTGCAATTTACAGGTATAATAGTTAAAAACTTAACAAAAGTATTGGAAGTAGAAAATTTATCTTTAAATGATTTAAGAAATTTGTTTAAAGAGTTAACTGATAAAGAAAAAGATAAGGTATTAGAAATAACTATCAATTATCAGTTACAAAATTTAAAAGATATTATTACTGTTGAGAAATATCGTGAACTTTCTCGTCAAGTGGATGATATTACCGATTATTATGTTTGGGG
The DNA here is from genome assembly GCA_934098435.1 of uncultured Bacilli bacterium. Classification (GTDB taxonomy): domain Bacteria; phylum Bacillota_I; class Bacilli_A; order RF39; family UBA660; genus CAG-302. The sequence continues at coordinate 1,834 of CAKOOV010000023.1, forward strand.
TAAAGGAGAAGAACTTGATGGTATTATTACAGAAGGTGATGATATTGCAACAGATCTTTTATATAAAGTGTTAGGTCATAACGGAAGAACTCTTGAACTTCCTATTGATATATCTTATATAAAAAAATATTGTTTAACTTCTAATATCAAGCCTAATGAAATATATGATGCTTTAATTTGGATTATTATTCGATATATAGGGTTGGAAAGATGTTATACTTGGAATAATGAACATAATAAAAAAATAGAAGAAAATAGTAGTAAAAATTAGTAGTAAAGTAGTAAATTTAGCAGTACCCTAAACCTCTTTTTAAGAATAATCTCTATTCCAGATTATTCTTTTTATAACTTATCATTGAAATAGTAAGATAAATTATTTGTAAAGGATATGAATTAATTGATTTTAGTGGTATAATTATCTCATAGACAAATAGTAATTTGTAGAGGAGATTAAGTATCATGGAAAAATTAATGTTAAGTGCAGATGGAGATATTATGCTATATGAAGTTGATAAGCAAATATTAAACAATTTTGATAATTTGTTAGAGCAATTTTTCAATTGGAAGAAAACAAATTGTTATGATGAGCAGTTATTTGTAAAATTTCTCCAACAAAAATGTGGAAATAATACGATAAAATTCGTTAAAAATTTAGGGTGGTTTGACTATACTAATATACCTAAAGAATATGAAAGTATTAAATGGTTTAATTTTTAAGGTGTTACAAATTACAATTTTATAGTTATTGATTTATAGTAATTTACCGAAAAGATTGTCAGTAACGACAGTCTTTTTTGACGACAGGCAGTTATACAAATAGATTAGTTCAGAGCAACTAATCTATTTTTTTATTATATATTGACTTTTAACGATAACTACTATATAATATAGTAGTATAGTTTATAGCAGAAAGGAGAACATTAAATTTATGAAAAATTATGACAACTATTTTCTTCCTGTAGATAATATGGAAGAAGCAAAAAGATATTATGAGGAAATATTGG